>JBDKLR010000079.1:0-26177 GCA_039795515.1 Pseudomonadota bacterium | reverse complement strand
CACACGGGCCATTTCCAGCCAGGCCAAGTCACTCAAACAAGGGACCGACTGCGCCGGTCCAAAGTGGTGGATAAACCCGGCAAAGTCTTCCCCATAAAACGCCATGCGCCTGTTGCGCGGTACATGTTGCTGGGCAAAGACCAACGCCATGGCGTGAAAAAAATCTTCGCCCACCATGGCTTGGCAGACCGGGAAGGTGTCGGCCAAAGCATTGACGCAGGCACTCAGCACATTGTTGCGGTAGACGCCAAAACGTTGCGCCACCGACGAGCCGTTGGCGGCGTACAGCCCCTTGGGGATCGGGGCCTCGCTGTCTTGCAAAGCGCGCAGCCAGGACGATGCAGCCGCTTCAACCGTCCGACCCGGCCGGGGTGGTTTCGTGTCGTTCACAGGCTGTGACTTCACAGCGCCGCCAGACAGGTTTGCGCGGTTTGCACTTCTTGCATCAGCAAGGCAAAAGGTGGCAGGTGTTGGTCGCGTTCGATCAAGGTGGGCACTGCACCGGTGCGGGCCAGCACCCATGCATAGGCTTGCCAAACCTGGTCGGCAATCGGCGCGTCGTGGCTGTCGATCAGCAAGGTGTCACCCAAGCTGTCTTGATCGCTGGCGTAGCCTGCCAGATGGATGTGCCCCACGGCGTGCAAGGGCAGGGCTTGCAAATAGCGGTGCAAATCGCGTTGGTGGTTGGTGCAAGACACCACCGCGTTGCTGACATCCAGCAGGAAGCCACAGCCGGTGCGTCGCACCACCTCGCTCAAAAAATCAGCTTCCGCGTGTTCGCTGGCTTCAAATGCGATGTAAGTGGCCGGGTTCTCCAGCAGCAAGCGCAGACCGAGGGCTTCTTGCGCTTGATCCACATGGGCGCAGACCGTGGCCAATGTGCTGTCGTTGTAAGCCAGTGGCAGCAAATCGGGCAGGTACAAGCCCTTGTGTGTGGACCAGGCCAGGTGCTCTGAAAACTGCGCGGGCTGGTAGCGGTCGATCAAACCGCGCAGATCGGCCAGGTGTTGGCGGTCCAAGGGCTCGCGCCCGCCCAAAGACAAGCCCACGCCATGCAGCGACAAGGGCATGTGGGCGCGCACCGCTTGCAAATGGCGGTGAAACGGCCCCCCCGCCACCAGGTAGTTTTCCGCATGCACCTCGACAAAGGCCAAAGCGTCTGTGGGTGTTTCCAGCACCGCGCCCACATAAGCGGTCTTGAGGCCGATGCCCACGCCTACTGGCAATGCCACGGCCATCAGCCCTTTTTGGGTTTGAATTCTTTCAACTGGCCAAAGCCCGTGGGCGAGGTCATGGAGGCGGTTTTTTCACAGGTGCCGTTGGGCACCAGCTTCCAGGCATTCGCTTGGTGGTCTTTGGCGGAACTGCCCGCGCAAGTGGTGCCTGCGCCGGCGGCGCAGTCGTTTTGCCCTTTCAAGGCCACGCCAAAGCATTTTTCGGTGTTGGCGTCTTTGGCCTGCACGCCAGTGGCGGCCATGCTCAGGGCGGCGCCCAGGGCCCATGCCAAAGCGGCTTGGTACGAAGGGTGAACGGGGTTCATCTGGAATCTCCTTGAAACAGTTGAGGGGCTTGACATGGACGTCACCAGCGCTTCAATTCGTTCAAGGCTTGCAAAAAGTTTCACTGGCCAGATGTTTTTTCAAGCATTCAGACAGACGAAAAAAAACCACCTGGTTGGCACCAGGTGGTTGTGAGCTTTGTCAGTTGTGTTTGTAGGTATTGTGATCAGCGGTTGTAAGCCGTCTCGCCGTGTGAGCTGATGTCCAAACCTTCGCGCTCGTCTTCTTCGCTGACACGCAGGCCCAAGACGATGTCGACCAGTTTGTAGGCGATCACAGACACCACGGCAGACCAGACGATGGTGGTGATCACAGCTTGCGCTTGGATCCACACTTGGGCGCCGATCGAGAAGTCGGGGTTGGCTGCATTGGCCACATAGTCATAGACACCTGTACCGCCGAGTGAGGGTGCTGCGAACACGCCGGTCAACAAGGCGCCGACGATCCCGCCGACACCGTGCACACCGAACACGTCCAAGCTGTCGTCCGCACCGAGCATGCGTTTCAAGCCGTTGACACCCCACAAGCAAGCAAAGCCTGCGATCAAACCGATGATGATCGCGCCAGCAGGGCCGACGAATCCGCAAGCGGGGGTGATGGCCACCAGGCCTGCCACCGCGCCAGAGGCCGCGCCCAACATCGAGGCTTTGCCTTTGCCCAGGGCTTCACCGGTGATCCAGGCCAAAGTGGCGGCGGCAGTGGCGACCAAGGTGTTGACGAAGGCCAGGGCGGTCAAACCGTTGGCTTCCAGGTTGGAGCCGGCGTTGAAACCGAACCAACCCACCCACAACAGCGCGGCACCGACCATGGTCAATGTCAGGCTGTGAGGGGTCATGGACTCTTTGCCATAACCCACGCGCTTGCCCACCATGTAGGCACCCACCAAACCAGCGACAGCGGCGTTGATGTGCACCACGGTGCCGCCTGCGAAGTCGAGCGCGCCCTTGGCCCACAACCAACCGGCTGCAGCGGTGACTTTGTCCAACGATGCGGCGTCGCTGATCGCGTCAGGACCGTCCCAATACCAAACCATGTGGGCCACGGGCAAGTAGCTGAACGTGAACCACAGGGCGCAGAAAGCCAGCACGGCAGAGAACTTGATGCGCTCGGCGAATGCACCGACGATCAAGGCGCAAGTGATGGCGGCGAAAGTGGCTTGGAAGGCCGCGAAGGTGAACTCGGGAATGACCACGCCTTTGCTGAAGGTGGCGGCCACCGAGTCGACCGTGATGCCCTTGAAGAACAACTTGTCGGTCGAGCCGATGAACGGGTTGCCGGGGGTGAAGGCCAGCGAGTAGCCGTACAACACCCACAACACATAAATCAGCGCACTGACGACAAACACCTGCATCAACACCGACAGCATGTTTTTGGAGCGGACCAGGCCGCCATAGAACAGGGCCAGGCCAGGGATGGTCATGAGAATGACCAACACGGTGGCGACCGTCATCCAAGCGGTGTCGCCTTTGTTGGGCACCGGGGCTGCGACAGCAGGTGCTGCTTCTGCGGGGGCTGCAGGGGCAGCAGCGGCGGCTGCAGGCGCGGGGGCTGTGGCTTCAGCCGCAGGTTTGGCGGGCGCGTCTTCCGCCATGGTGACGCCTGAGGCGAACACCAGGCCCAAGCCCAAGGCCAGGGTGGCAAGTAGTTTTTTCATGATGGATGTCCTTGTCGAAAGAATTAAATGGCCTCAGTGCCGGTTTCGCCAGTGCGGATACGCACCACTTGTTCCAGGCTGCTGACGAAAATCTTGCCGTCGCCGATCTTGCCGGTGCGGGCTGCGTTTTCAATGGCTTCAATAGCGGGTTCGACCAGGGCGGCAGCCACCGCAGCCTCGATCTTCACTTTGGGCAGAAAGTCCACCACGTATTCCGCACCGCGGTAGAGCTCGGTGTGGCCTTTTTGTCGACCAAAGCCTTTGACTTCGGTGACGGTGATGCCTTGCACCCCGATGGCCGACAAGGCTTCGCGCACCTCGTCGAGCTTGAAGGGTTTGATGATGGCCGTGATCAGTTTCATGGGTTCTCCTTGGGTCATGGGTCTGCGTGCGTCATTGAAAGCAGGACGTTCAAAAACACGCAGTGCAAATACCTCTTAGCAGTCTCTGTGCCAAGCACACTTCTTGGTCTTTTTTGCACGACCGATGGGCGTTGCCGGGGCAGGGCCACCCCGAGCGCACCACGGCAGTGCATAACAGTGGCTCAAAACGCACCCTTGTGGGGCGCAGTCATTTCTCGGGAGGCGATGCATGGGGTTTGCGCAGGTGCACAGTTGTGCGGTCGTGGGGCTGGGCGCGGCCCGGGTCACCGTGGAGGTGCATTTGGCCAATGGCCTGCCCAGCTTCAGCCTGGTGGGCTTGGCCGACACCGAGGTGCGCGAGTCGCGCGAGCGGGTGCGATCGGCGATTCAAAACAGCGGCCTGGAATTCCCGTCCAACAAACGCATCACGGTCAACCTGGCCCCGGCCGACCTGCCCAAAGACTCGGGGCGCTTCGACCTGCCCATCGCCATCGGCATCTTGGCGGCGAGTGGTTTGCTCGAGCCCCAAGCCCTGACCCCGTATGTGTTCGCTGGCGAGTTGTCGCTCTCAGGCGAGCTGCGGGCGGTGCGTGGCGCTTTGGCCATGTGCCTGGCCATGCCAACTGCCGACAGCGCGCCGTGGCATTGGGTGCTGCCCCCACACAGCGCTGAAGAAGCCGCCCTCATGCCCGAGGCGCGGGTCTACCGGGCCCAGCATTTGCGCGATGTGGTGCAGGCCTTGGGCGCGGACGCCAGAGCGGAAGCGGGCGAGGGCTGGACCCGTCTGAGTTCGTGCACCCCCGCCATGCGCAGCCCCGCGGGTGGCCCCGATTTGCAAGAGGTGCGCGGTCAAGCCGGTGCCAAACGCGCCTTGGAAATCGCGGCGGCGGGTGGCCACAGCCTGCTGATGGTGGGGCCGCCCGGCAGTGGCAAGTCCATGCTGGCCCAGCGTTTGGTGGGTTTGTTGCCGCGGCAATCGCAAGACCAAGCCTTGGCCTCGGCGGCCATGCTGAGCTTGGTCGGGCAGTTTGAGCCGGGTCGCTGGGGCCAGCCCGCGTTCAGGCAACCACACCACAGCGCCACCATGGCGGCCTTGGTGGGTGGTGGCGCGCCACCGCGCCCCGGCGAGATTTCACTGGCGCATCACGGGGTGTTGTTTTTGGACGAGCTGCCCGAGTTTTCGCGTCAAGCGTTGGAGGCATTGCGCGAGCCCCTGGAGACCGGACGGGTGTCGCTGGCGCGGGCGCGTCACCACGTGGTGTTTGAGGCGCGGTTTCAGCTGGTGGCCGCCATGAACCCCTGTCCCTGCGGTTATTTGGGCGCGGTGCAACCAACTTGCAGTTGCGCACCTGAGCAGGTGCGCCGTTACCAAGCCCGCATCAGCGGGCCCTTGATGGACCGCATCGACATGCAGGTGCAAGTACCGGCCTTGCCGCCCGAGGTGCTGTTGCAAGCGCAGCCATCAGAGACCACGGCTCAGGTGCAAGCGCGGTGCCAAGCCGCCCATGCGCGCGCCCTGCGCCGCCAAGGCGTCACCAACCAAGCCTTGAGCGCCGCCCAGGTGCAGCAATTGCCGATCAGCGACGAGGCGCAAACGCATTTGCAGCGGGCCGCGCACCAACATGGCTGGTCGGCGCGGGTGGTGTACCGCAGCCTGCGGCTGGCGCAAACCATTGCCGATTTGGCCGAGGCCCCGCGCATCGAGCCAGGGCATGTGGTGCAGGCGCTGTATTACAGGGCGTGAAGGAAAGGTTGAAAAGCGAAGTGGTCGATCAGAACGGGATGTCGTCGTCCATGTCGTCAAAGCCACCGCGCGCGGGCGCAGCGGCGGGTGCGCGCGGCGCGCTGGCAGGTGCTGCGCTGCGTGGGGCGCGGCTGCCACCGTCATCCGAGGGGGCGCCCATGCCTTCACGGCCGCCCAGGAGTTGCAATTCGGTGGCGATGATGTCCACCGTGGCTTTTTCTTGGCCGGTGGTTTTGTCGGTGTACGAACCGTATTTCAAGCGGCCTTCCACATAAATAGGACGGCCTTTCTTGACGTACTCGCCCGCAATTTCAGCCAGGCGGTCGTAAAAAGTGATGCGGTGCCATTGGGTGTCTTCCACCATCTCGCCGCTGTTTTTGTCTTTGCGGCGGGTGGAGGTGGCGATGGACACATTGGCCACCGCTTGGCCGCTGGGCAGGTAACGCACCTCGGGGTCGCGCCCGCAATTGCCCATCAAAATGACTTTGTTCACGGATGCCATGGTGTTCCTCTTGGTTGCATTGGGTAAAGAATGATCTGATTATGCGAGAACCGCTTTCGGCGCCCGCGTCGGCTTCAGTGCGCTGTGCCTGCGCTGTTGGGTGATGGACGCACATAGCGGGTGCCCCAGGCCACCAACAACCAAACCAGCATCAAGGCCGTGCTGGCCCCGAACACCCCCACCGCCCCGACCCGTTTGAGCAACAGGCCACCAACCGCGCCGCCGGCAAAGATGCCCAGCGATTGCAAGGTGTTGTACACCCCCAGGGCGGCACCGCGCGAGCCCAGCGGTGCCAGCCGAGACGCCAAACTCGGTTGGCTGGCCTCCAGCACATTGAAGCCACAGAAAAACAAGAACAGCAGCAGCACCAACAGCCACAGCTGAGGCAGCCCCAAGGACATGAACCCCCAAGTGGCCTGCACCAGCATCACCAGCACGATGCAACCCAAAAACAGCGGGCGCAACCGACCACGACGCTCCATCGGGAACAAGGTGACGCCCATCACGACAAAAGACAACAACACGGCGGGCAAATACACCCAGCCGTGGTCGGCGCTCGCCACACCGGCCTGGATCAACAGCGCGGGAATCGCCACCCAAGACGCCAGTTGCACCGCATACAGGGCAAACACGCCAAAGTTCAATCGGATCAAATCGGGGTGCACCAGCAAGCCCCACAAGCTGTGCTTGGCCGCGCCCGGGTCGGGCAGGGGCGGTTCTGGCGGTGTCCAAAAACGCACGATCAACACACCCGCGACGGCCAACAACAAAGTGACGCCAAAAATCGCTGGCAAGCCGCCCCAGGCCGACAGCACCGGTCCGAGCACCAGCGACAGCGCGAACATCAGACCGATGCTGGCACCCACCATGGCCGTGCCTTTGGTGCGCACCTCGTCACGGGTTTGGTCGGCCAGCAAGGCCGTCACTGCCGCAGAAATCGCGCCGCCCCCTTGCAAAGCGCGGCCCACGGCCAAGCCGGTGACGCTGGTGGCCAGTGCCCCGACCAAGCTGCCCAAGGCGAGCAGGCCCAAGCCGATGTAGATGACGCGTTTGCGCCCGACCCGATCGGCCGCCATGCCAAACGGGATTTGCAACAGCGCTTGCACCAGGCCATAGACGCCCATGGCCATGCCCACATCCGACAAATCAGCACCGCCTTGGTAGCGTTGGGCTTCAAGCATGAACACCGGCATCACCATGAACAGCCCCAACATGCGCAGGGCGTAAATGCTGGCCAAGGAAAAAGCCGAACGGCGCTCGTCGGGCGTCATGCGCGCTGGCGGGGCAACAGTGGGGGAGGTGGTGTCAGACAAGGCGAGTGGTCACAGGTGAACAGCGCGCATTGTCGCCCATGGCCCCACCCGTATCATCCCCGCATGGCCAAAGACAAAACCCTTTTCAGTTGCAGCGAATGTGGCGGCACCAGTCCCAAATGGCTGGGCAAATGCCCGCATTGCGGCGCTTGGAACACCTTGGTCGAGTCGGTGGTCAGCGACAGCGGTGCCAGCAAAAACCGTTACAGCGAGCGCGCCGGTTTGGCACCCGCATCGGCGGTCATGGCCTTGAGCGCCATCGAAGCGCAAGACATGCAGCGCACCCCCACCGGGCAAGACGAACTCGACCGCGTGTTGGGCGGTGGCATGGTCGAAGGCGGTGTGGTGCTGATCGGTGGCGACCCGGGCATTGGCAAGTCCACTTTGTTGTTGCAGGCCTTGGACGGTTTGCAGCGCAGCGGCCAAAGCACTTTGTACGTCACCGGTGAAGAGTCGGGCGCGCAAGTCGCGCTCAGGGCGCGTCGTTTGGGCCTGGACAACAGCCAGGTGCATGTGTTGGCCGAAACCCAACTTGAAAAAATCATCGCCACGCTGCAAGCGCAGTCGCCGCAAGTGGCGGTGATCGACTCGATCCAAACCGTTTACTCCGATCAACTCACCAGTGCGCCGGGCTCGGTGGCGCAGGTGCGCGAGTGTGCGGCGCACCTGACCCGCTTGGCCAAGTCCAGCGGCACCACCGTGGTCTTGGTCGGCCACGTCACCAAAGAGGGTGCCTTGGCCGGGCCGCGTGTGCTCGAGCACATGGTGGACACGGTGCTGTACTTTGAGGGCGACACGCATTCCAGTTACCGCTTGGTGCGGGCCATCAAAAACCGTTTTGGCGCGGTCAATGAAATCGGCGTCTTCGCCATGACCGAAAAAGGCCTGAAAGGGGTTAGCAACCCCAGCGCGATTTTCCTGAGCCAGCATTCAGAACCGGTGCCGGGCAGTTGCGTCATGGTGACGCTGGAAGGCACACGGCCTTTGCTGGTGGAAATCCAGGCGCTGGTCGACAGTGGCGGCCCGAGCCCGCGCCGCTTGAGCGTGGGTTTGGACCGCGACCGCTTGGCCATGCTGTTGGCGGTGTTGCACCGCCACGCGGGTGTCGCTTGCATGGACCAAGACGTGTTTGTCAACGCCGTGGGCGGGGTGCGCATCAGCGAACCCGCCGCCGATTTGGCGGTGATGCTGGCCATCCAAAGCAGCTTGCGCGGCAAGCCACTGCCGCGGGGGTTTTTGGCGTTTGGCGAGGTCGGTTTGGCGGGCGAGGTGCGGCCTGCACCGCGCGGCCAAGAGCGATTGAAAGAAGCCGCCAAACTGGGTTTCAGCGTGGCCCTGATTCCGAAAGCCAATGCACCCAAAAAACCGATTGAAGGCCTGACCATCCATGCGGTCGAGCGGGTCGACGAGGCGGTGGCGGTGTTGCGCTAACTCGACTGAAACACTTTCTTTGCGCTGCATCAACAACGCCTGCAGCCAAACTCCTCACAATGAAATCCATTCAGGAGGAGACGCATGAAACACCCAGTAACCAAAGTACTTGCAGGGGCCATGGGCCTGTTCGGCTTGGCCGCGCAGGCGCAGGTGAGCGTGCCCATCCCCGCGTTCACGCCCTACACCCAGCAATGCAATGTCTGCCACTTCGCCTACCCGCCAGGCCTGTTGCCAGCGGCTTCTTGGAAAAAACTGATGGAGGACATGCCCCCGCACTTCACCAGCCAGGTGATGATCAATGTCGACACCCAAATCGAGATTTCAAATTGGCTGCAAGCCCACGCCGGCACTTTCGCCGCCGTCGATGAAGCACCGCCCCAAAACCGCATCACCCAATCGGTGTGGTGGCAAAAAACCCACCGCGCCTCCAGCAAGCTGCCTGCATCCGTGTGGAAAAAGCCCTCGGTCCGCCAAGGATCGTCTTGTGTGACTTGCCACCAAAACGCGGCCAAAGGCGAGTTCAATGCCCGGACGGCGCTGGTGCCAAAATGAATGGATGAATTGGCGCAAACTCCTCATCCCGCTGGGCCTGGCTGGCCTGTTGCTGTTGTCGTTTCGCGCGTTCGGCTGGTGGGGCTTCTCGTTGGTGTCCAGCGGGATCGTCTTTTGGTTGTTGCAGCACACCCATCGCCTGATGCAAACCATGGAGCGCGCTTCGGCCCAGCCCGTGAGCGTGGTCACCAACGCGGTCATGTTCCACGCGCAGTTGCACCCCGGCTTGCGCTTGTTGCAAGTGATTGGTTTGAGCGGCAGCTTGGGCCAATTGCAATCCGAACCCCAGGCGCAACCCGAGGTGTTTGCCTGGCAGGACGAAGCGGGTGATCGGGTGCAATGCCATTTTGCCGAGGGGCGGTTGACCGAATGGCAATTGCATCGGGCCGCCGATCAGCCCAACGACATGGCGGCAACGTAAAATCGCACCCCTTCAACCAGCAGACCCCGAATAAAGGAATCCCATGAGCGCCCTGCCCCCCCCGATGCATGACCGTGACGGCAAGATTTGGATGGATGGCGAGCTGGTCGATTGGCGCGACGCGAAGATCCATGTGCTCAGCCACACCTTGCACTATGGTTGCGGCGCTTTCGAGGGTGTGCGCGCCTACCACACGGCCCAAGGCACGGCCATCTTTCGGCTGCAAGAACACACCGAGCGATTGTTCAACAGCGCCAAAATTTTGCGCATGAAAATCCCGTTCACGCCTGAGCAAGTGAACGAGGCGCAACGCACCGTGGTGCGTGAAAACAAGCTGCAAAGTGGTTATATCCGTCCGCTCACTTGGTTGGGCTCGCAAAAGCTGGGCGTGTCGCCCAAGGGCAACCAAGTGCACCTGATGGTGGCTGCCTGGACCTGGGGCGCATACCTTGGTGAAGACGGCATGAAGCGCGGCATCCGCGTGAAAACCTCCAGCTACACCCGCCACCATGTCAACATCACCATGACCCAGGCCAAGGCGGTGAGCAACTACACCAACTCCATCTTGGCCAACATGGAAGCACTGGACGATGGTTACGACGAGGCCATGTTGCTCGACGCTTCCGGTTTTGTGTCCGAGGGCGCCGGTGAAAACCTGTTCATCGTCAAGGGCGGCGTCATCTACACCCCCGATTTGTCGGCTGGCGCCTTGAACGGCATCACCCGCAACACCGTGTTCCACATCGCCAAAGACCTGGGCCTGGAGATCGTGCAAAAGCGCATCACCCGCGACGAGGTGTACATCGCCGACGAGGCCTTCTTCACCGGCACGGCGGCAGAAGTCACACCGATTCGCGAACTCGACCGCGTCGAGATTGGCATCGGCAGCCGCGGCCCGATCACCGAAAAAATCCAAACCGCGTTCTTTGACATCGTCAACGGCCGCAACCCCCAATACGCCCACTGGCTGACCAAGGTTTGACATGAAAACCATCGAGTTGCTCGCCAAAGAACTCAACAGCCACGGCGGCGTGTTTTGTCCCAACCCCAAGGCGGACATGCAAGTGTGGAACACCCATCCCAAGGTGTTCCTCGACCTGTCGCACGAAGGCCATGCCAAGTGCCCCTATTGCAGCACCGAGTACCGCCTGAAAGCGGGCGAGCACCTGGCTTCTCATTAATTGGGATCTGACCCCGATTACTTATGACCGCCAGCCTGGTGATTGCGCCGCAGTGGATTGGCGATGCGGTCATGTCCGAACCCCTGATGCGCCGCTTGGCCGCGCGTGGCGAACGCCTCACCGTGGGGGCTTTGCCTTGGGTCGCACCGATTTACCGCGCCATGCCAGCCGTGGCCGAGGTGTTGGATTGGCCGTTTCAACACGGTGGTTTGCAGTGGTCGGCCCGACGTGCGCTGGCGCAGCAGTTGCAGGGCCGATTCGACAAGGCCTATGTCTGCCCCAACTCGATCAAAAGCGCTTTGTTGCCTTGGTGGGCCGGCATCGAACAACGCATTGGCTACCACGGTGAATCGCGCTGGCTGTTGCTGAGCGAGCGCCTGCCCAACCCGCCCAAGCACAGCCGTCTGTCCATGGTGGCGCATTACCTGGCCTTGGCTGGCGACGCGAGCGCGCCCGTGGTGCCGCGCTTGGACCTGCCGGTGGAACAGCTCAAAGCCAGTTTGGCGGCGCACCAATTGGCCACCGGTGCCTATGTGGTGATGGCCCCCGGTGCCGAGTACGGGCCTGCCAAGCGCTGGCCGCTGGCGCACTTTGCCGCCTTGGCCGAGCGCATCGATCTGCCGGTGGTGTGGTTGGGCTCGGCCAAAGAAGCGTCGGCATGTGATGACATCCTGCGCTTGATGAGCCCGGCTGCCCAGCGCCGATCGCGCAGCTTGGCCGGTCAAACCAGCCTGAGCGAGGCCATGGCCTTGATCGCTGCCGCGCATTCGGTGGTGAGCAACGACTCGGGATTGATGCACGTGGCAGCCGCCTTTGGCGTGCCGCAAGTCGCTTTGTTTGGCTCGTCCAGTCCTGTCCACACACCGCCTCTGAACGACAAAGCACGGGTGCTGTGGCTGAAAACCCAAGACCAGTACCAACCGGCCTTGGACTGCGCACCGTGTTTCGAGCGGGACTGCCCTCTGGGCCACACCCGTTGTCTGAACGACCTCAGCCCCGATCTGGCCGAGCAGGCCTGGCGCGAAGTGGTCAGGGGTTGATGACGATCAACTCGCCTTGCGCAGCCCGAGCTTGACCACCACCGCCACCACCAACAAGGCGCCGACGATTTGCACCGGCGCGATGGTTTGACCCAGCACGCCCCAACCGAGCACCAAAGCGAACACGGGTTCGACATTCATGATGGCCGAGTTGCCCGCCGCGCCCAATTTGGGCAGCACAGTGAACATGATGGTGAACGCCGTGCCATAGAGCAGGGTCAGCATCACCAGACCAGCCCAACCGGTGGGGCTTTGCGGCCAGTGTGGACCGCCGTGCCAGGCCATGGTGGCCAGCGCGACCGAGCCCGCCAAGAACACTGTGATGCCGGTGCGCAGCCGACCGTCCAGGCCTGTGGTTTCGTGTTGGGTCCAGACCAGCACCAGACCGAAGCTGGCCGCACCGGCCACGGCAAAAGCCACGCCCTCACCAATCAAGGCCCATTGGTCGCGCGCACCCAAGCCCGAAGCCGCCCCCAGCACATCCAGCGCCAACGCCAGCCCCAGCAGGATGACCGGCATGGCCAGCAGCACACTGCGCTCGGGGCGGCGTTTGTAAATCAGCCGGTCCCACAGCGTGGCCCACAGCGGGTAGGTGTTGAACGCCAGCAGAGCCAAAGCCACCGGCAAACGCGCCACCGCGGCATACAGCATTTGGCTTTGCACCCCGATGTTCAGGCCGATGAACAGCAGCGCCCGCGCTTGTCGGCGGTTGACACGCCACGGCACCTTCGCCCACCAGATGATCACCCCCAGCACGATGGCGGTGACGCCGCTGCGCGATGCCACACCGGTGGCCACGTCCATGCCGCTGTTGAAGGCCAGACGGGCGGCGATGTGGTTGCCCGACATCATCAGGGCGATCAACAACAGGGTCAGAAAAGCTTGCAAGCTCAGGGCGCGGGGTGGGTTCATGAAGCCAAGGATAAGCGGGTTCACTATGATGGCGGGTTGCCCGTTTGAAATGCAAAGCTGTGAATTCACCCAATGACGCCAATTACCTGACCCACCACCTCGGTGGTCGGGGTGCGTTTGGCCAGATCAGTGTGCGCGGCGCGCGCACCCACAACCTGAAAAACATCGACGTCGACATCCCGCGCAACCAACTCGTGGTGATCACCGGTTTGTCGGGTTCGGGCAAGTCCAGTTTGGCCTTTGACACCTTGTACGCCGAGGGCCAGCGCCGTTATGTGGAAAGCCTCTCGGCTTATGCGCGGCAGTTTTTGCAGCGCATGGACAAGCCCGATGTCGACCTGATCGAAGGCCTGTCGCCCGCCATCGCCATCGAGCAAAAAGCCACCAGCCACAACCCGCGCTCCACCGTTGGCACGGTCACCGAGATCCACGACTACCTGCGCTTGTTGTTCGCGCGCGCGGGCACGCCGCACTGCCCCGAACACGGTGTGCCGCTGCAGGCCTCCAGCGTGGCGCAAATGGTGGATGCGGTGTTGGCCATGCCTGAGGAATGCCGCATCATGGTCATGGCGCCCGTTGCGCGCGAGCGCAAGGGCGAATTCGCCGAGGTGTTCACCCAAATGCAGGCGCAGGGCTTTGTGCGTTTTCGCATCGACGGCCAAGTGGTCGAGTTGGCCGATTTGCCCACGCTCGAGAAAAAAGAAAAACACGACATCGACGTCGTGGTGGACCGCCTGAAAGTGCGCCCCGACATGGCGACCCGCTTGGCCGAAAGCCTGGAAACCGCGCTGCGTCTGAGCGATGGCCGCGCCTTGGTGCTGGACATGGACTGTGGCGTCGAGCAGGCGTTCAACGCCCGTTTCGCCTGCACGCATTGCAGCTACGCCATTGGCGAGCTGGAGCCGCGTTTGTTCTCGTTCAACTCGCCGCTGGGTGCTTGCCCCACCTGCGAAGGCCTGGGCGAGCAAAGCTTTTTCGACCCGGCACGCATCGTGGCTTTCCCCAGCTTGAGTCTGGCCAGTGGGGCCATCAAGGGTTGGGACAAGCGCAACGCCTATTACTTCGCCATGCTGCAAAGCCTGGCCAAGCACTATGGTTTTGATTTGGAAACGCCGTTTGAAAACCTGAGCGAGCAGGTGCAGCAGGTGGTGTTGTTTGGTTCGGGCGAGGAAGAGATCAAGTTCAGCTATGTGCTGGAGTCGGGTGCCAAAGCCGGGCGCAAAACCAGCAAGCTGCATGCGTTTGAAGGCATCGTGCCCAACATGACGCGCCGCTACCACGACACCGATTCGGCCTTGGTGCGGGAAGAGTTGTCGCGCTACCGCGGCCACCGCCCTTGCTTGGACTGCCAGGGCACCAGGCTGCGCGTCGAAGCGCGCAACGTGCGTTTGGGCGAAGGCTTGCAAGCCCGCACCTTGCACGACGTCAGCCACATCACCTTGGCCGAATGCCAGGCGTATTTTCAAAACCTGACCTTGCAAGGCAACAAGGCCGACATTGGCGACAAGGTGATCCGCGAAATCGCCAACCGGCTGAAGTTTTTGAACGACGTGGGCCTGACCTATCTGAGCCTGTCGCGCAGCGCCGACACCTTGTCGGGTGGCGAGGCGCAGCGCATCCGTTTGGCTTCGCAAATCGGCTCCGGCCTGACCGGTGTGATGTATGTGCTGGACGAGCCCAGCATCGGTTTGCACCAGCGCGACAACGACCGCTTGATCGACACCTTGAAACACCTGCGCGACATTGGCAACAGCGTGTTGGTGGTCGAGCACGACGAGGACATGATCCGCGCCGCCGACCATTGCCTGGACATGGGCCCCGGCGCGGGTGTCCACGGCGGCCGCGTGATGGCGCAAGGCACACCGGCTGAGATCGAAACCAACCCGGCCTCGCTGACCGGCCGATACATGGCGGGAGCTTTGCGCATCGAGGTGCCGACACAACGCCGCCCCTGGCAGTATCAGCAGCCCCTGATCGCGCCAGCCGCACCTGTGAAAAACGTGTTCGGTGCCCTGCCTGCTGCCCCGGTGGACAGCCGTGCCAAACAAGCGATCACGATCCAAGGTGCGCGCGGCCACAACCTGCAAAACGTCAGCGCCGAGTTTCCCGTGGGCTTGTTCACCTGTGTCACCGGCGTGTCGGGCTCGGGCAAATCCACCTTGGTGAATGACACCTTGTACGCCGCGGCCGCCAAGCAAATCCACCGCGCCCACGAAGAACCCGCCGAACACGACGACATCTTGGGTCTTTACAACTTCGACAAGGTGATCAATGTCGACCAGTCGCCGATCGGCCGCACCCCGCGCTCCAACCCGGCCACCTACACCGGCCTGTTCTCACCCTTGCGCGACCTGATGGCCGAGGTGCCCATGGCGCGCGAGCGCGGTTATGGCCCGGGGCGGTTTTCGTTCAATGTCGAAGGCGGGCGTTGCTCGGCTTGCCAAGGCGACGGCATGGTGAAGGTGGAGATGCACTTTTTGCCCGATGTCTATGTGCCATGCGACATATGCAATGGCCAACGCTACAACCGCGAGACCTTGGAAGTGCAATACAAGGGCCAAAACATCGCGCAAATCCTGAACATGACGGTGGAAGACGCCTTGGCGTTTTTCGGCGCGGTGCCAGCGCTGGCGCGCAAGCTGCAAACCTTGATGGACGTGGGCCTGGGTTACATCCGCTTGGGCCAAGCGGCGACCACGCTCTCTGGTGGCGAGGCGCAGCGCGTCAAGCTGGCCTTGGAATTGTCACGTCGAGACACGGGCCGCACCCTCTACATCTTGGACGAACCCACCACGGGTTTGCATTTCGCCGACATCGATTTGCTGCTCAAGGTGTTGCGCCAGTTGGTCGATGCGGGCAACACCATGGTGGTGATCGAGCACAACCTGGATGTGATCAAAACCGCCGATTGGCTGATCGACATGGGCCCCGAGGGCGGCAGTGGTGGTGGCCAGGTGGTGGCGGTGGGCACACCCGAGCAGGTGGCGGCCAACCCCCACAGCATGACGGGCCGTTATTTGAAGCGCTTGCTGGGTTGAGGCTCAGTCGACAGTTTCATCAATGGCGGCCACGGCATCGGCCATTTCATCGATGATGTCAAACGCTTGCTGAGAGGGTTGCAAATACTTGGTGCGGCGGTTGCCGCTTTCATGAACCAATTCAACCAAGCCCCAGCCGAGCAAGTCGTTGATCTTGCGGTGCAGCATGGTCGGTGAGCCGATGTGGCGCAAGTTCATCGCTTGGGTCACATTCATGGGTGTATTCTGGTGCTGAGCCATGGCGATGCGCATCAGCAATAGTTGGGCATCGATGTCGGGCATGAGTGTGTGATGCTTGTTTTCCACCCCATTGATCGCAGCCAACATCTGAAAAAATCTCTCTCGGTTTTTCATGGCGCTTTGTTTTTGTGATGCACCAACCTTAGCTGAAATGCACACATGGCGCATTAACCCAGCGCAACTATTAGCTTTTTTATAGAAAAAATATTGTTTCTAACAACCTTTCAACAATCCGTGAAAGTGTTCAAGATGAAGCCTTTTGCAATTCATCACGGGTTTTTTGGGCCGCTGCTCGGGCTGCTTGGGCAAAGTCAGACGCGGACGAGGCGTACAAGACCGCCCGCGAGGAGTTGACGATGATGGGACCCGTCACCCGTGCACCTTCGCGGCGCAAGCCGGCTTTCACCGTGGCGGCGGCGTCACCCCCTTGCGCACCGACACCAGGGATCAGCAAGGGCAGGGTGGGGGCGATCTCGCGCACCCGTTCAATCTCCTTGGGGTAGGTGGCACCGACCACCAAACCCAGTTGCCCATGGAGGTTCCAGGGGCCTTGCGCCAAGCGCGCGATGTGCTCGTAGAGCAAGGGCTGACCGTCGACCGAGGCCAAGCGCTGGTTTTGCAAATCGTCGCCACCGGGGTTGGAGGTGCGGCACAGCAAAAAAGCGCCTTTGCCATGGCGCTTCAAATAGGGTTCCACCGAATCAAACCCCATGAATGGCGACAAGGTGACGGCGTCTGCGCCATAGCGATCAAAGGCTTCGATGGCGTATTGCTCGGCGGTGGAGCCGATGTCGCCGCGCTTGGCGTCCAAGATGACCGGCACATGCGGTGCGGTGCGACGCATGTGTTGAATCAGTTGTTCAAGTTGGTCCTCGGCACGGTGCGCAGCGAAATAAGCGATTTGGGGTTTGAAGGCGCACACCAGGTCATGGGTCGCATCCACGATTTGGGCGCAAAAGTCGTAGATGTGGCGGGCGTCACCGCGCATGGCCTCTGGGAATTGACGAGGCTCGGGGTCCAGGCCGACGCACAACAAAGATTGGTGGCGCTGGCTGGCCTGCGCGAGCATGTCGGTGAAGTTCATGCCAAGGATTTTGCCAAACAAAGATCGGCCCAAGCCTTGGCTTTTTCAGACGGCGAGCGCAACAAATAAGTCGGGTGGTAACTCACCACCACTTGGGTGCCGTGGGCGGCATGCGCTTGGCCACGCAACTTGCCCAAGGGTTGCGCCGCGGCCTCGCCCAAGCTGTCGTGCAACAAGGCTTGCGCCGCCAACCGGCCCAGGGCCAGCACCACACGCGGCTGCAGCAAGTCGATTTGGCGTTTCAAATAGGCTTGGCAATGCGCGATTTCTTCGGGCGCTGGGTTGCGGTTGTCGGGCGGGTGGCATTTCACCGCGCTGGTGACCACCACAGAACGGTTGTCACCTGTGCGCGACAAGCCCAAGGCCTGCAGCATCGCGTCCAACAACAGGCCTTCATCGCCCACAAAGGCCTGGCCCGCGAGGTCTTCTGCCTGCGTGGGTGCGTCACCCACGATCAGCCAATCGACGGTTTCACCCGCGGCCACGGACCGGTTGGCAAACAAGCTGTGTTGGCGGCCTTGGCACAACCCGCAGGCTTGGCAAGACGCGGCGGCGGTTTGCAAGGCGGCCCAGTCCATTTGCGCCAACCCGGCGGGCAAGGGCGATAGTGACAGGGGCGCTGGGGCGGGTGTGGCAAGCGGCGCAGCACGAGGTGCTGAACGGGGTGTTTCAGGGGTGGTGGAGAGCGGCGCCGTGCGTGCCACAGACGCAGGGGTCAAGGCAGGCGTGGTGGGTGGTGCGGCCTGGGTGGGCGCACGCGCCATCGGCGGGGCCTTGTCGGGTGGCGACCAGAGGCGCACACCCATCTCCATCAGCATGGCGCGTTGGCGGGCGTCGAGGTTCAAGGTCATGGGGCAAACCTTACCACTGCAAGCTCATCACCACCGCGTCCTCGCGTTGGCCCAGCTGCAAGGGGTAGTAGTCCTTGCGCACCCCTTCTTGCACAAAGCCGTGCGACTGGTACACCTGGATCGCGCGGGCATTGCTGGCGCGCACCTCCAACCACAGGTTGTGCACACCGCGCTCGCGGCTCCAGTCCACCAGGTGCTGCAGCATCATGCGTCCCCAGCCCTGGCGCTGGTGCTCTGGCGAGACTGTGAGGTTGAGCAAATGCACCTCGTCGACGCCGCGCATGGCCACCAAATAAGCCACCAACTCATCCTTGGAGAACCACAGCGGCATGTGGTAGCCCGAGGCGATCGAGTCGGTGAAATTGCCCGGCGTCCAAGGGTGTGAATAAGCGCGTTGCTCGATCTGCACCACCTGCGGCACATGCGCGACTTGCATGGCCACGGGCGTCATGGCGTGGCCGCTTTCAGTTGCATGCGCTCGGCCGTGGTCAGCGCCACTTGGTCTCGCACATAGACCGGCAAGGCCCATTCGGGGGCCACGGCTTCACCGCGCGCCCATGCCGCTGCGCCCAAGCGCAACAAGGCCGAGGCACTGGGCCACTGCGGCAGCACTGGGGTGTGCGGGGTCAGCAGGTGCTGCATGTCGGCCAGCAGGGTTTCTTGTGTGCTGGCGTTGCCGGCCAATGCAAATGATTGGTCGGCCCAAGCGGTGGGCAAAGCCAAATCCGAGGCACTGGTCAACTGGGGCGCTTGCAAAGTGTGCCAACGGTCTTGCTGCCACTCGTAAGCGCCGCTGTACACCTGGTTCATGCGCGCGTCCATCACCACCAAGACGCGCGGGCTGTGGGTGCGCACCGCTTCGGCCACGCAGAGCAAGGTGTCGATCGGCAAGACTTTCAAATCGGCCCCCAAGGCCAAGCCTTGGGCCACGGCACACGCGGTGCGCAAGCCAGTGAAAGCCCCTGGGCCTTGGCCCAAGCAGATGGCGTTCAAGTCGTGGAGTGGCAATTGCGCTTGGGCCAACAAGGCCATGATGGCGGGGATCAAGGTGGCGGAAGACTGCGCACCACCCGCTGCTTCATGGCTCAGACAGTGGTCACCGTGTTGCACCGCCAAGGACATGCGCTCGGTGCTGGTTTCCAGGGCCAACAGCTTCATGCTTTGCGCACCCCGAACAAAATGCCCGCGGTCACCAGCGACAAGCCCAGCAGCAAATGCCAACCCAGGGGTTCACCCAAAAACACCACCGCGCCCAAGGCCGACAAACCAGGCACCAAGGACGTGATCATGGTCGAGCGCACCGGCCCGTAGTGGCGGATCATTTGGGTGAAGGTGATGCCTGAGATGACCACCGAACCCCAGCCTTGGAAAGCCATCTGGAACAAGAACTCGCCCCAGGAGGTGCTGAACAAATGGCTGGGAATGACGCCGCTCCACGCCAGCGCCAGGTACAGCGGCACATAGCTGAAAAAAGCAAAACAGGTGATGGCAATGGTGGCGGGCACCGCTTGCAGCCCCCCACGACGGCTGATGACGCTGTAGGTCGACCAACAAAAGCTGGCGCTCAAAAACAAGATGTCGCCCACCCACACCGTGCCCCCGTCGAACGCGTGCAGCAAGCTCGCGCCACCGACCAACATGCCGCCAGTCAAGATGAAGGCCAAACCAGTCAGGCGGTTGCGGTGCAATCGTTCACCCAGCAACAGCAAGGCCAGCAAGCTGGTCCACACCGGCAAAAAACCTGGCATCAGCACCGAGGCATGCGCCGCCGGCGCGAAAAAGAAACCGCAGTAGCTGAGCACCGCATAAGCCAGTCCGCCAAAAAAGCCCGCTTGCACCGTGGTGCGCCATGGCAACGGGGACAAGCCACCGAACGAGCCCTGGTGTTCGCCTTGGGCGCGGGCTTGTCGGGTCATCCACCAACCCCAGGGCAGCAAGATCAAACTCGCGCCCACAATCCGCGCCCAGGCGATGTCCAAAGGCAGCATGTGGTGCGAGGCTGAAGCGCGGGCGATGACGATGAAGGTGGACCAGATGCTGACCGTGACGACCGCAGCCAGCAAGCCCACGGTGCGGGGCGACAGCAGCCGCAGGCGTTGGAGAAGAAGTTGCATCGCCCGATTATCGGTTGCGGGCTTGCGCAGGGTTTCATAATCGATGCATGTCATTGCCGCATTTCCACTCCGTGTCTTGGGCCCAGGTTTGCTGGCATTTGTGTTGTTGCTTGTGGTGGGGTTGCGCACAGGCGCAAACCAGCGGCTTGCCCGCCAGCGTGGAAGAGGCGTTGAAAAGCGCCAAGTTGCCCCGCGATGCGCTGAGCGTGGTGGTGCTGCCTGTCGACCCCGCCAGCGCACCGCGTTTGCAGCACCAGGCCGAGGTGCCACGCAACCCGGCCTCGCTCATGAAACTGGTGACCACCACCGCGGCGCTGGATCTGCTGGGGCCGGCCTTCACCTGGCGCACCCCTTTGTTCATCGAGGGTTCGGTGCGCGACGGTGTGTTGCAAGGCCATGTCTATTTGCAAGGCAGTGGCGACCCCAAGATGGGGGTGGAGCACCTGTGGTTGTTGATGCGCCGCTTGCAAGGATGGGGCATCCAAAAAATACAGGGCGATATCGTGCTGGACCGCAGCGCGTTTGCCTTGCCCCCGCACGACCCCGCCAGTTTCGATGGCGAACCCCTGCGCCCTTACAACGCCGCGCCAGACGCCTTGTTGATCGGGTTCAAATCGATTCAGATGCAGTTCGTGCCCGACCCGGCGCGCAAAATCGCGCATGTCCACCTCGAGCCCCCATTGGCGGGCGTGAAGGTGCAGACCACCGTGCCCTTGATGGGCGGCGACTGCAACGACTACCGAGCGGCTTTGCGTCCCGAGTTTGGCAACCCTTTGCAGATCCGGTTCATGGGCGGTTTTCCCAGCAGTTGCAGCGACAAGCTCTGGCCCATCGCCTACGCCGATCCGGACAAATTCGCGGCGCGGGCGGTGCACGGCATCTGGTTGCAACTCGGTGGCCAGCTCAGCGGTCAGGTTCGTGAGGGCGTGGTGCCCAGCGGTCTGAAACCCCTGTTGCAGGCCGAGTCGCCCAGCTTGGGCGAGGTGGTGCGTGACATCAACAAGTTCAGCAACAACGTCATGGCCGAGCAGTTGTTTCTCACCATGGCTTTGCAACAGCGCGCCCCGGCCACCCCCACGGCGGCGGTTGAACTGGTGCAAACCTGGTGGCGCGAGCGTGTCGGCGCCGCGCCCCTGCTGTTGGACAAGGGGTCGGGCTTGAGCCGCGAGGCCCGCATCAGCGCGCAAGCCATGGCGCAGATGTTGGCCTGGGCTTGGCGACAGCGCTTCATGCCCGAGTTGATCGCCTCTTTGCCGCTCACCGGGGTGGACGGCACCATGAAGCGCAGCAAAAGCAGCGCCAATGCCCACCTCAAAACAGGCAGCTTGCGCGACACCATGGGCATCGCGGGCTATGTCGACGGCCAAAACGGTCAGCGCTTTGTGCTGGTGGCCATGGTCAACCATGCCAATGCCCAGCAAGCCCGCCCGGTCATGGATGCGCTCATCGACTGGACCGCAGGCAAGTGAAGTCTGACCCGTCATGGCCCGTGGCTGCGCGTCGCAGCGTGTGGACGCGGGGTTATTTCTTGGCGGTGTTCGCGGCCAGTTTGTGGGGCGTTTCAGGGGCTTGCGCCCAGTACCTGTTCCAGCAAAAAGGCGTCAGCATCGATTGGCTGGTCAGTGTTCGTTTGCTGGTGGCGGGCTGCGTGTTGTTGGCCTATGCCGCCGTCCAACAACAGCCGCTGCTGGCTGTTTGGCGGTCGTGGCGCTCGAGCTGCGACGCCTTGGCTTTTGGGGTGTTCGGCATGCTCGGGGTGCAATACACCTATTTCGCCGTGATCGAGGCGTCCAACGCGGCCACCGGCACCGTGCTGCAGTACCTGGGTCCCACCGTCATCGTGGTGTATTTGGCGATCAGGGAGCGCCGCTGGCCCAGGCGCGTGGAACTGCTGGCGCTGCTGCTGGCCCTGGTCGGTACCTTGTTGCTGGTCACCCACGGCGACATCGGGGTGCTGCAAATCAGTCCACAGGCTTTGTTTTGGGGCTTGTCTTCGGCATGTGCGCTGGCTTTTTACACGGTGCAACCGGTGCGCTTGTTGCAGCAGCAGCCCGCCACCTTGGTGGTGGGCTGGGGCATGTTGATTGGCGGTGTCGCGTCCATGGTGTGGAGCCGACCCTGGGTTGTGCCGGGCGTGTGGGATGTCGGCACCTGGTTGGCGGTGTTGTTTGTGGTGTGGCTGGGCACCTTGGTGGCCTTTCAGGCCTATTTGTTGGCGGTGCAGCAAATCGGCCCGCAGCGCACCAGTTTGCTGGCCTGCGCCGAACCCTTGGCGGCGGCCTTGGTGGCCGTGGCTTGGTTGCAGGTGCCGTTCGGTGTGCTGGATGTGCTGGGCTCGGTGTGCATTGTGTTGACCATTGTGGTGCTGACCCTGCAGCCTGACCGCCAACCCCATTGACATGCTGTCATCCATTTGCCCGCAGCCGGACGGTGGCCTACACAATGTCACCCGGCCATCATTTGCATGCAATTTAGTGCATAAAATGAATCTTCTTTGCCTGAATATCTGCAAAACAACCCTGAAAGACATGAATTACCCTTCATAAACTAGGTATTTACACGGTTGTCCAAACGCCACTTCTTTTTCAAAAATGCGAATGTTCATTTGTGCAAACGGTGTTTTCGCACCGATCCAAAGGAGTCTTTCGATGTCTACCTTGAGCAGCCGTGATCTCAACATCACCACTTCCACCGACACCACGTCGCGTTTCACCCTGAGCTATGTCTGGTTTGCGGTCGCTATGACCGTGCTCACCGGCGTGTATGTCTCTTACCGCGTTTACCAGCAGATGTATGGCATGTCTGCGGGTCTGGACTCGACCGAGCCGATCTTCCAAGACATTTGGATGCGCTTGTTCTGGATCCAATTGCCGGTGCTGTTTGGCATCGTGGCCCTGATCCAGGTCTACCTGTTCGTGACCCGCGACCGCAACATCGACGCGCTCAGCCCTGAAGAAGAGCTCAAGCGCTATTTCGCCCTCACCATGTGGTTGGTGGTCTACACCTTCACCTTCTACTGGATTGGCAGCTTTTTTGGCGAAGGCGATGGCAACTGGCACCAAACCGTGCTGCGTGACACACCGATCACGCCCAGCCATGTGGTGCTGTTCTACGCCTGCATTCCGCTGTACCTCATGTTTGGCATTGGCAGCTTTGTGTATGCCATGACACGCATCCCCGCTTTTTGCAAAGGCATCTCGCTGATGCATGTGTTCGCGGTGGTCGGACCCTTCCTCATCCTGCCCAACCTGGGCTACAACGAATGGGGCCATGCCTACTGGTTGACCGAAGAAATCTTCTCTCATCCATTGCACTGGGGCTTTGTGGTGTTGGGCTGGAACGCCTTGTCACTCGCTGGCGTCTTGATGCAAATCATCTCGCGCTTTCGCGAGTTGATGCCCATTGTTTTCAAGAACGAAACCGCCTGATCGGTCCCGTCACTTAGAAAGTCATCATGAACACTGAAACTCTGCAACACCCTGCGGGTGCTGCGGCTGGGAAGCCGCACGCCCAAGATACCGTCGAAAGTGTCTCTGGCCTGTCGCCCAAAGCCATGCACTTCTCCCGCGTTTTCGAACTCTTTGTGGTGGCCGCCATCATCATGTTGTTCGCCGGCGCCATCCACTTGCATGTGCTGTTGCTGGCGGGTGACTGGGACATGTTCCTCGATTGGAAAGACCGCCAATACTGGCCCTTGCTCTCGCCCGTGGTCATGATCATGTTCCCGGCGGCTTTGCAAGGCATTTTTTGGACCTACTTCCGACTGCCGATTGGCGCGACCGTGGGGGCCACCTGTTTGATGTTGGCCGTGTCGATTTCACGCCCCGCCTCGTTCATGTGGTGGACCGACTACCCGCTCAATCTGGTGCTGCCCGCGCAAATGATCGCCGGGGCCATTGTGTTGGACGTGTTCTTGCTGGTGTTTCGCAACGCTTTGTTCACCGCCATCTTTGGCGGCTTTGCCTTCGCGTTTTTGTTCTACCCGTCCAACTACGCGATCTTTGCGCCGTTTTATGTGCCCGTCAGCCACCAAGGCATGATGGCCTCCATGGCCGATTTGATCGGTTATGTCTATCCCCGCTCGGCCACACCCGAGTACATCCGCATCATCGAGCGCGGCACGCTGCGCACCTTTGGCGACTCGGCCAGTTGGGTGTCGGCGCTGTTTGGCGGTTTCATTTGCATCTTCATGCACTACGCCTGGTGGTATTTGGGCCTGGCCATGTCGTCCATGAAATTCTTGCCCAACAACAAGAAAGTCATGGCGTTGATGGGTACCAAGGGCGACGCTTGAAGCGCCGAATCAAAAGGGGATAACCGTGCATTTCTTTCAAAACATCCACAAATTGTTTGCATTGTGTTTGAGCGTGGTCGTGTGGGCTGGCGTGTTCACCGAGTCGGCTTGGGCCCATGGTGAGCGTTCGCAAGAACCATATCTGCGCACCCGCACCGTGCAGTATTACGACGTGCATTACGACAAAAAAACCGTCAAGATCAATGAGGAATTCACCCTCACTGGACGCTTTCGCCTCATGCAGGACTGGCCGGATGCGGTGAGCCTGCCCGAGACCGTGTTCTTGTCGGCCTATTCACCCGGCCCCATGATCACGCGTGTCGAGAGCTACCTCAATGGCATGCCTGCGCGCCAGTCGTTTTCCAAGCTCGAACTGGGCCGCGATTACGAGTTCAAGTTGGTCATGAAGGGTCGCATCCCTGGCCGTCACCACATCCACCCCTTGTTGTCTGTCGAAGGCTCTGGCCCTTTGGTGGGGCCAGGCCAATGGATTGAAGTGACCGGCACCAAAGGCGACTTTGTGGAAAAAGTCACCACCATGAACGGTGTGCAAGTGGACAACCTCGAGTACTACGGCATTTCACGCGCGCTCAAGTGGTATGGCGTGTGGATCGCGTTGGCGGCTTTTTGGTTGTTGTTCTGGTTGGTGCGCCCCTTGTTGCTGCCACGCTGGATCGCTTTGAACAAAGGCCGTGAAGACGTGCTCATCACGTCGCGCGACATCACCGTGGGCGTCATCTTGGGTGTGGTGGTCGTGGCCATCACCTTCGGCGGTTACATCTATGCCAACAAAGAGTACCCCTATGTGGTGCCATTGCAGGCGGGCACCAACAAAGTCGATCCATTGCCCAAACCCAAGGGCGATGTCGTGGTCAAGGTGGTCAAGGCCAGTTATGACGTGCCCGGTCGCGCCATGCACGTGGTGGCACGCATGACCAACAACGGCAGCGAGGCGGTGTCCATTTTGGAATTCGCCACGGCCAACTTGCGGTTTGTCAATCAACAAGCGCCAGGTGCCGACAAAGCGGTGTCGCCTGATTACCCGCGCGACCTGGTGGCGCGCGCAGGCCTGGGCTTGAGCGATCAAAAACCCCTGATGCCCGGTGAAACCCGCGAAATCAAACTCGAAGCCAGTGACGCGCTGTGGGAGGTCGAGCGTTTGGTGAGTTTCTTGACCGATGTGGATTCCAAGTTTGGTGGTTTGCTGTTCTTTGTCGACAAGTCGGGCAACCGACTCATGACCGAAATCGGTGGCCCCATCCTGCCCACCTTCACCGCACTGTGAGCTGGGCATGAAACGTTTTTTGTTGGCGGGTGGTTTTTGCTGGACGGCCCTGGGCGCTTGGGCGCACGGTGGCTTGTCCATGGAACAAGACATGTGCAAGCTCACCGTGGGCCCGTACATGATGCATTTCGCGGGCTACCAAGAAGACGCGCAACGCACCGAGTTTTGTGAGGACATTCCGCACAAGGGGCCGACCATCATCGTGCTCGACATGGTCGACGCTTCGTTGCGTGACATGCCGGTGGAATTTCGGATTGTTCGCAAAACCGATGGACCCTTGGAGGCCGCGCCCGTGGTCTACCAATTGCCTGCGGCCACATACCCGCGCGGCACATTGATGGTGCGGCACGACTTCATGGATGACGGCGACTATGTCGGCTTGGTCTATGCGGGCGACAAGCAACAGCACAGCTCGGTGTTCCCCTTCGCGGTCGGCAAACCCCGCGGCAACATGCTCCATTACGTGTTGGGCGCGGCGGGTTTGTTGTTGTTGGGCTTTGGCGGCCTGGCCTTGGGCCGTCAGCGTTTGCAAAGAGACATCGCCCAACAAGCCGACAAACAAGTGCAGTGACCATGCACGGGCGGCATGTCCTTGTC
>JBDKLR010000078.1:0-10505 GCA_039795515.1 Pseudomonadota bacterium | reverse complement strand
CCCAGCACCGACACATGGCGGTGGTGCAAGCCCACCTCCTCCTCGGCTTCCCGCAAGGCTGCGGCCACGGCATCCGCATCTTGCTCGTCTTGGCGACCGCCAGGAAAGGCAATTTGCCCCGAGTGGTTGGACAAATGCGCCGTGCGTTGGGTCAACAACACCGTGGGCTGTTCCCGCATGACGATGCCCAGCAGCACGGAAGCAGGTGCTGGCGGTTTGCTGTTGAAAGGCGGTTCGTGAATCGGGCTGGACCAGGGAGGAGGATCTGCAAAGTGGGCGCGCAATGCGTCTGGCACAAGACGTTCTACTGGCAAAGCAGGCAAGTGCGAATCCACCCCCACCACCTCGGCCATTTCGGCTGAAAAGTGCGGGATCTGTGTCAGAGAGACAAACGGGGTGGATGGCTTGGTCATGAAAAAGCCGCCGCAGTGTGAACTGGGGCGGCTGATGCGCTGATCAAAACAGGGCTTATTTGGCGGCAGCTGCAGCAGGGGTGGCTTTGGCTGTGAGCTTTTCTTTGATGCGAGCCGATTTGCCACTGCGTTGGCGCAAATAGTACAACTTGGCACGGCGGACATCGCCACGACGCTTGACTTCAATGCCGGCGATCAGAGGGCTGTATGTTTGGAATGTGCGTTCTACGCCTTCGCCGCTGGAGATTTTGCGAACAATGAAGTTGCTGTTGATGCCGCGGTTGCGTTTGGCGATGACCACGCCTTCAAAGGCCTGAACCCGTTTGCGGGTGCCTTCAACCACGTTGACGCTGACCACCACGGTGTCGCCAGGCGCAAAAGGGGGAATGGTTTTGCCCAAACGGGCGATTTCTTCCTGTTCCAGGATTTGGATGAGATTCATGATTTCCTCAAAACGATCATGGATGCGCTACACAAAAGGCCTGTGCTGACTGTTGAGCACTGGCGGCCATCCAGAGGATCAGAGCCCAAGATTATAACCAGCCGACAGCACCCGCTCGTCTTCTGGACAGAGCAGGCCCTGCTGGCGCGCCAGGGTGATCAAATCTGGCCGCTCGGCCGCTGTCAGCAACAGGCTTTGGCTGCGCCGCCACTCGGCGATGCGGGCGTGGTGGCCGGACAGCAAAGGCGCAGGCACGTCTTGGCCCTGCCAATGTTCTGGGCGGGTGAAGTGAGGGCAATCCAGCAAACCGGTCAACGCCGGAGTGAAACTGTCCTGCAAATGGCTTTCTTCGTCGTGCAAAACACCTGGTTGCAGGCGAGCCAAGGCATCCACCCAGGCCATGGCGGCCAATTCGCCCCCCGACAGGACAAAGTCGCCCAGGCTGATTTGCAGGTCGACATGGGTGTCGATGAAGCGCTGATCAACGCCCTCGTATCGGCCGCACAACAAAATGGCACCTGGAGACACAGCTGCTTGTTGAACCACCGTTTGCGAGAGCCGTTGGCCAACCGGTGAAAAATAAATCAAGGGGGCTGTTTGGCGGTCCTGCCCGCGCGTTTGGCGAATGGCCGCCAAACAATCGGCCAAGGGTTGCGCCAACATGACCATGCCCGGCCCGCCACCAAAGGGGCGGTCATCGACGCGGCGGTAGGGACCATCGGCAAAGTCGCGGGGGGTCCAACAATGCACCGCCACTTGACCGCTTTCATAAGCGCGGCGGGTCACGCCAACAGCCAAAAAAGCCTGAATCAATTCGGGGAACAAGGTGATGACATCAACCCGCATGGCTGGGTGCTCAGTAATCGGCTTGCCAGTCCACCAAGATCTGGCCAGCCGGCAGGTCCACTTGGTCGATGTAGGCGTTGACGAAAGGAATCATGCGCTCAATGGCTTTACCCTCGGGGTCGGGATGGGCTTGGGACAGCACCAACACGGTTTGGGGTCCTGTGGACAGCAGTTCTTTCACCTCACCCAAGGCCAGGCCCTCTCGGTTGTGTACTTTCAAGCCAATCAGATCGACCCAGTAATACTCATCCGAACCAGTGGTGGGGAAAGAGGACCGTTGAACAAAGATGCGCGCACCTTTGAGGCTTTCGGCCAGGTCACGGTCATCGAGTTCGTGCGCTGCAGCCACCACACTGTCCGAGTGCTCTTTGGCCTCGCGAATGCGCAGCAACACGGTGCCCTTGAAGGGCGAGGCACCGCGTTCATTGGGTTGTAAAAACCAGCGTTTGGAAGAAAACAGCGCCTCGGGCGAGGCGCTGTGGGGCAAGACCTTGAACCAGCCTTTGAGCCCCCAGGCGTCCAAAATGCGCCCGACTTCGATGGCGTCCGCTGGTAATTCAGCAGGCTCCCAAGCGGGCTGCATGCGGCGGACTTAGGCGGCTGCTTTGCCAGCCTGCTTGATCAGGCGGTCGACGGTGGGCGATGTTTGAGCGCCAACGCCAACCCAGTAGTTCAAGCGATCGGTGGCGATGCGCAAACGCTCTTCACCGCCAGCAGCGATGGGGTTGTAGAAACCAACGCGCTCGATGAAACGGCCGTCACGACGAACACGTTTGTCGGCGACGACGATGTTGAAAAACGGACGGGCTTTAGAACCGCCGCGAGAAAGTCGGATGACGACCATGGTTTATCCTTGGGTGCAGACTTTGATTCAGCGATGAGACACGCGACTTGACCACCCGGCCAGCGCTCGCTGAAAAGCCTGAGATTATAGACCGCCGACCACTGGACCCCCATGCCCCTGCTGATTCGACCATCGACCGCGTTCGATTTGCCTGCTGTCACCGCGATTTACGCCCACCATGTGCGCCATGGTTGCGGCAGTTTTGAGTTGGAAGCGCCCGACTTGGCTGAAATGAGTCGCCGCCGCAGCGACGTGCTGGCCAAAGGCCTGCCCTATCTCGTGGCCAGCCGTGGCGAGGACATCTTGGGATATGCCTATGCAGGGGCTTTTCGCCCGCGCCCAGCGTTTCGCTTTCTGGCCGAGGACTCCGTTTACATCCACCCGGATCACGTCGGTCATGGCTTGGGCCGCGCATTGCTGGCTGAATTGATGCGCTGCTGCGAGGCTTTGGGCATTCGGCAAATGCTGGCGGTCATTGGCGACTCGGCCAATGCGGGCTCGATCGGCTTGCACCGCAGCCTGGGTTTTGAACACACGGGCATCCTGAAAGCCAGCGGCTGGAAGCACGGCCAATGGCTGGACACGGTGTTGATGCAAAAAGCCTTGGGCCAGGGAGATGGCAGCCCCGCCAGCGAACTGACACCACCAAACCGATAATCACGCCCATGAAAAACAAAACATTAGCCACTTGGCTGAGCTTTCTGTTGGGGCCTGTGGGCTTGCACCGTTTTTACATGTTCGGCCTGCGCGACTCCTGGGGTTGGCTGATGACCATCCTCACTTTTTTGGGTTTGTATGGTTTCGAGCGTGCAGAGACCATGGGTTTGGACGATCCCTTGAGCTGGTTTTTGTTGCCGATTTTGGGTTTGACCATCGCGGCCAGTGCGCTCAATGCCTTGTATTGGGGCTTGATGTCGGCAGAAAACTGGAACCAGCGGTTCAACACCCAAGCCGATCCGCAAGACGCCGCCGGTCGCACCAACTGGTTGACCGTGTTCGCTTTGGTCTTGTCCATGTTGGTGGGCACCACCGCCATGCTGTCCAGCCTGGCTTATGGTTTTCAGCGTTATTTCGAATCGCAAATCAGCGAAGCCGACAAACACACGCCATGACGTTCAAGGCCGCTTGGTGATGGCCTGATCGGCCACCGCTGCCAACATCGCGTCACTGACCATGGTCGGCGCGATTTCTTTCAAGGGCCACAACACAAAAGCACGCTCGTGCCATCGAGGGTGTGGCACGGTCAATCGTTCGCTGTTGATCGTGGCATCGCCGAAAAACAAAACATCAAGGTCCAAGGTGCGCGGCGCGTTGGTGTAACTGCGCACCCTGCCTGCTGAATGCTCCATGGCTTGCAAGGCCTTGAGCAAATCTGGCGCGCTCAAGTGGGTCTGCAACAGTGCCACGGCATTCACATACCAAGGACCCTTGGCCTGATGGGGCGCCGTTTCGTAGAGGGATGAAGCCCGCAGAAGCTGGGTCTGCGGCAACTGGGCCAAACCACGCAAGGCCTCACGCACACTGTGGGCAGGATCACCCAAGTTCGCGCCCAGCGCGACATAGGCCGCGATCGGTTCACGCAGCGGGGTTTTGGCCACCATCGGCTGCAGCACCAGGTTTGCGACGGCGGCGGGTGCGTTTGCGGGGCGCCTCGCTGCCATCGGCGCGGACCGCGCGCGGGGCTGGACGCACCGCTTGAATCAAGCTGACGCGGGCATCGTCGTCGGCGTGCTGGAACTCTTCCCACCAATCGGCTAGCTCGATGTCGATCTCACCCACCTCGGCGCGCAAACACAAAAAGTCAAAGCCCGCGCGAAAACGGGCCTGATCGACCAGGCCAAAGGGACCACTGCCGGTGCGCTTCTCAAAGCGCGGTTGCATGGTCCAAATTTCGCGCATGTCACCAGCCAACTTGCCACGCCCCGAGACATCGCCGATGCGCGCATTGAACACCTCCTCGATGGCTTCTTGCAAGGCGGGATACACCGGCATTTGGCCACTGCGTGCTTGCCAACCTTCTCGCACATCGGCCCAGAGCACGCAGGCCAACAAGAAACTGGGCGCAACCGGTTTGCCCTCGCCCACACGCCGATCGGTGTCTTGCAGTGCGGCACTCACAAACGCGGTGTCAGCACGTTCGACCACCACATCGAGCAGGGGGTAAATGCCCTTGTTCAACCCGAGCACACGAAGCTGCTGGATGCTCGCCAAAGAATGGCCCGTTTGCAACAGCTTGAGCATTTCATCGAACAAACGGCTTTGCGGCACATCGGCCAACAGCTTCACCATGGCCTTCAAGGGCTTGGCGGTGCGCGGCTCCAGGCTGAAGCCAAGGCGGCTGAGTTTGGCGGCAAAGCGCACCGCACGGATGATGCGCACCGGGTCTTCTCGGTAACGCGCGGCCGGGTCGCCAATCATGCGGATGACGCGTTTTTGGGCGTCTTCGAACCCATGGTGGTAATCGATCACGTCGCCTGTGTGCGGGTCGTAATACATGGCGTTGACCGTGAAATCACGCCTGGCGGCGTCTTCGTCTTGCGGTCCCCAGACGTTGTCGCGCAGCACACGGCCGCTGGCATCCACCGCATGGGTCATGTTGGACAGGGCTTTTTTGCTGGTGCGTTCGTTGCCACTCACCTGCTCGGCATCTTGACTTTCCAAGTAGGCGCGAAAGGTCGAGACCTCGATCACCTCGTGGTCGCGGCCTCGTCCGTGCACCACGTGCACGATGCGAAAACGCCGTCCAATGATGAAGGCGCGGCGAAAGCAGGCTTTCACTTCCTCAGGCGTGGCGTTGGTGGCGACGTCGAAATCTTTGGGTTTCAGGCCGACCAACAAGTCGCGCACAGCGCCACCGACGATGTAAGCCTCGAACCCTCGCTCTTGCAAAGTACGCACCACATGCAAGGCGCGGTCGTCCACCAGGGCGTGGTCGATGCGGTGTTCTTTTTCGCTGATGACGCGGCGTTTGCCAAATTTGGTTTTGGGCGCGGCGGCTGGTTTACCCAACAAGCGATCGATGATTTTTTTGATCATGAGGTCTCGAAAAGGTCGAGGATACGCCAACCACGTTCCTTGGCGATTTGCTTCAACGCCGGACTGCCATTGGTCACCACCGGGTGTTGCACCTGCTCAAGCAAGGGCAAGTCGTTCATGGAGTCGCTGTAAAAAGTGGCTTCCACGTCTTGCAGGCGAAGGCCCTGCCCGTTCAACCACTGCTGCACCCGGGTGACCTTGCCTTCGTGCAAAGTAGGCACGCCTGCGATCTCACCCGTGAAAAACCCTGTCTCGTCACGCACCAACTCCACTGCCAACAACACATCCATGCCAAACGCTTGGGCGATGGGGCGGGTGACGAATTCATTGGTGGCGGTGACCATCACCAAGCGCTCACCACGGCTGCGGTGCAGGGCCACCAAATCCAGCGCAGCAGGCAACAAGGCGGGTCGGATCACGCGTTGCATGAACAAGGCGTGCGCCTCATCGGCGGCGACGGGTCCTCGTTGCCGAATCGCAGCCGTGGAAAAGCGCACATAGTCGTGGATGTCCAAACAGCCCGCTTGGTAGTCGGCGTAAAACGCGTTGTTGCGGGCTTGGAAGGTGTCCGGATCAACCCAGCCCAGCTCGAGGGTGAACTCGCCCCAGGACTGGTCCGAGTCCAAGGGCAGCAAGGTGTGGTCCAGGTCAAACAAAGCCAGTTTCATGTTTCGTCCAGCATGGCGCGCAGCAAGGGAATGGTGAGGGGGCGCTGGGTTTGCAAGGCAAACTGGTCCAAGCGCTGAAGCAGATCCATCAGATGTCCCAGATCGCGGCTGAACCGGGTGAGCAAATAGTCCAGCAAATCGTTGTTCAAAGCCATGCCCAAGGCCTGTGCATGCCGCACCAACACCTCGCGGCGCTGATCGTCATCGAGCAACTGCAAGTGAAAAACATGGCCCCAGCCCAAGCGGGTGCGCAAGTCTTCGCGCAGGTGCAGGTCTTGCGGCGGCACTTGGCCGGCGGCCAGCACCCATGGTTGGCGGGAGCCCCCAGGCGTGGCGGCATTGACAAACCAATTGAAGGCGGCATGCTGTTGCACCGCCGAGTAATCTTGCACATCGTCCAACACCAACACTTCCCACTCGGGGTTGAATGTCTCGGCTTGGGTGGTGCTCGCATCCATCCAGCCCACCATGCCACCCTGCCCTTGGATGTGCTCGGCCACTGCTTTGAGCAAATGGGTTTTGCCCGACCCTGACTCGCCCCACAAATAAGTGGGGACGGGGGAACGGGTGCTGCCCGCCATCCACAGTTCGATGTGGGCCAAGGCGGCGGCGTTGTGACCAGGGTAAAAATTGGTCAAGGTGGGGCCTACAGAGACACCGATGTCCAAGGCGATTTGTTTCATGCCGGTCGTTTCACAGGACATTCAGCCTTCATACAGGCGACTGGCAAAGTAACGTGCCCGCAATCGGCGCAACGCGACCAGCAGCACCGCGCTGGCGGGCAAGGCGATGAGAATGCCGACAAAGCCCAACAACTGGCCAAAGGCCAGCAGGGCAAAGATCACCACCAAGGGGTGCAAGCCAATCCGCTCGCCAATCAATCGGGGCGTGAGAATGAAACTTTCAATCACCTGACCCAGACCAAACACCACCGCCAACATGAGGGTGGCTTGCATCGGTGCCATCTCCAAAAAGCCCGACAAAGCCGCCAGCAGCAATCCAACGCCAAAACCGACATAGGGCACAAACACCGCCAACCCCGTGAAGATGCCGATCGGCCAGGCGACCGACAAACCAAACAAGGACAGGCCCACCACGTAGTACACCGACAAAATCAGCATGACCAGCACTTGACCACGCACGTACTCGCCCAGCACCTGGTCGGCCTCATGCACAAATCCACCCACGCTGTCTTTGGCTTTGAGCGGCACCCAGTCGCGCAAGTGGTTCAAGACATGATGACCATCGAGCAATAAATAAAACAAGGCGACGGGAATCAACACCAAATTGCCCACCAAGGCCAATGCGACGCTGCCGCCGATTTGCAAAGAGGTCAACACAGAGGCCAAACCGCTTTGCCACATCGACGCCAGGTGGTCACTCAAAAAAGATTTGACCGATTGCGGGTCCCATTGAATGTCCACACCTAAACTGGCCAGGGTGGGTGCCCATTTGGACTGCACATCACCCAAGAAAGCCGGCAACTGGGCTTGGATGCGTGCCGCTTCTTTGAAGAAAACAGGCACCACCAAAGCCACCACAGCCAGCAACAAGGCCAAAAACACCAGTTCCACCAGCACCACCAACAAGACCTTGGGCCATTGGGTCATGTTTTCCAATTTGTCAACGATCGGCGAGAGCAGATAGGCCATGACACCCGCGATCAGAAAGGGTGTGAGCACCGGGGTGAGCCACCACAGCAACCAAGCGATGGCCACGCCAATGGCCAGCCAGGCGGCGATGAGACGGTTGTCAGGTGTGGAGGACATCAGGCGGCGAAAGACCCGGCAATTAGAATGCGCCATTCTATCGACCGACCCTCAGGCGCCCAGCGCCCCTGCCCATGAACACTCCCCTTTCCTACAAAGACGCTGGCGTTGACATTGACGCTGGTGACGCCCTGGTTGAACGCATCAAGCCCTTGGCCAAAAAAACCATGCGCGATGGCGTGTTGGCGGGCATTGGCGGGTTTGGTGCTTTGTTTGAAGTGCCCAAAAACTACAAAGAACCGGTGCTGGTGAGCGGCACTGATGGAGTAGGCACCAAACTCAAGTTGGCGTTTGAATGGCAGATGCACGACACCGTGGGCATCGATTTGGTGGCGATGAGTGTCAACGACGTGCTGGTACAAGGCGCGGAACCCCTGTTTTTCCTGGACTACTTTGCTTGCGGCAAGTTGGACGTGGACACCGCCGCGGCCGTGGTGGGCGGCATCGCCAAAGGCTGCGAGTTGTCGGGTTGCGCCCTCATTGGCGGCGAAACCGCCGAGATGCCGGGCATGTACCCTGCAGGTGAATACGACTTGGCGGGTTTTGCCGTGGGCGTGGTCGAAAAAAGCAACATCCTGACCGGCCAAGACGTGAAGCCCGGCGACGTGGTGCTGGGTTTGGCGTCCAGCGGCGTGCATTCCAATGGCTTTAGCTTGGTGCGCAAATGCATCGACCGAGCCGCCACGCATTTACCAACCACCCTGGATGGCCAACCCTTCAAGCAAGCGCTGATGGCTCCCACGCGTTTGTACGTCAAGTCGGTGTTGGCCGCCTTGAAAGCCCACCCGATCAAGGCCCTGGCCCACATCACAGGTGGCGGTTTGACCGAGAACATTCCACGGGTGCTGCCCGAGCATTGCGCCGCGCATTTGACTCGTGCGAGTTGGCCGCGCACCGAGTTGTTCGATTGGTTGCAATCCACCGCTGGCATTGACGAAGCCGAGATGTGCCGCACATTCAACAACGGCATTGGCATGGTGGTGGTGGTGGACGCCTCGGCCGCAGCGGCTTGCGCCAAAACTTTGGCGGACTTGGGCGAACAGGTGTTTCAGTTGGGCGTGATCGCCGACAAAGGCGATGGCGCGGCGGTGGTGATTCGCTAGAGGCTGTGCCAGCCCGAGTGCTATTCGGGCAACAACACCGCCAACCGGGCGCGTACCTTGAGCAAACGCTCGTCATCGCCTTGGCGGCGGTAAATCTCATGCAAATTGCGCAACATGCGGGCAATGATGTCGCGCGGCTCGGCGGGTTCGAGGTGGAACGCCAACGCCTCGTCTGACACCGCCTGCGGTTTGCCAGCTTGTGCCCCTGGCAACCAAGGAATCAAGCGCTCGGCCAAGTCATCGCGACTCAGGGACTCGCCGCTGAAGGGGTCGATGACCACATGGCCTTCTTGCGGGTAGGTGAGGTCCAGTTTGACCAAAAAATGACCCGGGAAACCCACGCCATGCACTTTCAGTCCAATGCTCTGGCCCAGCTCCAGCCATAGCACCGCCAGACTGATGGGAATGCCCAAGCGACGTGTCAACACCATGTTGAGAAAACTGTTGTGGGGGTCGTCGTAGTGGTTGACATTGCCCGCAAAACGCAGTTCTTCATAGAAAAATTGATTCAATTCGCGCAGCTTGTCCAGCGGCCCCGCTTGGGGCATGAGACGGCGCTTCAGACGGGCTGACAGCACATCCACCTCACCCAACACCTGCTGGATGTCCAGTGCTGGAAACTCGTCCTGCGCCAGACTGACAGCGGTTTCAAGCAGCGGAAACTCGTCGTCGCTTTGCACCAATGTGCTGAAGTAGTCGAGGGCCGTGGGCAGTTTCAGAATGTCGTCCATGGCGTCATCATGCCTTCAGCGCCGCCAAAGCGCACGCAGATCCATCCCAAGACCCCGCAAAGTGGCGAAATAAACCACGGCACTGGCACTCAACACCCCCGCCATCACCCCGATGCGCAACCAAGGTGTGGCGCGCAACGCGGTCCAATCCCAGTGACCTGCAGCCAAGAACAGCACAGCACCCATGGCTGCAGAGGCCAGCGCCACCCGCAGCATCAGCATGGCCCAGCCCGCCTTGGCCTTGAAGCTGCCGTTGCGCCGCAAACCCAGCAGCAACCACAGGGCGTTGAGCAAGGCACCCAAACCAATCGAGAGCGTGAGTGCGGCATGGGCCATGTGCGGGACCAAAAGAACATTCAGGAGCTGGGTGAACACCAACACCACCAAGGCGATGCGCACCGGTGTTTTGGTGTCTTGTTTGGCATAAAAGCCAGGGGCCAGCACTTTGATGGCCACCAAACCCAGCACCCCGACCCCGTAACCCATCAACGCCAAGGTGGTCTGCGCCACATCGCGGTCATTGAATGCACCGTAGTGGTAGAGCACCGACACCAAGGGTTGGGCAAACACCAGCAAAGCCACGGCACACGGCCAAGCCAACACCACCACCAGCCGCAGGCCCCAATCCAGCATGGCCGAATACGCATCGACGT
>JBDKLR010000077.1:0-4037 GCA_039795515.1 Pseudomonadota bacterium | reverse complement strand
CAGCGGCCTGACCAGCCGCTAAAATCCCTCTCACCCCAAGGAGCGTTGCAGCTTCTCACGAAGCCAGGCTTGGGGCCTTGAACCGCAACGACGCTCACCTGCCCCCCATTCCTCAGGTGAGTTGATGAACACCCCACACACAGTCCCCCCCATGAAGCTCTCGGGCTTGGAGCCCGTGCTGATTGGCACCTTGCACAACAGCGACCTCGACGGCACGCCGGTGCAAGCCACTTTCGTGACCATCGGCGAGCGCCCCAACGTCACTGGCTCCCAGGCCGTTGCCCGCATGATCTTGAACGGCGAGTACGAGCAGGCTTTGGCCGTCGCACGTCAGCAGGTGGAAAACGGCGCGCAAATCATCGACATCAACATGGACGAGGCCATGCTCGACAGCCAAGCCGCCATGGTGCGCTTCTTGAACCTGATCGCCTCCGAGCCCGACATCGCGCGTGTGCCCATCATGATCGACAGCAGCAAGTGGTCGGTCATCGAAGCCGGCTTGCGCTGCATCCAAGGCAAGGGCATCGTCAACTCGATCAGCATGAAAGAAGGCTTGGACGAGTTCAAGCGCCAAGCCAAGCTGATCAAGCGCTACGGCGCCGCTGCCGTGGTCATGGCCTTCGATGAACAAGGCCAGGCTGACACCTACCAGCGCAAGATCGAGATTTGCGAACGCGCCTACCGGGTGCTGGTGGACGAGGTGGGTTTCCCGCCCGAAGACATCATCTTCGACCCCAACATCTTCGCCATCGCCACCGGCATCGAAGAGCACGACAACTACGCGGTGGATTTCATCGAAGCCACGCGCTGGATCAAGGCCAAGCTGCCCGGTGCCAAGGTGAGTGGCGGTGTGTCGAATGTGAGTTTTTCATTCCGGGGCAACGACCCGGTGCGCGAAGCCATCCACACCGTGTTTCTCTACCACGCCATCCAAGCGGGCATGGACATGGGCATCGTCAATGCGGGCATGGTGGGGGTGTACGACGACCTCGAGCCGGTGTTGCGCGAGCGTGTGGAAGACGTGGTGTTGAACCGCGTGCCGCAGTACAAGCCAGGCGAGGCGCATTGGACGCCGGGCGAGCGATTGATCGAGATCGCCGAAAACGCCAAGGGCGCGGCCAAAGACGACAGCGCCAAACTGGCCTGGCGCGGCACGCCCGACGCACCGGTGAGCGTGTCGCACAAACTCAGCCACGCCTTGGTGCACGGCATCACCGACTTCATCAATGAAGACACCGAAGCCGCCTACCAAGAGGTGTTGGCCCGGGGCGGTCGACCATTGCATGTGATCGAAGGCCCGTTGATGGACGGCATGAACGTGGTCGGCGATTTGTTCGGCCAAGGCAAGATGTTTTTGCCGCAAGTGGTGAAAAGCGCGCGTGTCATGAAGCAGGCTGTGGCCCACCTGATTCCCTACATCGAAGAAGAAAAACGCCAGCAAGAAGCCGCCGGCGAGGATGTGAAAACCAAGGGCAAGATCGTCATTGCCACGGTCAAAGGCGATGTGCACGACATCGGTAAAAACATCGTCACCGTGGTCTTGCAATGCAACAACTTCGATGTGGTCAACATGGGTGTGATGGTGCCTTGCCATGAAATCTTGGCGCGCGCCAAGGTCGAGGGCGCGGACATCATCGGCCTCTCAGGCCTGATCACGCCCAGCTTGGAAGAAATGCAATACGTCGCAGGCGAGATGCAAAAAGACGATTACTTTCGCCTGCGCAAAATCCCGCTGCTCATCGGTGGCGCAACCTGCAGCCGTGTCCACACCGCGGTGAAAATCGCGCCGCATTACGAAGGCCCGGTGGTCTATGTGCCCGACGCTTCGCGCAGCGTGGGCGTGGCCCAAGGCCTGTTGAGCGACCAAGCCGCGCAGTACATCGACGAGCTGAACGCCGATTACGCCAAGGTGCGCGAGCAGCACGCCCACAAAAAACAAACCCCCTTGTTGCCGTTGGCCAAAGCCCGCGCCAACGCACCGCGCATCGATTGGGCCGCCTACCAAGCCACTCCACCCAAATTCATTGGCAAGCGGGTGTTCAAAAACTTCGACCTCGCCGAACTGGAAGCCTTCATCGACTGGGGCCCGTTCTTCCAAACCTGGGACTTGGCCGGCCCCTTCCCTGCCATCTTGAAGGACGAGGTGGTGGGCACCGAGGCCCAGCGTGTGTTCAGTGACGGCAAGCGGATGTTGAAGCGCTTGATCGAAGGGCGCTGGCTGCAAGCGCATGCGGTGGTTGGTTTGTACCCGGCCAACAGTGTGGGCGACGACATCGTGTTGTGGACCGATGCATCCCGCACACAAGCCGCCCTCACCTGGCACGGCTTGCGCCAGCAAACCGAAAAGCCGCTGCGCGAGGGCGAGCACAACCCCAACCGTTGTCTGTCTGACTTTGTCGCCCCTGTGGGCCAAGGCGCTGACCATGTGGGCCTGTTCGCGGTCACTGCCGGTGTGGGTGTGGACGCCAAAGAGAAATATTTCATGGACGACCACGACGACTACAGCGCCATCATGCTCAAAGCCTTGGCCGATCGCTTGGCCGAAGCCTTTGCCGAATGCATGCACGCGCGTGTGCGACGCGACTTGTGGGGCTATGCCCCGGGTGAAACCTTGGACAACGAAGCACTCATCAAAGAGCAGTACCAAGGCATCCGCCCCGCGCCCGGCTACCCTGCTTGCCCTGACCACAGCGTGAAAAAACAGATGTTCGAGCTGCTGCAATGCCAGGACATTGGCATGGGCCTGACCGAGAGCATGGCCATGACACCGGCGGCGAGTGTGAGCGGGTTTTACATCGCCCACCCCGAGGCCAAGTACTTCAACGTGGGCCGCATCGGCGACGACCAGGTGCACGATTTGGCCCAGCGTCAGGGCGTGGCCGAGAAAGACTTGCAGCGTTTGCTCGCGCCCAACCTCTGAGTCACCAGCGCAGCCAGCGCGGCCCGAGCACCGCGCCCAGCAGGGTGCTCAAACCGATGCCAGCCAGATACCAAACGCTGAAGAAGGCGTAAGAGGTCTCGCTGCAATGCAGGCTGTAGAGCGCGGTGGCCAGCGCGCCGGCTAAAAAACCAGCGCAAGCGCCGCTCCACACGAATCGCGTGGGGGCCATCTGGCGCAGGTACAGCAAGCCAACGGCCAGCCACGGCAGCGCGATCAGCGCGATGCTCAACGGGCATGACCACCATGACCGCCCGATCAACAAGGGCAGCCGATCCACCGGCTCGGCTTGCCAAAGGGCAACCACACCCAAGACGACCATGGCCAACAGCGCCACGCCCAAGCCGTGCAGGCTGTGGCCGATTTGCTGGGCCGGGCGCGCCAGCCGCCACAACAACACGCTGCTGCTCCATGCCAGCGCCAACAGCCACAACGTTTTGACCTGGAAAGGGGCCGATGTCAAAAGCTGCGGCCATTCGGCGTGCAAGCCCCAGCCCCACACGACCATCGCCAAAGTCAGTGCCAAAGTGACCGTCACCGCCAAAGGCAGTTGCCAAGCTGCTGGTTTGGACGGCAGGGGGTCGTTGACCAGTAAATGAACAAGCTCTTGGGTTTTCATGCCAGTCTCCAACGTTCTTTCAGGGTTTTCAGTCCTCGGTGCACATTGACCTTCACAGCGGCCTCGCTTTGCCCGGTGGCCGCGGCGGTTTGTGCAACGCTCAGTCCATGCAACCGGGTGTGCTCGATGGCCAGGCGTTGTTTCTCGGGCAACTCGGCCAGCATCAGCGACAAGTCGTGGCGTGAGTCGCTGTCGGTGCTCTCGCTCTCGGTGCACAACACATCGGCCCAATCGTCGATGTTGTCCATGTCTGGCACCCGGCGACCCTGCGCCCGCAAATGGTCGATCCATTTGTAGCGGGCAATCGCGTACACCCAAGCCGTCAGGGGTTGCTGGGTGTCGTAGGTGTGGCGTTTCAGGTGGATGGCCATGAGGGTTTCTTGCACCAAGTCTTCGATGTCGTTGGGGTGTGTTTGCATGCGCCTGCGCATGAAACGGCGCAACAACAGGCTCAATCGGGTGAGCAACGCCCGATAAACC
>JBDKLR010000076.1:0-4943 GCA_039795515.1 Pseudomonadota bacterium | reverse complement strand
GCCATCAACTACGCGGGTTATATGAGTGGCGCCTTGGCCGCCACGTGGCTAGACGATGTGCGCTGGCGGCATTGGCTGTACAGCGCGGGCTTGTGGATGGCCTTGGTGACGGTGGCCGCGATGGCCCTCACCACTTGGATGCCAGCCTGGGCTTTGATTCGTTACATTGGCGGCTTGTGCGGTGCCACGGGCATGTTGTTGGGCTCTGGCTTGGTGTTGGGTTGGCTCATGCGACAGGGCCGACGACCCGAGCTGGGTTTGTATTTCATTGGTTTGGGGCTGGGCATCGTGGTCTCCGCCGTCGGCGCATGGGCCTTGTCACGGTGGTGGTCCACCTGGTCTGACCAATGGTTGGCGTTTGCTGTGTTGGGCTTGCTGTTTTTTGTGCCGGCTTGGAAGTGGCGGCCCCCCGTGCCGCCGCAGGTGGCGCAGTCGCATGACGCGGTGACGGGTGGTTTGGGTTCACGGCGTTGGACCTGGACCTTGCTCACCAGCTACTTTGCGGCGGGCTGGGGCTTTGTCATCAGTGCCACGTTCACCGTGGCGATTGTGGAGCGCGAGCCTGCGTTGGCAGGTCAAGGTCCGCTGGCTTGGGCGATGGTGGGCATGGCCGCGATGCCAGCCGTGTTCATTTGGGATTTGGTGGCGCGCCGCGTGGGAGACAAACGTGCTTTGCTGTTGGCGTTTGGATTGCAAACCTTGTCTGTCATGTTGCCCGCCCTGTCGGGCGAGTTGTGGGCAGCGCTCGCAGGCGCAGTGGGCTATGGGGCCACATTCATTGGCATCGTGAGCATGACCCTGGCATTGGTGGGACGCAAAGCGCCCCACAACCCGGGCAAGGCCATGGCCAAGCTCACCCTCAGCTACGGCGCAGCGCAAATGCTGGCCCCCGTGGTGGCGGGCTATATGGCGCAGACCACGGGCACCTTCAAAGGTGCGTTGTGGTTGACGGCGGGCGTGATGGCAGCGGGCATGGCTTTGCTGGCGACCTTGCCCAAAGACGACTAAGCGCAACAGATCGGCCAGCCATCGGGGCGAAAACCCCAAGCTGTGGTGGGTTGAGCAGGCCCCACAATACGGGGCTCGTTTCAGGGCGCCCCTGCTGTTTTTAAAAGCGATTGACTGTGCCCACTCAAAGTTTCATTCTCGGCAAAGACGCGCCGCTCGAATCCACCATCAACACCCTACAATCCAAGCTGCAGGCGATGGGTTTTCACATTCAAGAACAGAGTTGGCTCAACCCCGTCAGTGGCATTTGGTCGGTCCATATCCGCGACCGCGATTGCCCTGTGCTATTTGCCAACGGCAAAGGCGCCACACGCATGGCGTGCTTGGCCAGTGCATTGGGTGAGTTTTTTGAACGCTTGGCCACCAATTATTTTTGGACACATTTTTATCTGGGTCCCCTCACTGCGGATGCCTCGTTTGTGCATTACCCGCAGGAGCGCTGGTTTGATTTGACCGATGATGGATCGTGGCCCAAGGGCTTGCTCAACGTCGATTTGCATAAGTTCTACAACCCAGAAGGCCACATCGATTGCGCCAACTTGGTGGATTTCAACTCGGGCAATACCGAGCGGGGGATTTGCACGATTCCCTATGTGCGTCAGCGCGACGGTGCGACGGCTTACATCCCCGTCAACATCATTGGCAACTTGTACGCGAGCAATGGCATGGCAGCAGGGAACACCCCGACAGAGGCGCGTACGCAAGCCTTGTCAGAAATTTTTGAACGTTTCGTGAAAACCAAAATCATCAGCCAAGGCATTTGTTTGCCCGATGTGCCCGAGGCGGTGATCCATCGTTATCCCCGCATTGCCGCTGGCATTGCCGCTCTGCGCGCCGCCGGCTTTGGCATCTTGGTGAAAGACGCGTCACTCGGTGGCAAATATCCAGTGATGAATGTGACCTTGCTCCACCCCGAAGATCAGGGTTGCTTTGCCAGTTTTGGGGCCCACCCCCGTTTCGAGGTGGCGCTAGAACGGGCCCTCACTGATTTACTGCAAGGCCGCGCGCTGAATACTTTGAGCGGCTTTCCTGCGCCTACCTTTGATTTAGAAGAAGCAGCCAGCGCACCCAACATCGAAAGTCATTTTGTGGACTCCAGCGGCGTGTTGCACTGGGAGTTCTTGGGCGAGATTCCAGACCATGTTTTTGTCGATTGGAACTTTGCCAACAGCACGGCCGAAGACTACGCGTATTGCGTGAAACGTATCCATGAGGACGGATTCGACATTTACATTGCCGACTTTGGGCATTTGGGCGTCTACACCTGTCGCGTATTGGTGCCCGGTATGTCCGAGATTTATCCCGTCGATGACCTCGACTTTGAGAACCACAGCATCGCCAACGCGATGCGCGAAGCCATTCTCAATTTGACCGACCTTGACAACGAAGAGTGTTCAGACCTGTTGGCTTCATTGAATAAATCCAATTTGGCCGATGCGCGTCCTGTGGCGGCTTTGATTGGCATGGCTGCGGATGCCGGCAGTTTTTGGGCTGACTTGCGCGTGGGCGAACTTAAAACGCTGTTGGCTTTGGCTTGTGGGGATGAATCTGCCACCGTGGAGGGCTGTGAGTGGATTCGCCACTTTGACCAAATTGCACCCCAGCGTCGTGCGGTGTATGCCTGCATCGAGACGCTGGTGTTGCTCACCGACCGTGGTGACACCGCACCTTATGTGGGGGCTATTCGTCAGTTGTTTGGTTCGGGTGTCTTTGAGCAAGCGCATGCGCTCATCATGCAAACCGATCGATTCATGGGTATTTCAGCGCCCGGTTTGATGATGTTGGGTTGCGACTTGCAGCATCAACTCTGGGCCGCTTACGCCAAGGTGCAAACGCACAAGACGCTTTAGACGCTGCGCGTCAACGTCGATCAGAGTCCCAAACTCTCTAACACCACCACACCTTTGGGTGTTTGTAGGGTGGCTTTGAGGTTGGCGGGACCTTCATGCACGGTGACGCGCTTGAGCTCAATCGCGTCATAGGCGGCTTGCACTTTGTCCGCGCTGGGGTGGCTGACCTCGAGACTTTGCAGCGTCACGCCTGATCGGGGTAGGGTGTTGCGGGGGTGTAGTTTGAGCGGCTCGGTGGCATCGGGCTTGCCCCATTGAATGAGCGTGGGCATCACGCCATCAAACAAGCGTTGACCATCGGCACGAACCGAAATTTGCCAGTTCAGTGTGCCTTTGTTGGTACGTCGGCTGGCGTGAATGGCGGGGCCTCGGTCAATGCCTTGCATGCGAATGGCCAGGCGTGCAGCTTTGATGTCGGGGGTGTTCACCACAAAGTGCACCAAACGCGGCGTTTGGGCGACGGCTTTTTGTAGCGTGGCGTTGTCCATGTCGAACCAGCGAGTCGGGCTGGCTTTTTTGGGACGGACCACGTGGGGGTTGATCGCGATGATTTCGAAATACGCCATCGGGTTGGCTGGGGTGGCAATTTTGAAGAGTCGGTTGTGCGTGCCGTACAGCGTGTGTTCGCCGCCTGGGCCGGGCGTGATGCCGAGTGTGTTTTCGCACCATTGCACGCCTTGTTCAAGGGTATGGGCAACGACGACGAGGTGGTCTATTTGTGAGTGCATGGGCTGCACCTTACCACTAGGTTTGGGTGAGTATGCGGCGCAACTCTGTTTTCAAGACTTTGCCGTAGTTGTTCTTGGGCAAGCTGTCGACCCATTCGTAACGTTTGGGACGTTTGAAGCGCGCGATGGCATTGAGACAAAACGCGTCCAGCGATTCCGTGCTCAGTGTCACACCTGGCTTTGCCACGACAAAAGCCACGATGATTTCACCCCATTCGGGGTCGGGTGCTCCCACCACGGCGACCTCGCTGACGCCAGGGGCTTGCAGCAACACTTCCTCCACCTCTCGCGGGTAGACATTCGAGCCGCCAGAAATGATGAGGTCTTTGCTGCGGTCTTTGAGGGTGAGGAACCCATGGGCATCCAAACTGCCCATGTCACCTGTGAACAACCATCCTTCGCGAATGGCCGCCGCAGTGGCTTCTGGGTTACGCCAGTAGCCTGCCATCACGCTGTCGCCCTTGATGAGTACTTCGCCCACTTCGCCTGGTGGTAAATCCTGCCCGTGCGCATCGGTGACACGAATTTGCACGGGGGTTTGTGCGACGCCAATGGAGGCCAGTCTTTGTGCATGTTCGGGGTGCTGCACATCGCTCAGATGAAAGCGAGACAAGGCGGTGCCCACCATGGGGCTTTCGCCCTGACCGTAAATTTGCACAAAGCGAGGTCCCATCAAACGCAAGGCGCGTTGAATGTCTGCGGCGTACATGGGCGCGCCGCCATAGACGATGGTTTTGAAAGACGCCTCGCAGTTTGCAAGGCTCAGACCCGCATCTTCGGCATGGTCGACCAAGCGCTTGACGATGGTGGGGGCGGCAAACAGCGATAACGGCCCGATGTGTTGCCCCAGCGCAAACAACTCTGCGGCGTCGAAGCCGCCAGATGGAGGCACCACATGTCGGGCCCCCGCCATCAGGTGTGGAATGGCATACAGGCCTGCACCATGGGACATCGGCGCCGCATAGGCAATTGCGTCTGCCGCGCTGATGGCATCGACATCGGTGAAGTAGGCCAGGCCCATGGTCATTAAATTGCGGTGCGTGATCATCACCCCCTTGGGGCGACCCGTGGTGCCGCTGGTGTAGAACAGCCAAGCCAGATCGTCCGCCGCGCGTGCGGTGATGGGCAGGTCTGGGGCTGTTTCGCTGGACTCTGGCATCGCCCAAAGTGCCGCGGCTTGTGCGCTGTCGACATCGATCACGCGATCCAGCCCTTGCAATTGAGCGCCTGCCTCTATGGTGATGTCGGACGTGACAAACGCCCAACTGGCTTGCGCGTTGTCGACAATCCATTGTGCTTCGCGTAGGTGTAACTTGGCATTGATGGGCACGACGGCCAAGCCGGCCCACCATGCGCC
>JBDKLR010000075.1:0-5083 GCA_039795515.1 Pseudomonadota bacterium | reverse complement strand
TCCAACCCCGAGCACCGCAATGCCTTGGGCCCCGATATCTACAGCGCAGGGGTGGAGGCGCTGAGCGTTGCTGAAAGCAACCCTGATGTGCTGAGCGTGGTGTTGACCGGAGAAGGTGCCCATTTCAGCGCCGGTGGCCATCTGAACCGTTTGCTCGCCAACCGCTCGCTACCGCCAGAACACCAAGCGCAAAGCATCGAAGGCCTGCACAACTGGCTGGAAACCATCCGGACATTTCCCAAACCCGTGATCGCCGCCGTTGAAGGCGCCGCTGCAGGGGCCGGTTTTTCCTTGGCCTTGGCCTGTGACTTTGTGGTGGCCGCGCACGACAGCGTGTTTGTCATGGCTTACAGCTCGGTCGGCCTGTCACCCGATGGCGGCGGCAGTTGGCACCTGGCGCGCGCCTTGCCACGTGCATTGGTCAGTCAAATCCTCATGCTGGGCGACAAACTCAGCGCGCAACAACTCCACCAATGGGGCCTGGCCAACCAGTTGAGTGCCAAAGGCGAGGCCTTGCGTGATGCGCTGGCTTTGGCCGAACGTTTGAACCAACGCGCACCGAATGCGCTGGCCAGCATCAAAGAGTTGATTGGCGCGGCCAGCCAACAAGACTTGTTTGCCCAATTGCCACTGGAGAAGCAGCATTTCGTGAATAATTTGCACCACCCCAATGCGGGCATTGGTATTCAGGCTTTTTTGAACAAAGAAACCCCGCATTACAAGCCCTGAACACTGGCTCACCCACCCCAAGCGCTTCACCAGCGGTCTCGCTGGCGACAGTTTTTCACTTTCAGGTCACCGACAAGACAGACGATGGACGACCCCATACTTACCATTGAAGAACGCGAGGCTGTGAATGCCGGACGTTGGTTTTCTTCTCTTTCACCTTCATTGCGACACGACATCCTGCGATGTGCCTACGTCAAACGACTCAAAGACGGCGACTTGATTGCCGCGCGTGGCGACTCCCCCGAGGAGTGGATGGCCTGCGCCCGCGGTGCGGTTCGGGTCAGCAGCACCTCCTTGTCGGGCAAGCAAATCACCTTCACCTATGTGGAGCCGGGCATTTGGTTTGGCGACGTGGCGATCTTGGATGGCGACAGCCGCACCCACGATGTCTATGCCCACGGGGACACCACGATTTTGTGTGTCGCCAAGGCCGATTTCCACAAAATCTTGGCAGCCCATGTCGAGTTTTACGACGCCATGTTGCGCCTGCAAGCGCGTCGCATACGGCAGCTGTTCGGTTTGGTCGAAGACCTCAACACCCTGCCGCTGCGGGCCCGATTGGCCAAGCAGTTGTTGCATTTGGCGCGCAGCTACGGTGTGCCTTCGTTGAACCACGGCGAAGAAATTCGCATCGGCTTGCATTTGGCGCAGGAAGAACTCGCCCAACTGCTGGGCGCTTCGCGCCAACGGGTCAATCAAGAGCTCAAGGCCATGGAGCGCGAGGAAGCTTTGCGCATCGAACCGGGCGGCTTGGTGATTCGCAACCAACAAGCGTTGATGATCATCAGCGCAGCGGACTGAATCCATGAGCAATTTTGACAATTTCGTCGGCACCCGCGAGGTGACCGATGCCCACCGTTTCGACACCCAAGCCCTGGCCACATGGCTGTCGGCCCACATGCCTGGCTTTGAAGGGCCGCTGCAAGTGGAAATGTTCAAAGGCGGTCAGTCCAACCCCACCTACAAACTCATCACGCCCAAGCAAAGCTATGTGATGCGCGCCAAGCCAGGTCCCGTGGCCAAGTTGCTGCCCTCGGCACACGCCATTGAGCGCGAGTTCGCGGTCATGCGTGGCCTGCACGGCACCGGCGTGCCCGTGGCCCAGATGCATGTGCTGTGCGACGACGAATCGGTGATTGGCCGTGCGTTTTATGTCATGGAATTTGTGCAAGGGCGGGTGCTGTGGGACCAAGCCTTGCCAGACATGAGTCCCACCGAGCGTCGCGCCATCTACTTGGAAATGAATCGGGTCATCGCCGCCTTGCACGCGGTGGACTACAAAGCCCAGGGGTTGGAGAGTTTTGGCAAACCCGGCAATTATTTCGACCGTCAAATTGGCCGCTGGAGCAAGCAGTACGTGGCGTCTGCCACCCAGACCATTCCGGAGATGGACCGCTTGATGGCTTGGTTACCAGCCAACATGCCTGCCAGCGCCCGCGCCGACACCACGTGCATCGTGCACGGTGACTTCCGCTTGGACAACCTGATTTTTCACCCCACCGAACCCCGGGTGTTGGCGGTACTCGATTGGGAGCTGTCCACCTTGGGCCACCCCCTCGCCGATTTCAGCTACCACTGCATGTCCTGGCACATCCCGCCCGGCAGTTTCAGGGGGATTGGCGGCTTGGACATCGAGGCCTTGGGCATTCCACCCGAGGACGAATACATCGATTTGTACTGCCAGCGCACTGGCATCACCAGCTTGGCCGCACTCAAGTCCGATTGGAATTTCTACCTGGCCTACAACATGTTTCGCATCGCGGCCATTTTGCAAGGCATCGCCAAGCGCGTGGAGGACGGCACCGCGTCCAGTGCACAGGCCAAGGCCTCGGGCGCAGGGGCCAAGCCCATGGCCGAATTGGCTTGGCTTTTTGCACAACGCAGTTCTCACTGACAACCATTCGAACGACACCCACTGGAGCACACCATGAATTTCGATTACACCGACAAGGTCAAAACCCTGCAAGCGCGATTGATCGCGTTCATGGACGAGCACATCTACCCCAACGAAAAGCGCTTCTTCCAAGAAATCGCCGAAAACCGCGCCAAAGGCAATGCTTGGATTCCCACCAAGCTGATTGAAGAACTCAAACCCCTGGCCCGCAAAGCCGGTTTGTGGAATTTGTTTTTGCCCCACAGCAAGCGCGCCCCTGAGGGTTTGAGCAACTTGGAATACGCGCCTTTGTGCGAAATCATGGGCCGTGTGCCGTTTGCCGCCGAGGTGTTCAATTGCTCGGCACCGGACACCGGCAACATGGAAACCTTCGAGCGCTACGCCAGCGAAAGCCTGAAAGACCAATGGCTCGAGCCTTTGCTGCGCGGCGAGATTCGTTCGGCCTTTTTGATGACCGAACCCGAAGTGGCCTCGTCCGACGCCACCAACATCCAAACCCGCATCGAACGCGATGGCGACCATTACGTGATCAACGGCCGCAAATGGTGGTCGTCTGGTGCTGGCGACCCCCGTTGCGCGGTTTATATCGTGATGGGCAAGACCGATCCCGATGCGCCCCGCCACTCGCAACAAAGCATGATCATCGTGCCTGCCAATTCGCCCGGCGTGACCGTCATGCGCCCGCTGACCGTGTTTGGTTATGACGACGCACCGCATGGCCACATGGAAGTCGATCTGAAAAACGTGCGCGTGCCCGTGGGCAATTTGCTCTTGGGTGAAGGACGTGGATTTGAAATCGCCCAAGGCCGCTTGGGACCAGGCCGTATCCACCATTGCATGCGCACCATCGGTGCTGCCGAGCGCGCCATGGAACTCATGGTCAAACGTCTGAACAGCCGTGTGGCCTTTGGCAAACCTGTGTCCGCCCAAGGCGTTTGGCACGAGCGCTTGGCTGATGGCCGCATCATGATCGAACAAGCCCGCTTACTGACCCTGAAAGCCGCTTACATGATGGACACTGTGGGCAACAAAATCGCTCGCACCGAAATCGCCATGATCAAGGTGATCGCCCCCAACATGGCTTGCCAAATTTTGGACTGGGCCATCCAAGCCCACGGCGGTGGCGGTGTGAGCGATGATTTCCCGTTGGCTTATTCCTACGCCAACCAACGCACTTTGCGTTTGGCCGACGGCCCCGACGAGGTGCACCGCAATGCGATTGCCAAGCTCGAATTGGCCCGTCACATCGCGACCGCACCGCAAGACGTGGAAATGCCCGTCACACGTGGCAGCTGACATGATCGACGTCTATTCTTGGCCCACGCCCAATGGCCACAAAGTCCACATCATGTTGGAGGAGTGTGGCCAGCGCTTGGGCCGAGACTGGCTGGCTCACGCGGTCAACATCGGCAAAGGCGAACAGTTCACGCCCGAGTTTTTGACCATCAGCCCCAACAACAAAATACCCGCCTTGGTCGACCCCCAAGGACCCGATGGCAAGTCGATCAGCCTGTTTGAGTCGGGTGCCATTTTGGTTTACTTGGCGGCGAAATATGGCAAGTTCATGCCCAAAAGTGACCGCGACAAGTACGAGGTGTTGCAGTGGCTGATGTTTCAGATGGGCGGAGTCGGCCCCATGTTGGGACAGGCGCACCACTTTCGCATTTACGCCCCTGAAAAAGTGCCCTATGGCATCGACCGTTACACCAATGAAGCCAAGCGTTTGTATGGCGTGATGGACAAGCAACTGGCCTTGCACCCCTACATGGCGGGCAAAAGCTACAGCATCGCCGACATCGCCATCTTTCCATGGCTGCGCAGCTGGAAAAACCAAGGCATCGACTGGGACGACTACCCCCGTCTCAAAGAATGGTTTGACACCATCAGCGCACGGCCTGCGGTCCAGCGTGGCTGCGAAGTTTTGGCCGACTTGCGCAAGCCCATGCAAAACGACAAACTAGCGATGGAAACCTTGTTTGGCAAATCGCAATACCAAAAACGCTGATTTCAGCGTTTTCCCCTTGTTTCTGGTGCTCCGGCCCTTGAAACGATAATGCAGGTCATGCCTACCTCCAACTTGACCATGATCAAACCTGCCTCCAAGTGGTTCATCGGATTGTGGATGGCCCTGTCTTTGACCGCGTGCTCGGACAACAAGCCCAGCGCAGAGCCCAAGTACAAGCCCATTCCCAGCAAAGAAACCACGGCCCAACAGGATGACGAGAACTTCAGTCGCCGCGTCGAAGCGGTGCTCAATGAAGGGGCTCAAAGCGAAGAAGGCCAAAAAGAAGCGCCCCGGGCTTCGAAAGCGCGCCCACCCAATTCGGGCAAAGACCCCATGATTCGCCTGACCAAGGACGCCAAACCTTTTGGCGAAGTGGTGCACCACAGCGACAAACTCGACTATTACGAATGCAAAGGCATCGTGGCGCCCTGGTTCTTGGAGTTGGTGGTGGCTGA
>JBDKLR010000074.1:0-3163 GCA_039795515.1 Pseudomonadota bacterium | reverse complement strand
CATGGCCGACATCGCAAAACGGGCAGCGCCGCGTGCACTTGTCGCCCATGATCATGAAGGTGGCCGTGCCTTTGCCAAAACATTCACCGATGTTGGGGCATGAGGCTTCCTCGCACACGGTCACCAGTTTGTTCTCGCGCAAGATGCTTTTGATTTCGTTGAAGCGCGAGTTGGGTGAACTGGCTTTGACACGAATCCAATCCGGCTTTTTCAGCACCTCGCCGCTGTGTTCCACCTGGATCGGGATGCGCGACACCTTGGACGCCGACTTTTGTTTGGCGCTCGGGTCGTAAGCAGGGGTGGGCGGGGCGCTGTCGGAGACGGTCATGGGGGTGTGTGCCTGTTCATGGCGTTAAATAAGAGCCCAATTTGTGGCTCAGCACATCAGCGGCCGCTTGCCAACTGACATCGACACCGATTGTAAAAAGATCGGTGGTTTGCAGCCCTGCGTAGCCGCAGGGGTTGATCTGCTGAAAGGGGGATAAATCCATGTGGACATTCAAAGCCACGCCATGGTAAGTGCAATGACGCGCCACTTTCACGCCCAACGCGGCGATTTTGGCCAAACCCGCGAAGTTGGGCGGGGTTTTGGCCGCGCCTGGTTGTGGCCGGTTGGCCAAAGCCTGGTGGTCATGGGGCGCGTGGGGGCGCACATATATACCGGGCGCGCCCGCCACACGGTGGCCGGTGACGTCGAAATGCAGCAGGGTTTTGATCACCGCCTCTTCGATGCGGTGCACATATTCCTTGATGAAATAGCCCGCCCGTTGCAAATCGATCAAGGCGTAAACCACCACCTGCCCTGGCCCGTGAAAGGTCACTTGGCCGCCTCGGTTGGTGGGCACCACTGGGATGTCGCCCGCAAACAGGACATGGTCGGCTTTGCCGGCCAAGCCTTGGGTGAACACGGGGGAGTGCTCGCACAGCCAGAGTTCATCCGGCGTCTGGGCGTCGCGCGCCGCGGTGAAGTCTTGCATGGCTTGGTAGGTGGTGGCGTAGTCCACCAAGCCCCATTGGCGCAGCTGAATGTTCACTAAAGAACGACTTTCACCATCGGATGGCTGCTCAAGGTGCGGTAGAGCTCGTCGAGCTGTTCGCGGCTGGTGGCGTGCACCGTGAAAGTCAGGCCCAGGTACTTGCCGCCAGAGCTTTCGCGGCTTTCAAGCCGCGCAGGCGTCCATGTCGGGTCAAACTGCTGGACCACGAAACACATGGCTTCCAGATAGCCCTCGGACTTGGGGCCCATCACTTTGATGGGGAAGTCGCAAGGAAATTCAAGCAGGGTGTCTTTGGGCGATGGCATGGGGGCTTCGGTGGAGATCGGAACAGTTTCAGAAAACTGTCAGTAAGATACCCTACAATGGCAGGCTTTGCTGCTCGGAGAAGGCTTGTCAAGCATGACAGAGACAAAACCCACTTCTGGCAGCAACCAGCACCGTTTTGACGATCTCGAGCCGGAAGAGGTGTTTCACTCCTTCACGGCTGAAGAGGCCCAGGCGTGGCGAGCCACCCAGGTGGCGTTGTCGGTTTGGTGGGTGTTGGTGGCGCAATTGTCTACAGCCTTGGTGTTGGGCGCGGCGGTCGGTTACTGGTTTGATCGGTCGTCGGTGTTTCTCTCTTGGGTTTATGGCGCGTTGTCGGTGGTCATTCCCGCGGCTTTGTTTGCCAGGGGTTTGAAATCACCAGCAGCCTCCATCAATGCAGTGGCAGCCACTTTGAGTTTTGCCGTGTGGCAAGGCGTCAAGATGGTGCTCACCGTGTTGTTGTTGGTGTTGGCGCCCCGGTTGGTGCAAGATTTGAGTTGGCCCGCCTTGTTGGGGGGCTTGATTGTGACGATGAAGGTGTATTGGCTGGCGTTGGTTTGGGGCAAGCTCAAACCGGTCGCCGACCCCTCCACCCACTTGTAAAGAGTTGAGAACATGTCGGAAAGCACGCTCACCGCTGGCGAATACATCAGTCATCACCTGACCCACTTGCAAAGCAAGCCCATGGGCGGCGTGATCGATTTCACGGTCATCAACCTGGATTCCATTTTTTGGTCAGTGTTGCTCGGCATCGTTGGCAGCTTTTTCCTGTGGCGTGCCGCCCGTGTCGCCACATCGGGCGTGCCAGGTCGTTTTCAGGCCGCTGTAGAAATCCTGTTTGAAATGGTCGACACCCAGGCACGCGGCATCGTGCACAACGCCGAAAGCCGCAAATTGGTGTCTCCTCTGGCGTTGACCGTGTTTGTCTGGATTTTCCTGCTCAACAGCATGGACTTTTTGCCCGTGGACTTGTTCCACAAAATCTTCGAGTGGACTGGCCTGAACCACAGCATTCATTACTTCCGCGTCGTGCCCACCGCCGACTTGTCCACCACTTTGGGCATGTCTTGTTCGGTGTTGTTGATTTGCTTGTTCTACAACATCAAGATCAAAGGCATTGGCGGTTGGTTCCACGAACTCACCACCGCCCCTTTTGGGGCCCACCCCATTTTGTGGCCCATCAACTTTGGCTTCCAAATGATTGAATTTGTCGCCAAAACCGTATCCCACGGCATGCGACTGTTTGGCAACATGTACGCGGGCGAATTGATTTTCATGCTGATCGCCCTCATGGGCAGCGCTGCTGCCATGAGCCTGAGCGGCATTTTGTTGCCCATCGGCCACATCATTGCCGGTTCCATCTGGGCCATCTTCCACATTCTGATCGTCGCTTTGCAGGCCTTTATTTTCATGATGTTGACCCTGGTCTACATCGGCCAAGCCCACGACGCACACTGATTTCTTTTTTCTCAACCTTCCATCATCTTGCTTAGGAGCTTCTCATGGAACACGTACTTGGTTTAGTTGCACTCGCCTCAGGTCTGATCATTGGCTTGGGCGCCATTGGTGCTTGTATTGGCATCGGCATCATGGGCAGCAAATACCTGGAAGCTGCTGCCCGTCAACCCGAGTTGATGAACGAATTGCAAACCAAAATGTTCTTGCTGGCTGGTTTGATTGACGCGGCTTTCTTGATTGGTGTGGGTATCGCCATGATGTTCGCCTTCGCCAATCCCTTCATCCTGAAGTAATTCTTGCCACAACCCTTAGAGAGGTGTTGACGTGAGTATCAACGCAACCCTGTTCGTTCAAGCCATTGTTTTTGCTATTTTGGTGTTGTTCACGATGAAATTCGTGTG
>JBDKLR010000073.1:0-7917 GCA_039795515.1 Pseudomonadota bacterium | reverse complement strand
GCAATGGCTTGCTCAACCGCATGGTCGGCCATGTCCTTGTCGATGAAGCCGGCATGGTCGGCAATCGCTTCGACGTTTTCCCACAGGGTCAAATCGTCGGCGATTTGATCGGTTTGGAAGGTGCGGCGCAAACCAAACAGGGCGCGCTTGTGCGGGGCCAAACCCGTGAGCTTGCGACCGTTGACGCTGACACTGCCTTGCGTGGGCGTGACAAAGCCAGACAGCACATTGAGCAAAGTGGTTTTGCCCGCCCCATTGGGACCGATCAGGCCAGAGATGCCGCGTGCAAGAGTGACCGTCAATTCATTGATGGGCTTCACACCGCCGAATTGCACTGTCAAATTTTGGATGTCAATCATGTCTGCAACCCTCTCTCAACGGTAGCTGGCAAAGGGCTTGGGGAAACGCTGATCGATGCGTTGACGCACTGGCAGCATGAAGCGGTAAGTCACGATTTCAACCACCACCTTGGCCAACATGGCACCCCACAAGATACCGAGTGCGATGCGGTGTTCCACATCAAACACGCCATGTGCAATCCAAGCCACAAAAAAACCGATGAACAACCAGTTGAGGGTGCGCTTGATGAAGCGGTGATCAGGCATCAGTCCCATGCGCTCGACCAGGCGGGCCAAGCGCAGAGAAAACCAGGCTTCGATGTCTTCCGCACCGTCTTGCACACGCTTGCCAAAAAAGCCCAACAACAACCAGCACACGCCTGGAATGACCATGCGGAACAACAAGGCGATGAGGGCAATGAAAAACGCACCGGCAAAGCTGGCCCATTCTTGTTTGGCGCAAATCAAACCGATGGCGATGGCGATCGCACCCCAGGAGACCGTGCCTTCCACAATGCGGCTCATGCGCACGAATTTGTAATAGTCGGCCAACTGACCAGCCAAACCTTTGCGCCCCTGAATCAGGGACACCAAGAGGGCGAAGCCGAAAAACACATTGGACAAATTGCCATCGACACCGTGGTCATTGAGCAGGGCAGGCAGCGCACGGATCAACAAACCTGCGAACAAACAACCCACCCAGTTGTAAACCCCACCCACGACCACCAAGGCGTAGAGCAGGATGGATTGGCTCACCGGGAAACCTGTGTTGTCGAGTTGGCCGTTGAGGCCTGCCAACAAACCACCCGCCAAGCCTGCCAAAAAGCCACCGATGGTGAAGGCCCAGGCTTTGTAGCCAAACACGCTAACACCCGCTGCAATGGCGGCGGCTTCACTTTTGCGAATCAGCGCCCACGAGCGTCCAGCCTCCGTGGCACGCAACCATTCGAGCCAAGCCATGCCAGCGGCCAACCACACCACCGCATACCGAAAGTAACTGCTGTCACTCACTGCGATCCAGGGGCGCTCGATCAGGGCGCGTTGACCATCGACCACCTTGCCGGTCCAACCCGGACCGCCATCGGGAAAACCAATCACGTTGACCACCACTTGGAAAGCAGCAGCCACCATGAGGGTGAGCAAGGCCAGGTACAAACCGCGCATGCGCAAGGCCGGCAAGCCCACCACCAAACCAAAGGCGGCTGCAACAACAGCCCCCAAGACGAGCGCCAGTTCAAAGGGCATGCCCACGCCATGTACCAGCCGCAAACAAACCCAGCCACCGACGCCACTCAAAGCAAATTGCGCCAAAGACACCATGCCCAATTGGCCGTAGAGCAAAGACACAGTGGCAGCCACCATGCTCAGACAGGCCACAGTGGTGAACGTGTTGAGCCAGTAAGCCGAAAACAATACCGGACCGAGCAAACCAAACACCGCCAAGGTGATCAGAATAGGCGTGATGCGCCGCAGTGGCGAACCCGGTGGAATGTCTGGTTTGTCTTTATCGCGTGCCATGTGGTGCTCTGTGCAGTGAGATGGTTATTCGAGATGGCTGTTGTCACGCGACAAGCCAATGCCTTTTCGTTGTTGCCACAAGATGGCCAAGATGGCCACCACAAAACCGGTGGCAGAGCCATAGCGGGAAATTTCAGGGACCAAGGTGGTGAGGGCTTCAATGACACCAATCAACAAACCACCCAACACGGTCATGGGCAGTGACACCAGTCGACCGACCACGGCCGCTGCCATGGCAGGGATGACCAAAAAAGTGAGCACGGTGGGGTTGAGTCGAACCATGTTGCCCATGAACAAGCCGGTGATGCCGGCAAACAGGCCGGCAATCGTCCAGGCCCAGGTGTCGACGTTTTTCACCCGCACACCCAATAAACCGCTCAGTACACGATTGCTTTGCAGGGCGCGCATGCGCAAGCCCAGGGGCGTTTTCGCGAGCAACCACAGCATGCTGATGGTCATGGCCGCTGCCAATACCAGGGCCAGCAAACGCGTGTAGCTGATCAGGCGGCGACCATCGAATTCGAGTCCACCGCTGTCGGTGGGAAGAACCAAACGACGGGGATCATCTCCCCAATACCATTGCGCCATGCCCATGACCATCAAGGCAAAGCCCAGGGTGGCCATGGCACGCACAATGCGGTCTTGGTGGGTCAAACTAGGCGCGATGAAACGCCCATAACCCCAAGACAAAAACGTGGCCACGAAAACACCTGCCACCCATCCCATCCAGTCGGCGTATTCCAGGTCGATGAGTTGCCAGCACACCATGGCAGCCAAACCGCCAAGTGCACCATACGCAAAATTCACCACACCGCTGGCACGGTAGAGCACCACCAAGCCTACGCCTGAGAGGGCATACACCGCGCCGACACTGATGCCGACCACGAGAAAAGGGAGCAGGGTTTCCATGTTGCAGTCTTTATGAAGGGGTCAGGCCTTACTTGGCCACGCCTGTTTTGGCTTCATAAGCCAAGACATCCGCCAAGTCTGCGTCTTTGGCTTGGAAACAATTGGGGGTTTGCAGTTTGAAACCACCGCCTGTCAACAAGGCCACGCGACCGTTGTGATTGGCCTGGTGACGCTCGCCTTCACCGAAGTACCAGGGTGAGCACAGCATGTCGGTTTTCACGTTTTTGATGCCGCGAGCTGCAGTCAAGAAAGCCTTGCGGTCAACGTCACCCTTGATACCAAGCATGGTGTTGGTGGCCACTTGGGCTGCCAAATAACCGGCCTGAGAGAAGGAGTCGATCGGGTCTTTTTTATTGCCGTATTTGCCCATCACAGCCAACCAGTTTTTGGTGTCAGGACCGTCTTTGTCCAAAGGCTCGAGTTCCATGTGGATGTACAACTTGCCATCCCAATACTTGCCAGCAGCCTTGGGCATTTCAGTGTGATAAGCCGATGTGGGCAAACCCCACTTGATGGACTTGCCCATGTCTTGCTGTTCAGCAGCGGTCAGGATGGGCAGCATCATGCCGCGGGGCATGCCCAAAACGATGCCGTCTGGTTTGGAAGCTTGTGCTTGCAACACGATGGCATTGCCGTCGAGTTGGCCTGGATCAAAGATCACTTGCTTGACATTCACGCCATTGGCTTTGCCCCAGCTTTCCACACCGCCACACACCCAGTCGCCAAAACCAGGGATGCCGGGGGCGATACAGGTGATGTTCTTCAACTTGAAGGTGTCAGCGATGTACATGGCTGCGCTGATCGTGGACTGGCGTGGTCCTTGGTTGAAAGGTGCATAGTTTTTGCCGTAGAAGCAAGCACGGGGGACGCCCACACCGGCAATCACGGCCACACCTTCTTGTTCATACAGTTTGTTGTTGGCACCACACTCCACGAATGAGGTGGAACCCACCATGCCCACCACCTTGGTGTCTTTCACCAATTTGGAGGCGGCTTGAGCAGCCACTTCTGGGTTCCAGGTGTCGTCTTGCACCGTGTAGTTCACAGGGCGGCCATTGATACCACCGTTGGCATTGACGCATTTGAAATAGGCTTCGGCCGCGCGCGCAGCAGAGGAGAAGTCTTCGGGGCCTGTTTTGCCCACGATGGCTCCAATTTGAATAGGTTCGCCAGAAGCTTTTTTGCCGTTGCCCATGCCACAACGGTCTTGGGCTTGTGCACTGACGCTGAAGCTTGCAGCAGCAACCAGGCCCAATGCAAGAATGATTTTTTGTTTCATGTGAACGAGTCTCCTGTGTGTTTTTAAAGAGCCCAATTGCTTTCAATGACACGCGGATTGGGGCCAATCATCCGCATGACAGATTGGTGCCGTGGTTTCAGGTTTGTTGCACTTCACCATTCCATTCTTTGAAATTGTTGTCATCATCTGAGCCTCGGAACATGCCCACATCGGCGTCCAACAGGTGGGGAATGGGGTTCCATGTTTGGGTGTTCCAGTGCGCCTGTTGTTGGTGTTTGTCGGGCTCGCGGTTGAAAATGTGTTGGCAGTGCAAGCTGCAGAAATAGCGACCTTGGTGGCTCTTGGCTTGTGCTTTCGCCTCGCTGCGGTTGTTGCCGACAGCTGGCAACTGGCAGGTGCCACACAACACGGGTGCTGTTTCGGCGGCAGGTCGTTGGCCATGTGCTATTTGATGGGCCAAGCCCTGCAAATGTGGCCGGTACAAGGTGTCGAAAGTGCCTGGGTATTGGTGACTCAGCCAATCGAGTTCATCAGGGTTGGGGGCCCAAACATGCAAAGACAAGCTGGCGCTGTAGCGGCACAGACGCAACCACGTTTGATGGCTGACATGGGCTTGTTGTTCACAGGCTTGTTGCCAACTGGCGGGCAATTTCAAACCCAGGGGGGGCCACATGTTGAAGACCTGCTGCAATGGTTGTTGCACACAGGTGGTCCAGCAACTGAGCCAGCTTTGGGTGCGGGTGGGCAGCATGTAGTCCTGCATGGTGGCAACCACACTGGACAGGCGCACACTGCGCCAAAACCATTTGTCGATCCAAGCTTGGACCAGGGGCAGGTTGGCGGCATCTTCTCGAACCAACCATTCGATCAAGGTCAAGCCAGCGGTTTGGTGTTGCACTTTGTCTGTTGCCGCAGAAAAACCAGCACTGGCGGTGGACATGTCACCGTTGTCAGCGGCCGCCGACATGAAGGGCACATGCAGCACAGGACTGACCACTTGGTTGTAGCCCAGCGCCATGGCCACCAAAAACTCATATGGACCCGCGCTCAGTAGGTCGTCGGCATAGGATTTGGCAAATGCCAAAAACCAGTGGTTGTCAAACCACTCGGGAAAGCTGTGCATGCCGTTGAAATACTTGTTGAAATGGGACAAGGCATGTGTTTCGATTTGCTGGTGACGCAGGTGGTCCAGCGACTGCATCATGGATTGTGTTTGCAGGGGCGTCACGCCCAACTGGCGGGAAACACGGGCATGTCCACGGTGTGCGCAATATTCGATGGGTGTGAAGACCTGCATCAGCCATTTGATGGCGTTGACATAGCGTGCATCTGACACACCCAGTTGCCCATTGTTTTGTGCAAACGCATCGGTGATGGCATACAGACGCTTGTCTTTTTCACCTTGCATGTGCCAGTAAGCCTCGACGGTTTTTTGCAAGGGAGCCTGCCATGCAGACCAGTTGTGCACCTGAATGCCTTCGGCATGCAGGGCCGGGAAAGTGGCTTGTTCAGACTGATGGCTGAGGGTCCAACTCAGATCAGTGGTCATCGCGCTCAGGTGTTGAGCACGGCTCATGGCGGGGTGGGTGACCGTGGTGTCCATGGGGCAGGCTGCTCGGTTCAGTGGTTCCAGCTCAAGGTGAACTGGTCGTCGTCTTCATCAATATGACCCGACAGCGTGACCAAGTTCACTTGCATTTGTTGCAAGTCGTAGCTTTGTCCGATTTGCTCCTCGATGGTTTCGCGCTTGATCACCAAGGAGTTGGGCGCGTCAATCTTGACCAAACCAGGGGAGTACACCGCAGTGGCTTGGGGGTTGTCGGCCAAGATGGCGTCCACCACGGGGCGGGACTCTTCGTTGGCTTGAAAGGCGATGAATACGTTGGACATGTGCGCTCCTTGGCTTTGGTGTTCAGGTGGTCAAACCCAGTTTTTTGCAACGTGCTTGGAATTGGGTGAACACGTCATCCAAGGTAGAAGCGCCTTTGTCTTCCAGGGCCATTTGGGCGATGGGCACCAACGCGTCACGGACCCGCTGCGACCAGTGCTGCACCCAGCCACTGATCAGGGCATGGTTGGCAGCCGACTCCGCAGCGCCGGTTTTCACCACGGCGTCCACCCAGCGATTGGATTCTTCGTGCCACTCGATCATGAACGCGCTCAACATGGAGACAGCGGTGCCACCATTGAGTGCCACATGGTCGTCAATGAAATGGCCAAACACCAAGGGGTAGAGCAAACCGTCGATGGCCAGGTTTTGTGCCACGAACACCTCGAACGGATCGCGCAGCACAAAGCTGTCTTCCACCAAATGACGCAGGGCTTGCCATTGGGGCGCTTGGAGCCAAGCTTCTTTGCCAGCATCCAATACAGCGGGTTCGTCCAAAGCCAAACCCAAGCGGGTGATGTACTGGGCCACGCCCAATTCATCCATGGCGTGCAAGCTGGCGGGCGCGGTGAACGCAGTGCCATAGCCATACGCGGCAATCATGCAGTTGTTCATGTTGCCACCCCAAGCCACATGGCGGATCGGGATCAGCACCTGACAGACCTTGTCGCGCAGGCTGTCGGGCATTTTGTTGATCAAGTCGCGTGACTCAACAAACTGGTAGCTGGATTCCATGGCGTCTTGCTGGCGCGCACGGGTGATGGTCCAGTTGCCGTAGTAATACTGGCGGGGGTCTTTCAAGACATACCAATCGGCCAAGACCACGGCGGAGCGCGATTTGTCGAAAAGCTCAAATTCAGGGTCCCAAGTGGGGCGGTAGTGAAAGTTGCTGGTGGGTTGAGCGCCAAAAGTGGCCTCTTGGTAGCGCGTGGCTGGTTTGTCGTCGCCCACATAACGGGCCACGTGTGAGAAGGTGTTGCGCAGAGGTTGGATTTCGCGCGCTTGCAAGTCGACTGTCATGGGTTCTCCCTTTTGTCTTCTGGGCCCAGGAATTCCACCTGGTGTTTTTTGCAGAATTCTTCAAATTGATCGCGTCGCAAAGTCAACTCGGCGCTCAGGTCTGGCCAGCCGATGGCGAACTCGAAATGCACGAATTCGCTGCCCTCGGGACTGGTGACCCGCACAAATTTGCGGTGCAAGACCGGCTGTTCGCTGGGCTGCGGGATGGAGGTGGAAGGTGACGATGTGCTCATGACAAGCTCCGACTTGGTGACACGGTCTATCAGCACAGAATGCGCCAGATCGTCGAAACAGATCGGTTTTTATCGATAAAACAGGGTTTTCACCAATCCCAAGGGCTCCAAACAGGCCACTTCCAATCAAAAAATCGGGATTCCTTGTTTTGTCTAGGAAAAATGGCGCTTTCGAAGTTATTTTTTGATGAAATCATGCATTTTGGGGTTCATCATTTGGTGAAATCGGTCTTTATTCGGGCTTACCCTTGTAAACAAAAATGGGCTGTTTCTCGATAATTTCAGAATGAGCACGCCTTTACCGCCTTTGCCTTCCGATGCGGATTTGCGCCGTTTGGTGCAGTTTTCCAGCAGCGATGGACGCATTTGGTTGGCCGGCCAACGCATGTTGTTGTTGCATGCGGCCGCCTTGGGGTCATTGCGTCGCGAGTTGATGGAGGACATCGGTCACGAGAAAACCCGCCGTTTGTTGATGCGCACGGGTTACTCCGCTGGAGAAAGTGACGCGGCCCTGGCGCGCAAGGTGCGCGGTGATGCGTCCATGTTCAGCATGTTCTCGGTCGGCCCGCAGTTGCACATGCTCGAAGGAGCTGTGCAGGTCACTCCCTTGGCGTTCCAAGAAGACATGTCGAAAAACCTGTTCAAAGGGCTTTTCCGTTGGGACCATTCCTGGGAAGTGGAAACCCATGTGCGTGATTTCGGACCGCAAAGCCAACCGGTTTGCTGGATGTTGTTGGGCTATGCCACGGGCTACACCAGTGCGTTTTTTGG
>JBDKLR010000072.1:0-15828 GCA_039795515.1 Pseudomonadota bacterium | reverse complement strand
CCTATGTGTCTTTGCTGGGCTTGGACTTGGCCCGTGCCGAGGCGGCTCGACTGGAACAACAAGCGCAAGCGGCGTTGGCGCACAGTGGATTGTCGGACACGCGGGCTTTGCAAGCCTTGTCGGGTTGGGTGTTGCAACGGCAGAATTGACCTTTCACAACGACAGACGGGTGTCATTCAGCCCATAAAAGGAGACAGAGATGGCATTGTTTGTACTGGGTTTGGTGTTGTTTTTGGCGTGCCATTCGGTGCGCATCGTGTCCGAGGACTGGCGCACAGCCATGCAAACGCGCTTGGGCGAGAAGGCCTACAAGGGCATCTACAGCCTGGCGTCCATCGTCGGCTTTGTGTTGTTGGTCTATGGGTTTGGACTGGTTCGCTGGGACAGCCCCATGCTGTGGGCACCGCCCATGGCCATGCGCCACATCGCGGTCTTGTTGATGTTGGTTTCCATGGTGTTGCTGGTGGCGACTTATGTGCCGAACAATGCGTTCAAAGCGCGCTTGCACCACCCCATGATTTTGTCGGTCAAGGTCTGGGCGCTGGCGCATTTGCTGGCCAATGGCCGTGTGGCCGATGTGATTTTGTTCGGTGCGTTTTTGGTGTGGGCGGTGCTCGATTTCCGCGCAGCCCGTCAGCGCGATCGCCGCGCGGCAGAAGCGGTGCAAGAGGCGCTCCCCGAAGAAGCGCCGGTGGTCTCCAACAATGGCCGCGTGGTGCTCATCGGTGTGGTGGTTTGGTTGGCGTTGCTCATGGGTGGCCACACCTGGTTGTTTGGTGTCAGCCCCATTGGCCTGTAAAGCGCCTCAGCCATGACACCGGTGCAGTGGTACCCCCAGTGGCCGCCTGCGCCTGAGCGCCATTTGTGCACCGATTGCGGTGTGTCACGCACCGCGCAGCCCAAGCGCTGCGCCACGGCATGTCAATTCATCCAACCGAATTACCCCGCCATGGAGCAATCGGTGCATGGTGTCCATCGCTTGCCCGAGGGCGACGAGGTGTACTTCGGTCCCCACCAGGCCATGTATCAAGCGGCCATGCAACAGCCTTTGGCGGGTGCGCAGTGGACCGGCATCACCACGCGCTTGGCTGAAAAGCTGTTGGCGGCGGGCGAGGTGGATGCTGTGATTGCCATGGCCCCACACCCCGAGGACCACTGGCGTCCCATGCCGGTTCTCATCACCCAAGCCCAAGACATGGCGCAGTGCCGAGGCATGCGCATGGGCTATGCGCCGCTGATCAGCTTGGTCGAACCCGCCCTGCAGCAGGGCTACAAACGCTTGGCCGTGATTGGCATTCCCTGCCAAATTTACGCGCTGCGTGCCTTGCAACCGCAACTGGAGGCCGAGCAGGGCTTGCAAAAATTGTGGGTCATTGGCACCCCCTGTTCAGACAACACCACCACCGACAACTTTCACCAGTTTTTGGCGCGGCTGACACCCACGCCCGAAGACGTCACCTACCTTGAATTTCGCGCCGATTACAAAGTCGAGTTGCGCACCCGCCAAGGCGCGGTGCGTGAAATTCCTTTTCTCAGCCTGCCCTTGGCCGATTTGCCCCCCGACTTTTTCCCGCTCACGTGCCGCACCTGTGTGGACTACAGCAATGTGCTCTCCGACATCACGGTGGGTTACATGGCGGGGCGCGGCGAGCAATGGTTGTTGGTGCGCAATGCGCGCGGCCAAGCCATGCTCGACCTGTTGCAAGACGAGGTTCAACTGCGTCCGGTCACCACCGCAGGCAAGCGCCAAGGCCCGGTGACGGGATTTTTGAAGAACGTGGAACTCGCTGCAGGCGGTTTGCCCTTGCGACGCATGCCCAACTGGCTGCGTCCCATCGTCAGTTGGTTCATGCCACGCGTGGGCCCACGCGGTTTGGAATTCGCCAAGGCCCGTTTGGAGATGAAAGCGGTCGAAGCGGTGCTGCATTTGCGCCGTGAAGAGCCCGCCCGCATGAAAAACATGCTCCCCGCCCACGTCTGGGCGCTGGTCAAACCCTATGGCTTGACCCCCCAACAGGGCGAAACCCCCTCGGACTGATCCCATTGACAAACCGTAGTGTCATGTTAAATTGACACATGTGGATGTCGCCCTGAATGGTCAGATCGATGGTTGCCACGCCGCCTGCGGGGGCCCCATGAGCATGTTGACACGCATTGAAGACGCGCTAGAGCACCATTTTGTGCTCGCGCAAACCCAGAATGCGCCGCCCAGGCTGTTGATGGCCATGCGCCATGCGGTGTTTCCAGGTGGCGCGCGCATCCGGCCGCAACTGTGTTTGGCGGTCGCCAAAGCCTGCGGCGAAGACGACCCGGCACTCACCGACGCGGCGGCCATCGCCATCGAGTTGCTGCATTGCGCCTCCTTGGTTCACGACGACATGCCTTGCTTTGACGACGCGGATTTGCGACGCGGCCAAGTCACGGTCCATAAACAATTCGGCGAACCCCTGGCTTTGTTGACCGGGGACGCCTTGATCGTCATGGCCTATCAGGTCTTGGCTCGAAGTGGTCGCCAACATCCTGCACGCCTGGTCGAGTTGCTGGCCACCATCAGCGATGGCGTGGGTGCCCCCGATGGCATCGTCGCTGGCCAGGCTTGGGAGTGCGAATCACGGGTCGAGCTCGGTCAATACCAACGCGCCAAAACCGGCGCATTGTTCGTCGCCGCCACCATGGGCGGTGCTTTGGCGGCGGGCGTGGACGCCCAACCTTGGCGCGCCTTGGGCGACACCCTGGGTGAAGCCTACCAAGTGGCCGACGACATCCGCGACGTCATGATGCAAGCCCATGAACTGGGCAAACCCGCAGGCCAAGACGCCCAACACGGCCGACCCAGCGCTGCCGCCGACCTGGGTTTGAAAGGCGCTTTGGACTATTTCCAAGGCTTGGTGCAAGCCGCCAAAGACTCGGTGCCCGCCTGCGAAAGCCGCGCTGCCATGCGCCATTTGGTCCAGCTGGAATCCGAGCGCTTGGTACCCCCTTCGGCCTGCGATTTGATCGCCAAACAGCACGTCAGCCCCCAGCGGGCCAGTGTCTGAAACCAGCACCAGTCGCATGAAAAGCTTGGATTTGGCCCAGTCCCACAGCCGCGCGGGCTCAGGCCGTGCGGCTTGGCGGGTTTGGTTGGACCAGCGCTTGGACCAATGGATGACCTCGCCCCGCTTTTACCGCTGGGCCATCAGCAACCCGCTCACCCGATTCATCACCCGCCGTCGCGCCGCTCAGTTGTTCGAGCTGATGGCGGGGTTTGTGCATTCCCAGGTCTTGTTGGCCTGTGTGAGTTTGCGCATTTTTGAGATGGTGCGAGAGCAACCGCGAACCTTGGACGAACTCGCGCAGGCCTGCCAAATGAAGGCGCCTGCATTGCAGCGCTTGCTGCACGCGGCCGTGTCGGTTCGGTTGCTGGAAAGCCGTGGCGATCAGCTGTATGGTCTGGGGCCGTTGGGCGCCCCGGTCGCCGCCGATCAGGGCCTGCGCTTGATGATCGAGCACAACGCCGTGCTGTACGACGACATGCGCGACCCGCTGGCCTTGCTGCGCGACCACATTCAGCCACACATGCAGGCCTATTGGCCTTATATGAATGGCGACAAAACCCACGGCTGGGAAGCCGAGAAAGTGGCGCGCTATTCCGAGTTGATGGCCACATCGCAGCGTTTTGTCATTGAAGAATTGCTGGCGTCCTACCACTTTGCCAGCCACAAGCGCGTGCTCGATGTGGGTGGCGGGCAGGGTGGTTGGGTGGGCACCTTGGCCCAAGAGGTGCCACAGTTGGAACTCATGCTGTTCGATTTGCCCCCAGTGGCGGCATTGGCCCAAGCCCGCATGGAAAAACTGGGCGTCGCCGACCGTGTGACGGTGCACGGGGGCAGTTTCATCAGCGATCCCCTGCCCATGGGCGCCGATTTGGTCACCTTGGTTCGCGTGGCCCATGACCACCCTGACGCGGTGGTCAAAGGCTTGTTGGCCGCCATTTACAAGGTCTTGCCCCATGGCGGACGCTTGTTGCTGGCCGAACCCATGGCCCAGCCCCTGGGCGCACCACCATTGGGTGACGCTTATTTCCACTTTTATTTGTTGGCCATGGGCTCGGGTCGGCTGCGCACTGTCCAAGAGCTGCGTCAGCTGATGCTGGAGGCTGGTTTTGATGCGGTCGAGCAGGTGCCCAATCCCATGCCGCTGCACACCAGCCTGTTGCTGGGGCAGAAAAACTAAGTAATTACCCTAGGACGCGAGATAAAACGTCAATTTAGATTGACACAGTGCGATGTAAACTCAAGAATACATCCAAAGCACGATGCATTTTCATCGACCCAGTGGAACCGGAGATCAGCGATGAGCGACCCCAAGAGCACAGAAAAGCCCCTTCAATTTGTGGACCGCCTGCGCCAGGAGGCTTTTGTCGAGCCCGATGCGGTGCACACCGGCGAGGTGACCAAAGAAACCCAAATCATTGCCATTTATGGCAAGGGCGGCATTGGCAAGAGTTTCACCTTGGCCAACCTCAGTTACATGATGGCCCAGCAGGGCAAAAAAGTGCTGTTGATCGGTTGCGACCCCAAGAGCGACACCACCAGTTTGTTGTTTGGCGGCAAGGCCTGCCCCACCATCATCGAAACCTCTTCCAAGAAAAAACTCGCTGGCGAAGAAGTCAAGATCGGCGACGTTTGCTTCATCCGTGATGGCGTGTTTGCCATGGAGTTGGGTGGTCCTGAGGTCGGTCGCGGTTGCGGCGGTCGCGGCATCATCCACGGCTTTGAAACCCTGGAAAAACTCGGTTTTCACGAGTGGGGTTTCGACTATGTGTTGCTCGACTTTTTGGGCGACGTGGTGTGCGGTGGTTTCGGTCTGCCGATTGCACGCGACATGTGCCAAAAAGTCATCGTCGTGGGCTCCAACGATTTGCAATCGCTTTATGTCGCCAACAACGTGTGCAGCGCGGTCGAGTACTTCCGCAAACTGGGCGGCAATGTGGGCGTGGCCGGCATGGTCATCAACAAAGACGATGGCACCGGTGAAGCCCAGGCGTTTGCCGCCAATGCGGGCATTCCGGTGCTGGCCGCCATTCCCGCCAACGAAGACATTCGACGCAAAAGTGCCAGCTACGAAATCATTGGCAAGCCCGATGGCGAGTGGGGCGCATTGTTCGCCGAGTTGGCGAAAAACGTGGCCGAAGCGCCACCCCAGCGTCCCAAGCCGCAAACCCAAGACGAGTTGCTGGGTCTCTTCAGCTCAGATGTCACCGGTCGCGACTTTGTCATGACCCCTGCCACCGAGGTGGACATGACGGGCAAAACCGTCATGGACCGTCCCACCCTCGAAGTGGTTTACGACGAAGTCTGACAACCATGAGCGACATCATCCCCATCACCCCTTTGCCCAATCCGGCGGCTGCCAGTGCCGATGGTTTGGGTTGTCACGCAGGCAAGGATCAGATGTTGGATGCCGCTGCCAAAGCAGGCAAGAGCGATGTGCTGGCGCAGTACGCGGCCGACTACCCCAAAGGTCCACACGACCAACCGCAAAGCATGTGCCCTGCGTTTGGTTCATTGCGCGTGGGTTTGCGCATGCGACGCACCGCCACCATTTTGAGTGGCTCGGCTTGTTGCGTTTACGGTCTCACTTTCACCTCGCACTTTTACGGCGCGCGTCGCACCGTGGGCTACGTGCCATTCAACTCCGAGACCTTGGTCACGGGCAAGTTGTTCGAGGACATCCGTGATGCGGTTTATGCCGAGGCCAATCCCGACAAACTCGATGCCATCGTCATCATCAACCTGTGTGTGCCCACCGCCAGCGGTGTGCCCTTGCAGTTGCTGCCCAAAGAAATCAACGGCGTGCGCGTGATTGGCATTGACGTGCCTGGTTTTGGTGTGCCCACGCATGCCGAGGCCAAAGACGTGCTGGCTGGCGCGATGTTGCATTACGCCCGCCAAGAAGCCATGGCCGGTCCCGTGGCAGCGCCGCGTCAGGGTCGCAGCAGCAAGCCCACCATCAGCTTGTTGGGTGAAATGTTCCCGGCCGATCCGATGATCATTGCGCAAATGATCGCGCCCATGGACTTGGCTGTGGGCACCGTCGTGCCCACCCGCGAGTGGCGCGAACTCTACGCCGCACTCGACTGCAAAGCGGTGGCGGCGATTCACCCTTTCTACACCGCCAGCGTGCGCGAGTTCCAAGCGGCGGGTCGCCCTGTGGTCGGTTCCGCGCCTGTGGGCATTGAAGGCACCCACGATTGGCTGGGTGCGATTGGCGCGGCCTGCGACGTGCCACAAGACAAGATTGACGCCGCACGCAACCAAACCCTGGGGGCCATGCGCGGTGTGTTGGCCTCGCAAAAAATCAACGGTCGCATCACGCTCAGCGGCTACGAAGGCTCCGAGTTGTTGGTGGCCCGTTTGCTGATTGAATGCGGCGCAGACCTGCGCTACGTCGGCAGTGCTTGCCCAGCCACGCCTTGGAACCAACACGATGCGCAGTGGTTGCAGTCCAAAGGCGTGCATGTGCAGTTCCGTGCTTCGCTTGAGCAAGACTTGGCGGCCATGCGCGAATTCAAGCCCCAACTCGCCATCGGCACCACGCCTGTGGTGCAGGCGGCCAAAGAGTTGTGCATTCCATCCTTGTATTTCACCAACCTCATCTCCGCCCGTCCTTTGATGGGTGTGGCTGGCGCGGGCTCTCTCATCCAAGTGGTCAACGCGGCCATGGGCAACCAAGCGCGCTTTGACGAGATGAAAGCTTTCTTTGGCTCTGTCGGCCAAGGCGATGAAGCGGGCGTCTGGGAAAACGTGCCGGTGATGCACCCCGACTTCAAGAAAGAAGTGCGTCGTCAGTTTGAGAAGAAACAGAAAAAACGCAAAGCCGAGGAGATGGGCTGATGCTGGTACTTGACCATGATCGTGCAGGCGGCTATTGGGGTGCGGTGTATGTGTTCACCGCCATCAAAGGTCTGCAAGTCGTCATTGACGGTCCAGTCGGTTGTGAAAACCTGCCGGTCACCTCGGTGTTGCACTACACCGATGCCTTGCCCCCGCACGAGTTGCCCATTGTGGTGACCGGTCTGGCCGAAGAGCAACTCGGCCGTGAAGGCACCGAAGGTGCCATGAAGCGCGCCCACCAAGTGCTCGACCCCGATTTGCCAGCGGTGGTGGTGACCGGTTCGATTGCTGAAATGATCGGCGGCGGTGTCACCCCTGAAGGCACCAATCTGATGCGCTTTTTGCCGCGCACCATCGACGAAGACCAATGGCAATGCGCCAACCGCGCCATGTTCTGGTTGTGGACCGAATACGGCATGAAAAAAGTGCCCAAGCGGGTGCGCAAAGAAGGCGAAAAGCCGCGTGTGAACATCATTGGGCCGAGCTACGGCGTGTTCAACAGCCCCAGCGACTTGGCTGAAATCCGCCGCTTGGTGCAAGGCATTGGTGCCGACATCAACATGGTGTTTCCACTGGGCAGCCACTTGGCCGAGGTGTCACAGTTGGTTGAGGCTGATGTCAACATCTGCATGTACCGCGAGTTCGGTCGCATGTTGTGCGAAGCCTTGGACCGCCCCTATTTGCAAGCACCGATTGGCTTGCACAGCACCACCAAGTTTTTGCGCAAGCTCGGCGAGTTGCTGGATCTGGACCCCGAGCCCTTCATCCAACGCGAACGCCACACCACCATCAAACCCGTGTGGGATTTGTGGCGCTCGGTCACCCAAGACTTCTTTGCCACGGCCAGTTTTGCCGTGGTGGCCACCGACACCTATGCCCGTGGCTTGCGCAAGTTTTTGGAAACCGAAATGGGCATGCCTTGCAAATTCGCGGTGTCGCGCATCCCTGGCCAAAAAACCGACAACGCCCAGGTGCGCGAGTTGGTCCACAAGCAAATGCCGTTGATTTTGTTTGGCAGCTACAACGAGCGCATGTACTTGGCCGAGGCGGGCAGTACCGGCCCGATGAAGGCCTCCTTCGTGCCGGCCTCATTCCCTGGCGCCATCATTCGTCGCCACACAGGCACCCCGTTCATGGGTTACAGCGGCGCCACTTACCTCATTCAAGAGGTGTGCAACGCCTTGTTTGATGCTTTGTTCCACATCCTGCCCTTGGGCACCGACATGGACAAGGTGGACGCCACTTTGGCGCGCGGCATCAGCGGTGCACAAGAGAACACCCCTTGGCAAGACGAAGCGCAACACCGTTTGCACGCCATCGTTGCCGGCCAACCGGTGTTGGTGCAAATTTCAGCGGCCAAACGTTTGCGCGATTTGGCCGAAGGCAAGGCCCGCGCACAAGGTCAAGAACTGGTCACCTTGGACCATGTTCAGCAAGCCGGTGCCGAACTTGGTTTGGGAGAGCCCGCATGACGGCGTTCTCCAACTTTCACTGTTCACGTGCTGCAGCGCGTGAGCGAAACCCGATGTCGTGGCGGTTGCTGCGGCTGCCCATGTTGCGCGGGTTGGGCGCAGCGTTGGCCTTGCGGCCATTTTGTTGAAGGAGCATCGCATGTCAAACCATCCGAATTCCATATCCGGACTGACTGACGAAGAGGCTCAGGAGTTCCACCATTACTGGATCCAAGGAACCGTTGGCTTCACAGCAGTCGCTGTGTTGGCACACATCCTGGTCTGGGCATGGCGGCCCTGGTTCGTCTGAGTCAAGTTCTTTATTAACGAACGGAGATGAATATGGCTCAAACCACCTCGTATGTCACAAACAAGTCGTCCAGCTGGGATGACAAGTTGGCGTTTGTCTTGATTTTTGTACCTTGTTTTGTTTTGCTTTTTTCAGTTGCTGTTGCAGGCCAATTGGTCGGATTGCGTTGGAAAGCCTGGCTGCCAGGTGCCGAGAACATGACCAACTTGATCGCGGGTGTCAAAGCCTCGGTTTACACGTTCATGTCTCACATCATTTAGGAGAAAACATCATGTGGAGAATTTGGCGACTTTTCGATCCATTGCGTGCAATGGTCGTGCAAGGCATTTTCCTGTTTGGCTTGGCAGCAATGATTCACCTCATTTTGCTCAGCACCAACAAATTCAACTGGCTCGACGGCGCAAAGAAACCCGCAGCAGCATCGGCGCAAAACTCGCCCATGCCCGCAGCAGTTCCAGCCGACAAGTCCTGATTGTTGGCAGCACCCGCAGGTGCTGTTCAACAGGTCTTGACTGGTTGACAGCATCTGCTTTTCGTTTCGATTGTTCTCATCACATGCGGCAGGAGGGCTAAGACATGGCCATGCTCAGCTTTGAAAAAAAATACCGGGTTCGTGGCGGCACGCTGCTGGCAGGTGATTTGTTTGACTTTTGGTTAGGTCCGTTTTACGTTGGCTTCTTCGGCGTGACCACCATCTTTTTTGCCTTCTTGGGCACCGCCATGATTTTGTGGGGCGCTTCGCAAGGTCCCACTTGGAACTTGTGGCAAATCAGCATTGCCCCACCCAACCTCTCCTATGGCTTGCGTTTCGCACCCTTGCTCGAAGGTGGTTTGTGGCAACTGATCACCATCTGTGCCATCGGCGCATTTGTCTCCTGGGCATTGCGTGAAGTTGAAATTTGCCGCAAATTGGGCATGGGCTACCACGTGCCTGCGGTGTTTGGCGTGGCCATCTTGGCCTATGTCACCTTGAACGTGATTCGCCCCTTGCTCATGGGCGCTTGGGGACACGGCTTCCCTTATGGCATTTACAGCCACTTGGACTGGGTGTCCAACGTGGGCTACCAATACCTGCACTTTCACTACAACCCGGCCCACATGTTGGCTGTGAGTTTCTTCTTTGCCACCGTGTTTGCACTGTCACTGCACGGCGCGTTGATTTTGTCGGCCACCAACCCTGGCCGTGGTCAAACCGTCAAAACCCCTGAACACGAAGACACCTTTTTCCGCGACACCATCGGTTACTCGATTGGCACCTTGGGCATTCACCGTTTGGGTGTGTTCTTGGCGGTTGCAGCCGTGCTGTTCAGTGCCTTGTGCATTGTCATCAGCGGACCGTTCTGGAGCCGTGGTTGGCCCGAGTGGTGGGGTTGGTGGTTGAACCTGCCCATTTGGTCGCAGTGGCCTTGACATGTAGATTGGAGCGAACACATGGACTACCTCAATCTTTTCACCACGGTGCAGGCCACTGGCCCTGTGCACCATGGCAGCGCCCTGCCACCCAAAGACAGCCCACGCACAGGACATCCGGCGTTGTGGTGGATTTTGGGCAAGATCGGCAATGCGCAACTCGGCCCCATCTACCTCGGTGGCTTGGGCGTGGCTTCTCTCATCTGTGGCATGTTGGCCTTCAACATCATTGGCTTGAACATGTTGGCATCGGTGCACTACGACCCGGTGCAATTGGTTCGTCAGTTGTTTTGGTTGGCCTTGGAGCCACCACCCCCTGAGTACGGTTTGTCATTGCCACCGCTGAACCAAGGTGGTTGGTTTTTGATCACCGGTTTGTTGTTGTCCACTTCTTTGTTGTTGTGGTGGGCACGCATGTACCGCCGCGCCGTGGCTTTGGGTTTGGGCACCCATGTGGCCTGGGCTTTTGCGGCGGCTTTGTGGTTGTTCTTTGTGTTGGGTTTGTTCCGCCCCATCCTCATGGGTTCATGGGGTGAAGCCGTGCCCTATGGCATCTTCCCGCACCTGGATTGGACAGCGGCCTTATCCATTCGCTATGGCAATTTGTTCTACAACCCGTTCCATGCCTTGTCCATCGTGTTCTTGTATGGCTCTGTGCTGCTGTTCGGCATGCATGGCGCCACCATCTTGGCCGTGACCCGTTTTGGCGGTGAACGCGAGATCGAGCAAATCATCGACCGTGGCACCGCCTCCGAGCGCGCTGGTTTGTTCTGGCGCTGGACCATGGGCTTCAACGCCACCATGGAATCGATTCACCGTTGGGCTTGGTGGTTTGCGGTCTTGTGCCCACTCACCGGCGGCATCGGTATCTTGCTCACAGGCACCGTGGTCGACAACTGGTATTTGTGGGCCATCAAACACGGCGTGGCACCACCTTATCCCAACGTCTTCCCACCTGTGGTCGACCCCGCGCTCAGTTTGGGAGCCCAATGATGAACACCTCTCACCTCATGAAACGCCTCTTGCAAGGCGCCATGGCACTGTCTGCAGTGCTGCTCTTGACGGGTTGCGAACGGCCCTTCCAAGACAGCGTTCAAAGCGGCTATCGCGGCACGGGCATGGTGCAGGTTTACAACCCGCGCATCTTGGCCATCAAAACCGACGCCAATCAACCGCCGGTTGCGATTCCACAAGCGCCTGGCGAAGGCCCCAAAGCAGCCCAAGCCTACAAAAATGTGCAAGTGCTGGGCAACCTGAGCGTGGCCCAGTTCAACCGCCTGATGGCCTCCATGGCCACTTGGGTGGCACCCAACGACGGTGGTTGCGTGTACTGTCACAACCCAGCGAATTTCGCTGATGACGAAAAGTACACCAAGGTGGTCGCGCGTCGCATGTTGCAAATGACCCAGTACATCAACACCGAATGGAAACCCCATGTGGCTGAAACGGGCGTGACTTGTTACACCTGTCATCGGGGACAACCGGTGCCCAGTGCCATTTGGTTCAAGCAAGACCATCAACCTGAAGGCTCGAATTTCATGGGCGACAAGGCCGGTCAAAACGAACCCGCTGCAGTGGTCAATTTGTCATCCCTGCCCAACGATCCGTTCACCCCGTTTTTGCTCGGCAATGCCGACATCCGCATGAACGGTCCCACGCCTTTGCCTTCTGGCAACCGCCACTCGACCAAGCAAACCGAGTTCACCTATGCGCTGATGACCCACATGTCCACTTCGCTGGGGGTCAATTGCACCTACTGTCACAACTCGCGGTCTTTCCAAAGTTGGGAAAACTCACCGCCTCAACGTGCGACAGCTTGGCATGGCATTCGGATGGCCCGCGACCTGAATTTGAACTACATGGAACCCTTGACCGAGGTGTTCCCACCGCATCGCAAAGGCGAGTTGGGTGATGTGGCCAAACTCAATTGCAGCACTTGCCACCAAGGCGCCTACAAGCCACTCAATGGCGCGAAGATGGCCAAGGATTTCCCCGAGTTGCAAACATTGACTGGCAAACCACCTCAGGTGGCCAGCAACTGACCGGGCCAAGCAGTTCCCGCCCGACCCACCAGAGCACATGAGACGACCATGGTTCAACAAGACCCTGTCTCCATGGCTGTCTCTGGTGTGGTGGTGGTCTTGTTGGTCGACTTCTTAAGCGCCCACAAAGCTTGGGCGTGGATGCGCTTGGTGCAAGGCTCATCGGCCTTGAAAGACACGCCCGGTTTGTTGTTTGCCAAAGTCATGGGCAGCGGTCATCAAGGCGGCTTCAGTTTGCGACCCAGCGCCACCCATCAAGGGTTGGTCTGTCTGTTTGAAAACGCGGCTCAAGCCGATGCCTTCATCGAGGGTTCGGTGGTGCAGTCCTACCAAGCGCGGGCGCGGGCATTCCACATCAGTTTGTTGGCCGTCACCTCGTCACGCGGCGCTTGGGACGGCAAGTCCTGGGGCGTGACTCCCACCGAAAGCTTGGGGCCTTATGCCACCGAACAGGCCCACGCGCCCATGGCGGCGCTGACTCGGGCCAGCATCCGGCCCGCCAAAGCCGTCACTTTTTGGCGCTATGCGCCTGCCGCCCAAGCCGATTTGGACAAAGCCGCGGGTTGCCAAGTGGCCATGGGTTTGGGCGAAGCACCCTTGGTGCGTCAATGCACTTTCAGCCTGTGGCAAAACACCCAGGCCATGCTGGACTACGCCCACACCGGGGCACACCAGCAAGCGATTGCAGCGGCTTACAAAAGTGATTTTTTCTCGGAGTCCATGTTTGTGCGCATGCGTTTGTTGCGCAGCATCGGCGATCCTTCTGCCGTGACACATGATGAGGTGCACCATGGCTGAGCACCGCGTGGTGGTCATTGGTGCAGGCATGGGTGGTTTGGTCAGTGCCTTGCAATTGGCTCAACAAGGTTTGTCTGTGACTGTCGTTGACAAGTCTGATCAAGTCGGCGGCAAGATGCGCCAAGTCTTGGCCAATGGCGTGGGTGTAGACAGCGGGCCCACGGTGTTCACCATGCGTTGGGTGTTCGATCACATCATGGCGTCCATCGGCACCCGCCTTGAAAACGAGCTGACCATCAAACCCCTGAACATCTTGGCGCGGCATTTTTGGGAAGACGGCTCGCAACTCGACTTGCATGCCGATCCACAAGCCTCGTACAACGCGGTGGCGGCTTTCGCTGGCGCGGCCGAGGCCGACCGCTTTGCCCAGTTTTGCAAAACCACCCGCGAGGTGTATGACGCCTTGGAAGGGCCGTTCATTCGATCGCCATCGCCCACCATGGCGCAGATGATGAGCAGCCTTGGCCCCCGAGGCCTGGCCACCTTGGCGTCTGTGGGTCCGATGCGCAGTTTGTGGCAGAGCTTGGGCCGTCATTTCACCGATCCGCGCTTGCGTCAGTTGTTTGCCCGTTACGCCACTTACTGCGGCTCTTCTCCATGGGAAGCCCCCGCCACCTTGATGCTGATCGCCCAAGTGGAAATGGATGGCGTGTGGGCGGTGGAAGGTGGCATGCATGCCTTGGCGCAGTGCCTCATGCGATTGGGCCAGGCACGTGGCGTGCGTTACCTGCTCAACAGCGAATGTGAACGCATCGAATTGAACCAAGGGCGTGTGTCGGGTGTGCGTTTGCAAAGTGGCGACAGTTTGCAGGCCGACAGCGTGGTGTTCAACGGTGACATTGCGGCGCTGCGCACAGGCTTGCTTGGTCCTGGCGTCAAGCAAGCCGTCACAGGCCGCGTGCAACCTCGCTCCTTGTCGGCCATCACCTGGTCGATGCACACCCCGACGTCGGGCGTGGCACTGGACCGCCACAACGTGTTTTTCAGATCCGATTACCAAGCCGAGTTTGAGGCGATTTTTCAGCAAGGCCGTTTGCCTGCCCAACCCACGGTGTATGTGTGTGCACAAGATCGTGGCACCGGTGGCGTGGTGGAGGGTGCTGAGCGCTTGCTGTGTTTGGTCAACGCCCCAGCCAACGGTGACAAGCGCGGCTTCACGCCGCAAGAACTCGCCGATTGCACCGCCAGCAGCCAGGCTTTGCTCAAGTCCTGTGGCTTGTCATTACAGTTGGAGCCTTCTTCATCATGCGTTCGCACCACACCCCAGGACTTTCACCAGCTGTTTCCAGCCACGGGCGGGGCCTTGTATGGCCAAGCCACACATGGATGGATGGCGGCCTTCGCCCGTTCGAACGCGAAAGCCCAGGTGCCGGGTCTGTATCTGGCGGGGGGCAGCGTGCATCCGGGACCGGGGGTGCCGATGGCCGCCATGTCGGGCCAACTGGCGGCCGCGGCCCTGATGGCCAACCTCGGTTTGACCAAATCGTCCCCCCCACGGGCTATCTCTGGTGGTACCTTGACGCACTGAGCGACGATGGCCAATTCGGCCTGACCATCATCGCGTTTGTCGGCAGCGTTTTTTCCCCTTATTACGCCTGGGCCCGGCGTGGTGGTGCTCAACCCGACCCCGACCACTTTTGCTGCCTCAATGTCGCGCTGTACTCGCGCCACGCGCGTCGTTGGACCATGACCGAGCGAGGGGCGGCCCATTGCCACCGCGATGCGCAGCAATTCAGCATCGGGCCCAGCCAGTTGAGCTGGGATGGCGACACCTTGGTGATCGACATCGACGAAGTGGGTGTCCCACTGCCGCAGCGGGTGCGAGGTCAGGTGCGGGTGCATCCACAGCAGTTGTTCCCATTCAGCACGCCCATAGACCCCCAGGGCTTGCATCGCTGGGGACCTTTGGCGCCCAGTGCACGGGTGGAAGTCAAGCTGACCAACCCTCTGCAAAGCTGGCAAGGACAGGGCTATTTGGATTCCAACGAGGGAGACGAACCGATTGACCGTTCATGCCGCGAATGGGACTGGTCCCGCAGCCCCTTGAAAGACGGCAGCACGGCGGTGATTTACGACATTCAAGGGCAGACACCGCAGGGCGATAAATTACTGGCGCTGCGCTTCACGCCACAAGGCGAGGTGTTGCCCTTTGAGGCTCCAGCGCGTCAACCCATCCCGCGCACCTTGTGGCAAATCCAACGCCGCATGCGCAGTGATGGGCCGGTGCAAGTGGTGGAGCAGTTGGAGGACACCCCGTTTTACCAACGCGCCTTGTTGCAAAGCACCTTGCTGGGTGAGCAGGTGCAAAGCTTTCATGAAAGCATCACCATGTCGCGCTTGGTGTCGCCGGTGGTGCAGGCCATGTTGCCGTTTCGCATGCCCAGGCGTGGCTGATCAACGCCCCTTGAACACTGGCTTTCTGCGTTCTGCAAACGCTTTCAGGCCTTCCGCAAAATCGGCGCTGCGGCTGCTTTCCCTCTCTCTCTCGCGCAGCACTTCGGGGTTGTAGCGACCTGCAGCGATCTCATTGAGCGATTGCTTGGTGTCTTGTGCGGCCAAAGGGGCCAAGGCCGCCACATCGGCCACGAGGCTGGCCAGTTCTGCATCAAACGCAGATGCACCAACCAGCTTCACCCACAAACCCAAGGCGTCCAAATCGGCTGCGCTGAACACCCGCGCCGTCAAGAATGCGCGTTTGGCCGCCGCCACCCCCAAGTGCGTGACGTAGCGCTGCAAACCGCTGGGGTAGAAATGCAAACCCAATGCAGCCGCAGGCATGCGCCACTCGATGCCTTCCAGGGCCAGGCGCAAATCACAGGCCAACACCAAATCGGTGGCACCGCCATACACACTGCCATTCAAGGCGCAAATCGTGATGGGGCGCAACTGGGCCAAGGCTTCGGGGACTTTTTCAAACGAGGTCGAGCCTTGCGCATCGT
>JBDKLR010000071.1:0-9118 GCA_039795515.1 Pseudomonadota bacterium | reverse complement strand
CTTCGTCGTCATCAAGATTCAATCATGCCGCGCATCACGCCAGCCACTCGGCCAGAGTTGTCAGACACGATCATGCGAATCAAGGCGACTTTGTCATCGTAAGAGTTGGCATTGTTGAGCAAGTCTGAAGGAATGGTTTGTTTCTTCGGCTTGAGTTTGCCCATGCGCGCTTTCAAATCATCCAGCGATTCGCCCTCTTCCAATTCCACTTCTTCACCACCGCCCTCGGCTTGCAATTCCAGCGCAGCCAGACGTTCTGCTTCGCGGGCCGCTTCTTCTTCGGCCATTTTGGTGGATTCGGCCGCAGCGGCTTCTTCGGCCAATTGCGCTTCTTTGGCAATTGCTTCGGCCGCCAGGCGTTGCTCTTCTGCATAAGCCTCAGCGGCTTTGCGGATTTTCTCTTCAGCTTCTTCACGAGCGGCACGCTCGGCCACCACCTTGGCAGCCGCATCGGCTTCGGCGGCAGCGATGCGTTCGGTGCGGATTTTCTCGGCAGTGGCCGCCTCTGCGGTGGCCGCAGCCAGGGCCGCAGCAGCGATGGCTGCAGGATCTACCTCGGGCTTCATCATTTTCTTGATCATGGGTCGAACCACAAACATGACGAACAACAAGAACAACAAGGCGATCACACCGCTGTTGACCAAAGAGGCCAAAGCTTCGTCTTTGTACCAAGGCACGGCATCGGGATCGACGGGTGGCTCGAAGCGTGTGGCGACCACGGTCACGATGTCGCCGCGTTTGTCATTGAAACCCACGGCGCCACGCACCAATTGGTTCAAACGATCCAACTCTTCTTGGGTATAAGCAATGGTTGTTGGCGCAGGCGAACCATCGGCTGGCTTTTCAACCTTGGTGCCAGGGGGAATGGGGCGCTCGTTGATCAGCACACCCACACCCAGTTTTTGAATATTGCCCATGGCGCTCTTGGTGTGGCGAACCGCACGGTCGAGTTCGTAATTTTTGGTGCTGCGCGCCACCACTTGCACGCCTTTTTCACTCACGCCCTTGTTGGGATCGGCTGGTGTGGCGTCGGTGGCCGCAGGGTTTTGTGGCGGGTTGGGTGGCGTGTTGGACAAAGAGCCCGGAATGCCCACCGCGTCTTTGAAGGTGTTGCGGTCTTCCACATACAACTCGGAACGGGTCTTGGGACCTTTTTCGCGTTGGTCAAAATCTTCGGTGGTGATTTCTTCTTGGGTGAAGTCGAGTTGCAAACTCACTTGGGCACTGACGTTGGCTTCACCGACGATGGGTGCGAGCAACTGCACCAAGCGGGTGCGGTACAGATCTTCCATTTGCTGTTTTTGCTGCAACTGTGCGCCGGTCAATCCCAGCGGTTGCTCACCCAGCATGTCGTTCATCAAGGTGCCAAAGTTGTCGACCACGGACACGTTTTCGGGTGCGAGGTAAGGCACGCTGGAAGCCACCAGGGAAATGATGGCCTGCACATTGGCAGAGGACACTTGCTTGCCAGGGGCACGTGTGATGATCACCGAAGCCTTGGTGGGCACACGGTCGCGCACAAACACGCTTTGCTTGGGTGAAGCCAAATGCACACGGGCGCTGCGAATGCCTGCAATTTGGGAGATGGTTTTGGCCAGCTCTTGTTCCATGGCGTTGTTGTAGCGAACCTGCTCCATGAATTGACTGGTGGTCATGGCAGGCATGTCTTTCAAGGTGTCCATGCCCTGCACTTCGGTGCGTGGCAAACCTTTGGAAGCCAACAACATGCGGGCTTCTTGGTATTTGTCGGCAGGCACCATGATCTGACCGGTGTTGTTGTCGATCTCGGGTTTGAAATTGCCGGTCTTCAAGGTTTCAATGGCCAATTGCTTGTCGGCCTCGGGCAGCATCATGGTCAGCGCGCGCATGGGTGGGGACTTCATGGACATGGAAGCCACACCAAAAGCGACCACCACCATCATGATGACAATCAGGGGCAGCAATTTGCGCACCGAAGGTTGACGCACCATGTCGCGGATCATGCCCATGGGGTCGGTCAATGCAGAGTTGCCAACGGGTCGGGCCATCATGGCAGTGCTGCCTGATCGACCGGTGTTGTCCATGTCTGTGGTGGTCATGGCGGTGTTGCCAAGACTTGCTGGTGTATTGAGAGTTGCGCTTGCGGTGGCCATGGTGTTCTCTTAAGGTTAAACCGGCATGTTCATGATTTCTTCATACGCCCGCAGCACTTTGTTGCGCACCTGGAGGGTCGCTTCAAAGGCCAGGGAGGATTTCTGCATGCCCAAGACCACATCGGTCAGGGGCACGTCTTCGCCTCGTTGATAGGCTTCTTGCAAATTGCTGGACTTGACTTGTGTTTCATTGACCTTGTCGAGCAGGTTCTTCACCGATTCGGTGAAGTTGGGCAGCTCGACCTTGGGCGCTTGAATGTCTTGAACTTGGGGCGGTTGAATCTTGACCTGATCCAAACCACCCGCCGCCTTTTGTTGATAGGCGCGGATCGTCTCCATCATCGAATTGACGCTGTTGCCAGAAATGCTGTCGATCATGGTGTGGACTCCTCAATCAATCGGCAAATGCCAAGTCCATACCGCGCTCGCGCAATTGCGCCAATTTGTAACGCAGGGTACGGGGGCTGATGCCTAATTTTTTGGCAGCTTCAATGCGGCTGTCACTGGCTTGAATCGCTGCCAAGATGACCTGGTGCTCGCTCGACTTCACGGCGGACAGCAAGTCGCCCACAGGCATCATGCCGTCCACATGGACTGGCACCATGAAGCTGTTGGCCGACGGTGCAGCAGGCGGCATGACGTGCATGGCTTGCGGTGGATTGGCGGGCAACAAACTTTCCAGGGTCACAGGCGTTGGCATGGGCTCAGGCATGGACACTGCGGTTGTGGCGCTGGGCATCTCGAAGTCGGCGGTCTGCGCCTCGTCGAACATCAGGTGTGCGGGTGTCACCACACGGCCACTGCACAAGACCACGGCGCGTTGAACCACGTTTTCGAGCTCACGCACATTGCCGGGCCAAGGATATTGCTGCAACAAGACTTGCGCCTCAGGGCTGACGCTCAAAGGCACAGCGCCTTTGGCATGACGTGTCAGGGACTGCATGACCAAGGGAATGATGTCGCCAGGACGTTCGCGCAAAGGTTGGATGCGCAAGCGGAATGTGCTGATGCGGAAATACAGGTCTTCGCGGAATTCACGCGCCTCGATGGCTTGGCGCAAATCTTTGTTGGTGGCGGCAATCACGCGCACATCCAAATCGATGGAGGCTTCGCCACCCAAACGATTGAGTTTTTTCTCTTGCAAGACACGCAACAGCTTGGCTTGCAAATGAATCGGCATCTCGCCAATCTCATCCAAAAACACCGTGCCACCATGGGCTTGCTCGAACAAACCTTTGTGGTCTTTGTGGGCGCCGGTGAATGCGCCCTTTTCATGACCAAACAACATGTCTTCAATCAAATGCTCTGGCAATGCAGCGCAGTTGAGTGCCACGAACGGGCCTTTGGCGCGGGCAGAGGACTCGTGCAGCACGCGGGCCAAGACTTCCTTGCCGGCGCCGGTGGGACCCACCAACAAGGCGGTGACTTCGGTTTGCGCGACACGCTGGGCCAACGCCAACAGGTGTTGACTGATCGGGTCGACAAACACATAACTTTTGGTTTTGGCGTCAGGGCTGTTCAGGCCATCTACCGCGATGCGCCAGCTGTCCACATGCCATTCATCGGCAGGCACCACATGCAAGGCACCCAGGCGCATGGCGTCTACTGCCACTTCCATGCGGCGACGCTCGACGCGGCACACGACTGGAACGATGCAACCCAATTGACCGATCAAGGTTTGAACTTCTTTGAGCAATTCAGCGCTGTCGCCCAAGCGGATGATCAGCACATGCGCTTGTCGCAAGGCCATGTTCATCTCACCCAGGGTGGAGACTTGCTGCAACTGAATGTTGGCTTCCAGCAGTTTTTCTCGATCAGCATCACCCAGCGGACTGAACGGGTCCAGCCAGACAGCTTTAATCAGTTTTGCAGGAGATAAATTCACTTTGAACAACCTGAAGTCAATGGTCAAGTTGTTAAGCACATGGTGTGCCAGCTTTAATGAATGTATTTAGTAATTCACTTTATATTTGATGCGAATACTATGGTAATTGTTTTTGGTCGTTCGACGAAAAATCGACAGACCTGGCGCGTGAATAAACGTCAGGCTTCCCACACTTGGGTGGAGGACACACGCTTGCGCTGGGGCAAGGGGCGGGTGTTGTCGCTCGTTTTGGCCTGCTGAATCAACAGATGACTGCTTGGTTTGCTTTGAAATCCCCTGCACTCGTTGCCATCGGCCAATCGCACCTCGATCGAGGGCAGCATTCGGCTCTTGAAGCCCATCATGCGGCAAGCGTAGGGTTTGATCGGGTCCCAACTGACTTTGAAATAAATACACTTCCAACAATCGGGGCGCGAAGCACCGACCTCATTGAGGATGGGAATGTTGTCAGGCATACATCAAAGCATGGTGTGGTGGTCGATCAATCCTAACGCTTAACCTTGCAACAGTTTCAACACTGATTGCTGGCTGGTATTGGCTTGCGCCAACACAGCGGTCGCAGCCTGCTGCATGATCTGGGTTTTGGCCAACTCGGTCGATGCAGAAGCATAGTCAGAGTCTTCGATCTGGCTGCGTGAAGCAGACAAGTTCATCGACACATTGGTCAAGTTGTTGATCACGTGATCCAGGCGGTTCATCACCGCACCCATGGTGGCGCGTGTCTGGTTGACCCGGTCCATGGCCACGTCCAATTTCTTCAGCACATCTTGTGCTGCAGAGCTGGAGCTGATGAACGAACGTGTCAAAGGCTTGCCTTGCAAATTCGGGCCACCTTGGTCCGCCGCTGGCACATCTGAGCCTGGTGGCAAGGGTTCCAAATCCGCGTCCCAAGTGATTTCACCGGTGATGGGGCCACCTTGACCAAAGTCGGCCAAGTCGATGGTGATTTTTTGACCTTCATTGGCACCCACTTGGAAGGCCAAGCGACCAGTGCGTGGTGGTGACATTTTGCTGATGGCTTGATCCACCTCACCACCAAATGTGCCTTGTGAGAAACCCAAGTTGGTGAAGTCGGCATCGGCGTTGAAACCGTTGTCGCCTGTTTCCACACTGATGGCTTTGGGCGATTGGAGCGCAATGCCTGCATATGCGGTGGCGGCTGTGGTGGTCAACACATTGCCACCTGCCACACCGGTGACGCCAGGAGGGGCATTGGTGACGGTGCCCAAGCCCAAGCCAAAGCTGCCGGCATCGACTTTGTTGCTGTCAAACCAGATCGACACGTTTCGACCATCAACCGCTTGCAGGGTGACACCGCCGTTGCCGTTGTCAACCGCATCCACGCCGGTCAAACCTGCGTTGCGGTGGATGGCTGCCACGACAGCCGCGCGACGCTCGTCATCGGTTTGAGTGGTGGTCATCGTGACAGGAATGTTCTTGCCATTGATGAACAAAGATTGGGTGCCATCGGCTGAACTGGCGACCGTGGCTGCAGAAGGACGCTCGGTGCTGGTGACATTGCCTTCCACCTTGACGGGCAGTGCAATCGCACTGACGCCTGTCACGTTGGTGCTGGCATTGATGGCTGCCACCGTGGCGATGGCACTGGCCACCGCCTTGCTCGACGCTGTTTGGGTGTTCGACAAGGTGTCATCTTCAGAGCGAGCTGCGCGAATGGCAACGCCATTGATCTTCAGATCGTTCACACCCAAGAACTTCACATCGTCTGCACTGGTGGCAGCGGCGCGTGTTTTGGTGGTGACAGATGTCAATGTCTTGCTGTCGTAGTTGAATATTTCCAAACCAGCGCGATGCACATTGCCGTTCGTGGCCGATGTGATGTTGATCGGTGTTTCAACCATGCTCTCCAGGGAGAAGGTACCTGTTTGTACGCCTTGCGACAAGCCTGTGAGGCGAGAGAAGTCGGCATCAGTGCTGCCGGTGTTGAAGGCGATTTCAATGTTGCGACCATCGTCAGCCACCAAAATGATGCCCTTGCTGTCCACCAAAGAGTCGACTGCACGCACACCTGTTTGGGCAGAAATGAAGTTGATCGCATTGACCGCTGCAATCCGTGAATCGCGTGGGTTGTCCAACACGGTGTTGATCATCGGGGTGGTGAAACCATTGATGTTCAATGTGCCGCGCGCTTGACCTGTCCCTGACATGGCCGCGCCAGTCATGATGGTGGGATTGACCTCGGCGTGAACACCGGTGGTCACTGTTTTTTCATTGATCGCTGCCGCTTTGGCAATGGCACTGGCAATTTGGTTGCCGGTTTGTGGCGAGGTGGTGTCGTCCAAGATGCGAGATGCACCGATGGGGATGCCGTTGATGATCACATCACTGGCGTACATCTGTTCCAAGCCTGGCATGGAACGGCTGACTTCCAAGCCCACCACGTCGCCAGCAGCGAAAGCCGCGGGTGTGGTGCCATTGGGTTGCCACTGGTTGAGCGTGACATTGTCATTGGCCAGGATATGGATGCCTGCGCGCTCCAAAGCCAGCTTGTTGATGGTGATGACACCACCGGAAATGGTGACCGCGTTGTTGATGTTCAGGTCCAAAATTTGACCGTCGTTCAATGTGAAGGTGGCAGTGCGCACAGCGCTGGCACCATCGGCCACCACAGCCAAAGAACCTGCTTTGGCAAAGCTGCCAGAGCCGCCCAAAGTGACACCACCACCGGTGGCGCCTTGTGCGCCTGCAGGCGTGGAAACTGTGGGCAACAAGGCGGTTGCGCCACCCGCCACGGTTGTTCCGCTGGACACCGTGATGTCGGTGACGGGTGAAAAACGGGTCACGCTTTCAAAGGGCACGGTGCTGGAAGCAGAGGGGCCCGATTTGAAAGAGGTCAGTGTGCCGCTGTAGGTACCCAAAGTGCTGGCACCTGTGGTGGCACCGTCTGCCAAGTTGGCGAAAGCTGCAGCGACTTCAGCGCCGCTGTTGGCCACTGTGGCCGTGTAGGTCAGGCCTGCAACCGTGATGGTTTGACCACGGCTCATGGCTGGGAAAGTCAGCACCGAGTTTTCAGTGACACCTGCCACGGTTCCAGAAACACCTTGCACTTTGACTTGCACAGGCACTGTGGGGGCGGAACCAACCGACACATCGGTCACGTTGGTGGTGGCAGTGGTGCTGGTCACAGTGACATCGGTGCCCGAAGCAGCCGCGCTGGTGAAGCCTGTGAATGTGCCGTTGTAAGTGCCGTAATCGACACCCGCTTTGGTGGTGTCATTGGCAGCCAAGTTCCCAAAGGCATAGGCCACTTCGGTTGCAGTAACGGCACGTGTGGCTGTGAACTCCAAACCGTTCAGGGTGACCGATTGACCTGTGGTCAAGGGTTGGAAGGTGACCACCGAGCTTTCGGTCACGGTGGGTGTGCCTTGCGTGATCGTGACGGTAGGTGCCAGTTGCGATGTGGTGGTGACATCGATGTCAGACACATTGGTGCTGGCGGTGGTGGTGGTGAATGTGACACTCGAGCCGGCCGCTGCAGCGGAGGTGTAGCCAGTCAACGCACCTGTGAATGTGCCGTTGGCATCGCTGGTGCCGGTGGCAGCAGCAGCCAAGCTGCCAAACGCCGTGGCGATTTGAGCCGCTGTTCTGGCGGTGTTGGCCGTGAATGTCAAACCACTGACGGTCACGCTCTCGCCGACAGCCAGGTCTTTGAAGACCACGGCGGCCGATTCGGTCACGGCGGTGGCCACACCTTGTGTGGTGACCACTGTCGGGATCACAGGCGTGGTCGTGATGACCAGGTCGTTGATGTTGCTGCTGGGTGTGGCGCTGGTGAATGTCACTGCACCAGCGGTGTTTGCACCCGTTCCAAAATCAGTCAACGTGCCTGTGAAACTGCCCTTGGTGGTCTGTGCAGCAGGAATGTCGGCTGCATCGGTTTCAGCCGCCAAGTTGGCAAAGGCAGCTGCCACTTCGGTGGCGGTGTTGGTCACAGATGCGGTGTAAGTCAATCCACCCAAAGAGACGGTTTGACCGGCATTCAAGCCTTGGAAGGTCACGGTGGCGGTTTCTGTCACGCCGCCTGTGCGGATCGTGGCGGAAGTGGATGTGGGCTTGCCTGCGGTCACTGAAATATCAGTGGTGATGGCGGGTTCAGAGGTGGTTTTGTAGACGGGTTTGATACCGACACGCTCACCCGTGCTGCCGTTCAACACGGGGAATCCGTTCCACTCGGTGTTGTTGGCAATCTGAACGATTTGTTTCTTCAGTTGTTGGAACTCAAGGTCCAAGTAACTGCGCTGCTCGTTGTTGTTGGTGTCATTCGATGCTTGAATGGCCAACTCACGCATGCGTTGCAGCATGTCAGTGATCTCATTGGTCGCGCCTTCAGCGGTTTGAATCAATGTGATGGCGTCGCCCGCATTGCGAACGGCCTGGTTCAAACTGCGAATTTGGTGTGTCATGCGCGTGGAAATCGCCATGCCGGCTGCATCGTCTCTGGAGGAGTTGATGCGCTTGCCAGTTGACAATTGCTGCATAGACACTTGTTGGCTTCGCTCGGTGGCTCTCAATGCCGCTTGCGAAAACAAGGCTTTAACGTTGGTGTTGATCACTGCCATTTTGTTTCTCCTGACTTACTTCAGTCAATCTTTCAAGGTGTTGATGCAAGTCCCGTGCCATCTTTTACAAATCAGATTTGCATGCACCTGGACGATTTTCTTTTTCAGTTGGTCTTCAATTTGCGGGTTGGGCTGCTTACTTTTGCCGCAGGGTGGCAATCAATTGCCGCTGCATGCCAAGGTTTGCCGCCTGGTGTCATCGGCTCAATGGGCCGTGGTGTCGTTGACAGCAGCGGAAGTGCTGAAGTCTTGCAAGATCAAACTTTCTGCGGTCAGTTCAATTTGATCGGGGTATTTCTTCAAACCTTCATTCACCACTTCCAGTGCACGAACAGGCTCGAGGTTGCAGCGCAATGCACGCACCAACATCACGTATGTGAAAGGTGGTGTGCTGTCGCCTTGGATGGCGCGCAGGCTTTCAATCAGTTCCACCGCCAATGACCATTCCTGACGCATCAGTGCCAACAAACCGGTGATGGCCAAAATGTCTTCGCTGTCGGGGTACAAACTCAAACCTGCAT
>JBDKLR010000070.1:0-17348 GCA_039795515.1 Pseudomonadota bacterium | reverse complement strand
GGCTCTTGTTGTCGGTCAGTTCCAACGACATTCAAACCCTGCATGCCTGGCCTGCAGACGCCCCCTCTCCCCCGTTGCCAGGTGCTGAACATGCGCAATAAATACTTTTGGCTTCCTATTGTGTTGTTGATGGCCTGGTGCATCCCAGAATTTGTCTGGGCCCAGGGCTTGCCCATGGTCACCGTCAACAGTGGCAAAGGCGGTCAGCAATACAGTTTGACCTTGCAGTTGCTGGGTTTGATGACGGTGCTCACTTTGCTGCCGTCCTTGCTGTTGATGATGACCTCGTTCGTGCGCATCATCATCGTGCTGTCGATACTTCGACAAGCGTTGGGCACGGGTCAGACGCCGCCCAACACGGTGTTGGTGGGCTTGGCTTTGTTCCTCACCTTGTTCATCATGACCCCGGTGTTTGACGATGTGTATGCCAACGCCATCGCGCCCTATATGAACGGCACGTTGCCTTTTGAGCAAGCCTTGGCCAAAGCCGAGGTGCCCGTGCGCAATTTCATGATGCTGCAGACCCGTGAAGACGACATCGCCATGTTCATGCAAATCGCTCAACGCAAAGAAGTGGCCAGCGCGGCTGAAGTGCCTTTCTTCACCCTGGTGCCTGCTTTTCTCACCTCTGAGCTGAAGAGTGCTTTCATGATTGGCTTCATGGTTTACATCCCCTTCGTGGTGATCGATCTGATTGTGGCCAGTGTGCTGATGTCAATGGGCATGATGATGTTGTCGCCCATGATCATTTCCATGCCATTCAAACTTATGCTGTTTGTCTTGGTCGATGGTTGGACCTTGCTCATGGGCTCGCTGGCCTCGAGCTTCATCTTCAAATAAGGAGCCAAGATGGACACCTCCACCGTGGTTGATTTGGCGCGCCAGGCGCTCTGGATGACGATGTTGATTTCGGCGCCCCTGTTGCTCGTGGGTTTGGTCGTGGGTTTGATCGTGGGTATTTTTCAAGCCGCCACCTCGATCAACGAACAGACTTTGAGTTTCATCCCCAAGCTCCTGGCCATCGGATTGACGGCCGCTGTGTTTGGCGGTTGGATGATCAACACCTTGGTGGACTACACCAGGGTGCTTTATGGCCGTATCCCAGGTCTCTTTGGTTGAAACATGAACATTGAGATGCTCAATTTGCTGGACAGGTTTTATGCCCTGATCTGGCCCATGCTGCGCATCTCAGCGTTTCTCGCGTTCTCCTCTATTTTTTCCATCCGCGCGGTCAGTCTGCGCATCCGCATCTCGATTGGTTTGGCGCTGACGGTTTTCTTGGCCATGCACATGGACATCCCCAAGATCGACCCGGTCACTGCCGAGGGGCTGAAAGAAATATTCAACCAGTTGTTCATTGGCTTTGCCATGGCCATGCTGATGCAGTTGGCCACCGCCGGCATTGTGTTGGCGGGTCAGGCGGTCTCGGGTTCGATGGGTTTGTCCATGGCCAACATGATCGACCCGAGCTTGGGCAATGTGCCTGTGGTGTCACAGTTTTTTACCATCTTGGGCACATTGGTGTTTTTGTCCATCGGTGGGCACCTGATCGTGTTTGGCCTTTTGCTCGAGTCGTTTCATTTGTTTCCGATTGGCAAGAATTTGATGACCCAAGATCTGTTGGGCAAGATGACCGCATGGGGCGCCATGATGTTTGTCTCGGCCTTGCTGATTTCATTGCCCGTGGTCATCACCTTGCTCTTCGTGAACATTGGGGTGGGTTTTGTCACCCGCGCCGCGCCCAGTTTGCAGTTGTTCTCGGTGGGCTTGCCCGCCATTTTGTTGTCGGGCTTCATCGTGCTGTGGATGGCCGTGCCCAGCATCATTCACCGCATCAATTGGTTGTGGGTGCAAACCTTCACCCAAATGCGCGGCATGTTGACAGGAGGCTAGCAAGATGGCTGACGACTCCGCCGAACGGACCGAAGAACCGACCGCGCAACGACTGAGCAAAGCGCGAGAGGAAGGGCAGGTGGCGCGCTCAGTCGAGTTGTCGACGGCCGCGATTTTGGTGGCAGCCACTTTGTTTTTCAGTTTGTCGGGCAGTTATTTGTTCCACAAGCTGGGCACTTTGTTCACTGCCCAGTTGCAGTTTGACCGCCAGGTGATGGACAAGCCCGAGTTGCTGCCGGCCATCTTTTTTCATTCCATCTTGGATGGGTATTTGCTGGTGTTGCCCATCATGGCTTTGTTGGCTGTGGTGGCGGTGTTGTCCACGGTGTTGAGCGGGGGATTGATTTTTTCGCCCAAAATGATCTTGCCCAAATTCAGCAAACTCGATCCCTTGGCCGGTTTGTCACGCATGTTTGGCATGAAAGCCCTGATTGACTTGGTGAAAACCATTGCCAAGTTCATGGTGATCAGCATCATTTTGTGGATGTCGATCACCAACAACATCGAAGACCTCGTGACGCTCAACCGCTTGGATCTGGGCACCGCCGTCAACCATGCCGGCACCATGATTTTGGACGCATGTTTTTGGATGAGCATGGGTCTGGTGGTGATCGCCTTGGCCGATGTGCCTTTGCAGCATTACCAGGTCAACAAAAAACTCAAGATGACCCGGCAAGAGATCAAGGACGAGATGAAAAACGCCGAGGGTCGCCCCGAGGTGAAAGCCACGATCCGTCGTCGTCAACGAGAGATGGCCAACAACCGCATGATGGAGAACGTGAAAGACGCGGACGTGGTCATCACCAACCCGCAACACTTTGCGGTGGCCCTGAGCTACGACCCCAATTCGGATGGCGCGCCCACACTCATTGCCAAAGGCACGGATGAACTGGCCTTGCGCATTCGCGAGCGCGCCAAGGACGAGGGTGTTTATATTTTTGAAGCACCTGAATTGGCCCGTGCCCTGTACTTCACCACCAAACTGGACCACCCGATTCACGAGGGTCTCTACCATGTGGTGGCCCAAGTCATTGCTTATGTGTTCAGCTTGAACCAGACCTATGCGGGCGCCGATGACATCGTCAAACCGACGTTGCGCATCCCTGACAATATGCGCTATGACGAAAACGGTTTTCTTTTTCAGTGATGACGCCTTGATGGGGACGCCATGAGTGATTTTTACCAAAGCCCTGCCGACAAATTGCGCTTTGAAATACTGCTCAAGTCCTTGCGCGAAGGCCGATTGAATTTGGCCATCTTGGGCGATGACGAAGTGGCCCTGGCGCACTATGGACGGCGCATCTTCCAGCATTTGCGTGAGAAGGGTGAGGAACACGTGGAGTTGTGGACCTCGGCAGACTCCGATCGCTTGGTGGAACGGTTCAATGAAATTTTGTCTGAACTGACTGTCGACCAAGCCCTGGACAAGTCCAACAAGACCATGCCCAAGCGCTACATGATTTTTCCAGACACGCAAGGCATCCAAGACTTTGAGTTGCAACTGCTGGCGCGTTTGGTCAATGGTTTTCCAGCCAGCAACATCAACCTGATTTTGCTGATCAACCAACAAAGCAGTTACGAGAAAAAACTCTCCGGCTTTGGCAAAAACCTGTTGCAGTGGGTGCTCGAATCTGAAGACCCCACACCGAGCAAACCCCAGCGCATTGAAACACTGGATGAATGGCCGGGCGCCAAACAAGTGCCCAGCGCGCCTGTGGTGCCCAAAGTGGCCACACCGCCCTCCAAGCCCACCAAGCCCGTTGAACTGCCTGCTGCACCGCCCCCGCCCCTGGAAGTGATCGACGACACGCCTGGTTTCGATTTCCCCAAGGACCCGGTGATGGGCGATGAAGTGCCACTGACCCCCATGCCCACGGGAGAAGAACTCGCCAAAGCGTGGGCACCCACCAAACCCCCCGGACGTGGCGGCAAGATCGCCGGCATTTTGCTGGTCACCTTGGTGGTGAGTTTGGCCACCTTTGCGGCACTGAACCAAACGCTGTTGATGCAAGAGTGGCAATCTCTTCAAAAGTACCTCTTAGGGCCCGCCAAACCTGCAGCCACCAGCACCAACCCTGTGCCGTCTGGTCCAGCCGCACCCACAGTGGGCATGTCGTCGAGCAATGTGCCCACCCCTCTCAAACCCGCTGATGCGATCAGCACCGAGAAGGGCGAGGCCGTGGTCACTCCGCCAGAACCCGTCAAAGTGGTCGAACCTGTGAAGGCTCCCGAGTCTGCCAAGACACCCGAGCCCACAAAGGCGCCCGAGCCCACAAAGGCGCCCGAGCCCGCCAAACCCCTCGAACCTGCCAAGCCAGAAAAAGCCGCCGACAAACCCACTTCTTCAGAACTGAAAGCGGATGACGCCGCCTGGGTTGGCAAGCTCAAAGACGATGCCTGGGTGATGCAACATGGTGCGTTTGACAGTCTGGCGGAGGCGCGTACTTTCCAGTCCAGTTCACTGGGCTACAAATCGGGCCAAGTGCTCTACACCCAGCGCAAAGGCAGCAAGCCTTATTACATCCTGATCACCGGTCCTTATGCGGAAAAAGCACAAGCCGAGGCCTTGATGCGACAAAACCCACCCCTGGCCAAAGCGTGGCTCAGATCAGCAAAGTCTCTAAAAGCTCAGTTTCAGGAGTAGGCGGGTCCAGATTGATCAAGTTGTCCGTCAACAGGCCGATTCCAAAAGCTGGAGAGATGCCATGAGCCAACCCACACAGATTTCCGATGAACCTTTGCCTGCTGCAGACCCCGTGGAACCTTTGAATGAAAAGGCGAGTGACGCGCCTGAGTCGCACCACGAAGACAAGCCATCGCATTTGAGCGACCCCCACTTGGAGCCGGCCAGCAGCTACGGCCGCACCGATCCGGCCAGCTTGATGGCGGTTCAAAGCCACGAATTGCAAGACCCCAGCTTGAATCCCGCCACAGCAGATGCATTGGCCAACCCCAGCCTGACCAGGTTCGTCCCAGGGGGGGAGGGTGTCACCCCTGACCAGCCGGCTGGGACCCCCGTTCAGCCTGCAACTGTTGGCACCGATTTGTCCCATTGGGACCCCCATTTGGCGCATTTGGCTCAAGTTGGACTGACATCGGCCGATCATTGGGAGGAGCAAATCAAGCCTCGGATCGACCAATTGCACGAAGACATCACGCAAGTGAATGAGCAACTGGATGATCTGGAAAAGGCGAAATCCAAACCCAAGAAATCCTAAGGACTACGACCATGGCGCAAGACACTTCTAAAGCAGAAGCCTCCGACGACGGCGACTTCCTGCCCGAGCCGCCTGCGCCGGTGGTGGTCGAGACTGCAGACGCGATGGCCGAGGGCATTGAAGCCTTGCAAGCCCAAAGCTTGGACAGTTCCGAGGTGTCCCGTCAGTTGGAAGACCTGACCGGTGTGGTGCTCAGCTCCGCCGAGGTGTCCACCCGCTCGGCCGAGGTGGCGGCCAACATCAGTCATGAAATGCGCGAGGTGATGAAAATCGTCACCGAGGCCAATGACCGCAACATCCTTCACTCACGTGTCATCTTGATTGGCTTGCTGGCCTTTTTGATGATCGCTGTGGGCACGTTCTTTGCCATTTCCACCCGTTTGCAACAAAACATTCGCCAACTTGATGCCTTGTCATTGGCGGTGGGCAAGCGCGTGGTCGAGTTGGACGCCACGCTGGCCACTTTTGGCGATGCCACGCGCGGTCTGGGCGACACCACCGAGAAACTCGATGGCATGGAAGAGCGTCAAGTGAAGTTGGACGAAAAACTCGAAGGTCGTTTGGACGATTTGAACAAGTTGTTTGTGAAGTTGCCCGACCAAATTGCCGGTCAAGTGAATGGCCAGTCTGAGAAAAATTTGGACGCCAAATTGCAAAACCTGCAAAAAAGCATTCAAGCCCTGGAAGCCAAGGTGCAAACCCTGGCGAGCAAGCCTGCACCTGCTGCGCCAGTGGTCAAAGACAACCAAAAAGAAGTCATCGCTGAAATCCAGAAGCTGAAGAAAGAGCTGGATGCGGCCAATGCGGCCAACGCTGCTGCGGCCAAGGCCGAGCGTGAGCGTCAAAAGCAATTGGAAAAAGAAAAACAAGCGGCATTGCCCAAACCCGCGCCACCTCCACCCCCCGTGAAAGTGGACACCAAAGCGGCGGAAGCCAAGGCTGCGGCCGAGGCCAAAGCGGCAGCGGATGCGAAAGCCGCGGCTGATGCGAAATTGGCTGCCGAAGCCAAGGCTGCTGCAGCTGCCGCCGCCAAAGCGGCTGCCGAAGCTGCCAAAGCCGCTGCAGAAGCCAAAGCCGCCGCTCAACCGCCCGCATTGCCTCCACGTGCGGCACCCAAAGAAGACCGCGTGGTGTATCCCCGCCCTGCCAGCGACAACTGATCCTCAGAAGTGCTCGGGGCTGGCCTTGGGCCAGTGTGTTTTGTAGGGTTCGGGCAACTTGGTCAGGGTCTCTTTGAGCAATGCCCCTTTGCTCAGCGAAGGGTACAAATCAGCCAAAGACTGTGTTTCATGGGCGCTGATGCGGCGCACAAAATGATTTGGCTTCAAGTCTTGCGGCGACTTCATGCCCGCTGCCTGCAGCAACTCCTGCAAAGATTTCAAGGTGTTTTGGTGAAAGCTTTTCACCCGCTCGGCTTTGCTGGGCACCACCAAGGCGATCTGCCGTTGCGGGTCTTGGGTGGTGACGCCTGTTGGGCATTCACCGGTGTGGCATTTGAGGGCTTGCACACAGCCCAAGGCAAACATGAAGCCCCTGGCGCTGTTGCACCAATCGGCGCCCAAGGCCAATGCGCGGGCCATGTCAAAACTGCTGATGATCTTGCCGCTGGCCCCGATGCGGATGTCTTCGCGCAAACCCACGCCCACCAGGGTGTTGTGCACCAAGCGCAGACCTTCTTTCAAGGGCATGCCCAAGTGGTCTGAAAACTCCAAAGGAGCGGCACCGGTGCCGCCTTCCGAGCCATCAACCACGATGAAATCAGGCAGGATTTTGGTCTCTTGCATGGCTTTCACGATGGCAAACCATTCCCAGGGGTGGCCGATGCACAGCTTGATGCCCACGGGTTTGAATTGGCTCAACTCGCGCAAACTTTGGATGAATTCCAGCAACTCGATCGGGTTGCTGAAACTGCTGTGTGCAGCGGGCGACACACAGTCCTCGCCCATGTTCACACCACGCGCCTCGGCGATCTCAGGGGTGACTTTGGCCGCTGGCAACACCCCGCCATGGCCGGGTTTGGCGCCTTGGCTGAGCTTGATTTCAATCATCTTCACTTGCGGGTCGCGCGCTTGTTCAACGAAGCGGGCGGGGTCAAACAAACCTTGGTCGTCGCGGCAGCCGAAATAGCCCGAACCAATTTCCCAGATCAGGTCGCCACCATGGATGCGGTGGTAGCGCGAAATCGATCCCTCACCGGTGTCGTGTGCAAAGCCGCCCATTTGTGCGCCTTGGTTCAGCGCCATGATCGCGTTGGCACTCAAAGCACCAAAACTCATGGCCGACACATTGAACAAGCTGATGTTGTAGGGCTGGGTGCAGGCCGAGGTGCCCACTTGCACCCGGAAATCGTGCGAGGCGATGGTGCTGGGTATCAGGGAATGGGTCATCCATTCATAGCCCTGGGCGTCGACATCCAATTCGGTGCCAAAGGGTTGTTTGTCTGACTGACCCTTGGCGCGGGCGTACACCAGACTGCGCTGGGCACGTGAAAAAGGGGCTGCCTCGGTGTCGCTCTCGATGAAATACTGGCGGATTTCAGGCCGGATGAATTCCAGCAAGAAGCGCAAATGACCCAGCACCGGGTAGTTGCGCAAGATGGCGTGGTGGGGTTGCATCAAGTCGTACACACCCACGCCACTCAAAAAAGCAAACAACACAAACCACAGCAGCCCAGCGCCCGAGGCGATCAACACCAGCAGGCTCAAACAGAGCCCCGCCAGCGCGATGAAAAAAGTGGTGTATCGGACGGGGTAGCGGATGTTGCTGAGGTCGATCATGAGGCAGATGTCTCCGAATGCCCTGACCTCGGCGAGGTCAGCTGTTGGGTGCGCTGCGCAGCTTGGACGACAAGCGCGCTTGTGCCAGCGAGGATACCTCGGCGCGCAAGCGGGCCATGGACAGCTGCTGGTCGGACGCGCGCTGGATCTCCTGCAGGTCATGCAAGATGCTGTTGCGCAGCTTGTCCAACTCTTGATCGATGGTGGACAAGCGACGGCGCAATTCGCGCTGCTGGTTCATGCGCTGGCTGAGGATGTTGACGCTGGTGGCGATGATTTTCCAGTTGTGCGCCAACTCGTCTTGCGGTGGTTGGTGCAATTGCTCGAACAACTCGCCGAGCAATGGGTCTTGCAGCACCTGTTCGGCTGGCTCGGGCGCATCCTCGCGGGCGGCATCCGCCAAGGCTTGCAACGATTGCTCGTGCTGCTTGGACTGTTCTTCGTCGAAATGGTGCTGCGACATCAGGTCGGCCGAGACATGCTGGGCTTCTGTGAAGTTGTGCACCGAGGCCCAGCCCATGCCGGGGTCGTATTGTTTGAGGCCTTTGAAGGCGAGGAATTTTTCTTCTGGCATCACGTGGTCCAAGGCTTAGAGCTTGGCCGCGTTGCCGCGGGCCAGACGTTTGAGAAATTCGGGGATGCCCATTTGCGCCAACGAACGGGTGTTGACCACCGCTTCTTGATCCTCGGCCATTTTGCGCTGGCGGTAACGGCCCAGCACGGAATATTGGGCCGAACCGGGAATGGATTCCAACACGCTGGATTTGGCCGGCGTCAGGGGCACGCGGTTGCTGCTGGCATCGCGCTCGCTGAGCTTGGTGGTCACCGGTTGGCGGGGTTGATTGGCTTGGGCCATGCGAATTTCCCGCGCGGCACAAATCGCTTCACCGAATTCGCGGAACGAATCGCCACACACATCGCGGGCGTCCATCAGGTAACCGCGTTCGAACAGATCGCGCGCTGATTGCGCTTCCAAGATGGGAGGCGCCAACATGAAACTCACAGGGAAGCGCTGCTTGGTGAACACGTCGGAGTTGAGTTGCTCGTTGAGCACACGCGTGGGGCAGACCACCAACATCGGGCGGCGTGCGGTGGCCGCGTCAAACACCCAACGGTTGCGGCTCAAGAAACCAGAAGTGGCGGCCAACTCGATTTCGGAGACCGAGGTGGGCACCAAGACCATGTCAAATTCAAACATCAACTCGCCAGCCAGCGAGTCGCTCCATGTCAGATCGCACACCAGGATGTCGCATTCGCTGGCGGCACGGCGCATTTGCAAACGCGCTTCAAAAATGGGTCGGTTGCCACCTTGGTCCACGGGCAGGGCCATGTGTTTGACCACCGCGCCCACGCTGGGTGCTTGGTTGAGCCAGGTGCTGGACGAACCGTGGGGGTCCCAATCAATCAGGGTCACGCCCAATCCGAGGGTGCGGCTCAAGTAGGCCACCAAATTGGCGGACAAGGTGCTCTTGCCAACGCCACCTTTTTGACTGGTGACCAAAATTTTGAATGCCATCTTCTGCTCCTGAAAATGCAGCGGTGTCGAGTCCCTCGGCGTCTGGCGAACCCAGAAACCAATCGAAGAAAAATTCGTAAGGGGGGATGGATATTAGCTTTTTTGGCGTTGCTGTCAAATTTGGCAGTTTTTGGATCGTTGTATGGATGCCACGTCCAAATCCAAGGGACATGCCTCTGGCCCCCGACTGCATACTAATAAGTTAAGTCACAATGGCCGCAATGGATAAATTGCGCATCGACAAATGGCTGTGGGCCGCCCGGTTTTACAAAACCCGCTCTTTGGCCACGGACGAGATCAACAAAGGCCGCATCGAGGTCAACCATCAAGTGGCCAAACCCGCCCGCGAGGTCAAGACCGGGGACACCGTTTCGATGCGCCGCGAAGGCCAGGTGCGAACCGTCTTGGTACTGGGTTTGAGTGATGTGCGTGGCCCGGCCCCCAAAGCACAGTTGCTGTACGAAGAAACCCCTGAGAGTGTGAAGGCCCGCGAGGACCATGCGCAGCGCCGTCGCTTTGAACGCGAACCCGCGCAAAGCATGACCCAGGGACGTCCCACCAAGCGCGATAGGCGCGATTTGCAACAAGTCCAGCATGGCTGGAACGAACGTTGGAGTGCCTCCGTCGATGGTTGATTTGCTCAAAATGGCTTGGCGTGCTTTTTGGCGGGACGCCCGCGCAGGGGAATTGCGCCTGTTGTGGGTGGCGGTCAGTTTGGGCGTGGCGGCTCTCAGTTCGGTGGGCTTTTTGGCCGACCGCATCGAAGGGGGCTTGCAACGAGACGCCCGCCAGTTGTTGGGCGGTGACGCCGTGTTGGCCAGTGACCATCCCTTGTCCGACGCTGTCACGGCTCAAATTCAACGCTTGGGCCTGACATCGGTGGTGACGCTCAGCTTTCCAACCATGGCCAGCAGCTTGGAAGAGCAGGGTGGCAACAGCCGTTTGGTCGCCCTGAAAGCGGTGAGCGATGGCTACCCTTTGCGCGGTCGCTTGCAAATATTGCAGCCTGCCGACCAACCCGTGCCCAAGCGGGCGCTGGAGAAAGAGCTCAACAACGGCACCCCGTTTGACCGCCCCGCCCAAGTGACAGACGCCATTCCGGCCCCGGGTGAAGTCTGGGTCGAGCCAGCCTTGCTTGAAGCCTTGGAACTCAATATCGGCGGGTCTTTACGCTTAGGTGAGCGCACACTGCGTATTTCTCAGGTGTTGGTCAGCGAGCCCGATCGCGGTGCTGGATTCATGAACTTCGCGCCGCGCGTCATGATGAACCAGGCGGACGTGGCGGCCACCCAGTTGCTTCAACCTGCCAGCCGGGTCAATTGGCGCTTGGCGGTGATCGGGCCACCCGCCAAAGTGGCCGAATTCGTCCAATGGGCCGAGGGCCATGTGCAACAACCCGATGTGCGCGGCGTGCGCTTGGAGACCCTGGAAGCGGGTCGCCCCGAAATGCGCCAAACCCTGGACCGCGCTGAAAAGTTCCTGCACCTGGTGGCCTTGCTGGCGGCCTTGCTGAGCGCAGTGGCCGTGGCCCTGGCGGCGCGGGGTTTTGCCGCTCGGCACTTGGACGATTGCGCCATGTTGCGGGTGCTGGGTCAAAGCCAGCGGCACATCCTCACGGTCTATGTGTTGGAGTTTTTCGCCGTGGGTTTGTTGGCCAGTGCCTTGGGACTGCTCATGGGTTACGGCTTGCACCAGGTGTTTGTCAGTTTGCTGGTGGGCTTGGTTGACACCGCTTTGCCCGCGCCCAGTGGGATGCCGTTTTGGCAAGGGTTGGGCGCTGGCATGACCTTGCTGCTGGCCTTTGGGTTGCCGCCCATCTTGCAACTGGCGCAAGTGCCGGCGTTGCGCGTGATTCGACGTGATTTGGGCCCGCTGCGTCCCGCTTCTTTGGGTGTGCTGGGCTTGGGTTTGCTGGGGTTTGCCGCCTTGCTGCTCAGTGCCAGCCGCGATGTGTCCCTGGGCTTGATGGTGGTGGGCGGTTTTTCAGGCGCTGCTGTCGTGTTCGCCGGCTTGGCCTGGGCCGCGGTCTGGGGTTTGCGACAAACCGTCGGCATGCCGCAAGTGTCAATTTGGCTGCGTATGGCGACTCGGCAGATCAGCGCCCGCCCGGGCTATACCGTGGTGCAAGTCAGCGCCTTGTCGGTGGGTTTGCTGGCGCTCATCTTGCTCGTGTTGTTGCGCACCGACTTGGTCGACAGTTGGCGCAACGCCACCCCGGCAGACGCGCCCAACCGTTTCGTGATCAACATCCAGCCCGATCAATCGGATGATTTTTTGCAGCACTTGGACCAAGCCGGTGTGAAGAAGATGGATTGGTATCCCATGATTCGCGGCCGATTGGTGGCGGTCAATGGCCAAGCTGTTCGGCCAGACAGTTACACCGACGAACGCGCCAAACGACTGGTGGAGCGTGAGTTCAACATTTCGCATTCGGCCAAAGCGCCAGAACACAACCAGATCGTGCAAGGCAAATGGACGCCCGAGGAAGCCGACGCCATCAGCATGGAAGAAGGCATTGCCAAATCCCTGAATTTGAAGCTGGGAGACCAGTTGCGTTTTGAAATCGCTGGCCAAGCGGTGGATGCCCGCATCACCTCGCTGAGGCGGGTGGACTGGACCTCGATGCGCGCCAATTTCTTTGCCATCTACCCGATGTCCAAAATCCCAGATGTGCCCATGACCTATATCGCTGCTTATCGCGCGCCCGATGTGAAAGGCTTTGACAACGGATTGGTGCAACGTTTCCCCAATGTGACCAATGTCGACATGGGGGCCACCATCACACAAGTGCAAAAAGTCTTGGGGCAAGTGATTGGCGCCGTCGAGTTTTTGTTTGGCTTCACCTTGGCCGCGGGTTTGGTGGTGTTGTTTGCCGCTGTCACGGCCACTCGGGAAGAACGTGCGCGCGAGTATGCGGTGTTGCGTGCCTTGGGCGCGGGCAACCAATTGTTGCGCCAAGTGCAAACGGCCGAGCTCTTGGGTGTCGGCGCCTTGTCAGGCGTGTTGGCCGCTGCCGTGGCCCTGGTCATGGCTTGGGGCTGGGCTGATTTTGTGTTCGAGTTCAGTTGGCGTGCTTCGCCATGGGTGTTGGTGATGGGCATGGCGGTGGGCGCGGGCTTGGCTTGGGGCGCAGGTTGGTGGGGATTGCGCGAGGTGTTGCGCCGACCGGTGGTGCACACCTTGCGGCAGGCGATTTAACGGTTGCGCTGAGGGTCAGCGCAGCAACACCACCAAAGCCCCAGCGCCGCCCTCTGAAGCCTTGGCCTGCACAAAGGCCATGACTTCGATTTTTTGCACCAACCACCGCAGCACCTTGCCTTTGAGCACAGGTGTTTTGCCAGGCGAACCCAAACCCTTGCCATGCACCACCCGCACACAGCGCCAACCGCGTTTGGTCGCGTCGCGGATGAATTGACCCAAGGCTTCGCGCGCTTCGTCGCTGCGCATGCCGTGCAAATCTATTTGGCCTTGCAAACTCCAGTGGCCCTTGCGGAGTTTTTGCGTCACATCGGTGCCGATGCCAGGACGGCGAAAGCTCAACTCATCATCGGTGTCGAGCAAGGTGGACACGTCGAAGTCGTCACTCAAGCTCTCGCGCAGCACATTGTCATTGTCGATTTGCTGCTGCAAGGCCACAGGCTTGGCGGGTGCTGGGGCCAGGGGAACGCGCGGTTCGTGGCTCAAGGGCTTGACCGCGCCCACCGCGCGTTTGAAGAGTTGCTGCTCGGCCTGCGCTTGTTTCTCGGCCAGTTCGCGCGCGGCCTTTTCAGCGGCCTCGGCCGCCGCGCGCGCCGCCAAATCGGCTTTGATCGCCCCCAGGTCTTGCAAGCTGCGTGCTTTCACCATGGGCTCTGCTCCGCCATTGACCAGGTTTTGCCAGGCCCCACGATGATGTGGTCGAGCACCTTGACGTCCACCATGGCCAGGGCCGATTGCAAGGTGCGGGTGAGTTGGCTGTCGGCCACCGATGGCCGCACCTGCCCACTGGGGTGGTTGTGCGACAAGATGACCGAACCAGCGCCCAACTCCAGCGCCAGCTTGACCACCTCGCGCGGGTAGACCGAGGTTTGGGTCAAAGTGCCTCTGAACATTTCTTTGAAGCCCAAAAAATAATTTTGATGGTCTAAAAACATGACCGCAAACACCTCATGGGGATGCGCTGACAAATGCAGCTGCAAAAAGTGTTGCACTGTTTCGGGGTTGCTCATCACGTCGCGCTTGCGCATTTGCTGCATCAACACGCGCTTGGCCAACTCCAGCACCGCCAACAACTGCGCGCGTCGCGCCGTCCCGCCCAAACCCTTGGCCGCTTTCAACTCGGCTGGCGCTGCCAGCATCAAACCGGCCAAGTCTTGGAAATGATCCAACAGTTCTTGGGCCAGTTGCAGCACGTTTTGACCGGGCAAACCCGTGCCCAGCATCACCGCCAGCAGTTCGACATCGGTCAGTGCCGCACCGCCCATGGTGAGCAATTTTTCGCGCGGACGCATGGTTTTGGGAAGTTCTTGAAGAAGCATAAGAGCCTGGGTGGGCGAGTGGGGACATCATCAAACACCTGGTCATGATCGCTGTTTCAAGAAGTGAGAAAAGTGGTGCATCACCTGCTTTCTTGGTGATCCACGTCCTTTCTACAATAGGGCCAGTTTACAAAGACGCGCATGACAGCCACCACCTTGATACAACCCGGCTCTTTTTTGACCTTGCATTACCGCTTGAGTGGTCCGCAAGGGGACATCATCAACACCTTTGGTGGTCCTCCCGCCACGTTGTCATTGGGCAATGGCGAGTTGTCACCCGCCATGGAAAACCGCTTGCTGGGCTTGGCTGAGGGCGAACATGTCACCTTGCAAATGGCGGCGGGTGAGGCCTTTGGCGAGCGCAACCCCGACATGCTGCAATGGGTGCCGCGTCAATTGCTGGCGCAGTTTGGCGAGGCCGATGCCCAATACCATGTGGGCGAGGTGCTGGAGTTTCCCGCCCCCGACAATGGCCGCTATGCAGGGGCCGTGGTGCAACTGCGCGAAGATGCCGTGCTGTTTGATTTCAACCATCCACTGGCGGGTCAAGCCGTCAGTTTGGAAGTACAAGTGATTGGGGTGCTCTGATGTCTGCCATCCGTCCGCAAGAAATCATCTTGGCCGAGCCGCGTGGTTTTTGTGCGGGCGTGGACCGGGCCATCGACATCGTTGAGCACGCCTTGGCCAAATTTGGCGCACCCATTTATGTGCGCCACGAAATCGTGCACAACACCCATGTGGTGGAAGACCTGCGTTCGCGTGGTGCCATCTTCATTGAAGACTTGAACGATGTCCCCGAAGGGGCCACCTTGGTGTTCAGCGCCCACGGTGTGCCCAAGGAAGTGGAGTACGAAGCACAGCGACGCGGTTTCCAAGTGTTTGACGCCACGTGCCCGCTGGTGACCAAGGTGCATGTGGAAGTCGCCAAACTGCACAAAGAGGGTTATGAGTTCATCATGATCGGCCACAAAGGCCACCCTGAAGTGGAAGGCACCATGGGCCAATTGCCCTCGGGCATTCATTTGGTCGAAGACGAAGAAGATGTGCTCAAGGTGCAACCCGCGCAAACCACCAAGTTGGCTGTGGTCACACAGACCACCTTGAGTGTGGACGATGCCGCGCAAATCATGGCCGCGGTCAAAGCGCGATTCCCGCAGGTGCGCGAACCCAAACAACAAGACATTTGCTATGCCACGCAAAACAGACAAGACGCCATCAAGGTGCTGAGTCCCCAAGTGGATTTGGTGATTGTGGTGGGCAGTCCCAGTAGCTCCAACAGCAACCGCTTGCGCGATGTGGCGGCCAAGTACGGCACGCCCAGTTACATGGTGGACCATGCCGGTGAACTGCAAGCCGAGTGGTTGGAAGGCAAGGCCAAAATCGGTCTCACCGCGGGTGCCTCGGCACCCGATGTGTTGGTGCAGCAAGTCATCCAACGCTTGCGTGAACTTGGCGCCATGTCGGTGCGCACCTTGGAAGGTGTGCAAGAAACCGTGAAATTCCCGCTGCCCAAGGGCTTGCGCAACGATTGATTTTTTCTAGATTCAAAGACTGACACCATGCTCGACATAGCGCTTCTTCGCCGCGACCTCACCCAAGTCATCACCCGTTTGCAAACCCGCAAAAACCCTCAGGTGTTTTTGAACGAATCCGCTTTCACGGCTTTGGAAAACGAGCGCAAAACCTTGCAAACGCGCACCGAAGAGTTGCAAGCCAAGCGCAACAGCTTGTCCAAGCAAATCGGCCAACTCAAAGCCAAAGGCGAATCCGCTGATGCCGTGATGGCCGAGGTGGCACAACTCAAAGACGAGTTGGATGCCTCTGCGGTTCGCTTGGAAGCCCTGCAAAACGAATTGCAAACCTTGTTGTTGGCGGTGCCCAACTTGCCGCAAGAAGGCGTGCCCGTGGGCGCAGACGAGCATGGCAACGTCGAGTTGCGCCGCTGGAGCCCCACAGGCACCGAGCCAGTGCCCTTGGGTTTCACCGCCAAAGACCATGTGGAATTGGGCGAGCCCCTGGGTTTGGATTTCGAGATGGGCGTCAAACTCTCTGGCTCGCGCTTCACCGTGATGAAGGGATCGATTGCCCGCTTGCACCGTGCTTTGGCGCAGTTCATGCTCGATGTGCAAACCCAAGAACACGGTTACACCGAGTGCTACACACCTTACATCGTCAATGCAGACAGCTTGAAGGGCACGGGTCAATTGCCCAAATTCGAGGAAGATTTGTTCGCCGCCAAAAAAGGCGGCCAAGACGGTGACAGCGATGGCCAAGCGCTGTATCTGATCCCCACCAGTGAAGTGCCATTGACCAACATGGTGCGCGACACGGTGTTGGCTGAAAACGAATTGCCCCTCAAACTCACCGCGCACACCCCCTGCTTTCGCTCAGAGGCCGGCAGCCATGGCCGAGACACACGCGGCATGATCCGCCAGCACCAGTTTGACAAAGTGGAGATGGTGCAAATCGTGCATCCCGAGAAAAGCAACGAGGCGTTGGAAGAGATGACCCGCCATGCGGAAGCCATTTTGCAAAAGCTCGGCTTGCCCTACCGCGTCATGGCCCTGTGCACAGGCGACATGGGCTTTGGTGCGGCTCGCACGCACGACCTGGAAGTCTGGTTGCCTGCACAAAACACTTACCGAGAGATCAGCTCGGTCTCCAATTGCGAAGCGTTTCAATCACGCCGCATGCAAGCGCGTTTCAAAAATGCCCAAGGCAAAAACGAATTGGTGCACACCTTGAACGGCTCCGGCTTGGCCGTGGGCCGCACCTTGGTGGCGGTGCTGGAAAACTACCAACAAGCCGATGGTCGTGTGCTGGTGCCCGCAGCACTCCAGCCCTACATGGGCGGCATGGAAGTGCTCGCATAGAATTCTTTCAATCAGCAAGACCCGGAAAGATGGCAGAGTGGTCGAATGCACCGGATTCGAAATCCGGCGTACAGGTTCTCCTGTACCGAGGGTTCGAATCCCTCTCTTTCCGCCAGTGAGTTCTTGCAATACTTTCAGTCATGACCACCACCCTCACTTGCAAAGGTGAAGCCACCTTGCTGCGCATCTTGCGTCGATTCATGCCAGCTGGTCCTGTTGACGCCAGCCTGCGAAAGTCATTTGGCTTGGGTCGATGAGTGGAATGAATGAACCCTTGCTTGAAATTCAAAAGTCATTCCATGCCCTGAAAGACGCTGAGCAAGCGGCACAGATGAAGGCCTACATGCTCAACCAGTTTGAGTTCATCGGCATTCGTGCCACGCCTCGCAGACAAACACTCAAAACGGTGTTGAAGGCTTGGCCCAAAACCACCTTCACGCGCCCCTTTGTGTTGAGCCTGGCCAAGCAACTGTGGCAGCTGCCGGAGCGAGAGTTTCAATATGCCGCCATTGATCTGCTCGATGGGCACCACAAGTCACTGCAGATCAAGGATG
>JBDKLR010000069.1:0-27473 GCA_039795515.1 Pseudomonadota bacterium | reverse complement strand
TCACGACGAATTGCTGACGGCAACTGGCCGCACGTATCAACCATTCAGTGGGAAAAACGCTTTTCATGAGCACGGTTTCCAAGTCGGTTGGAAACAGCATGTCATTGAATGTGGACCATTGAACATGGTCAGAGGCATCTTGCATGGCACGAGCTCCAGTGATTTCTTTAGAGCTCACACCATAACATTTATTGAATTATAAATAACTACATATTTATGAAATTTGCCATTCTTTAAGTTTGATTCTCGGCTCAATCAAGTTCAAATCCAGTCATTTGTTCTGGGTCAGTAAAGGCCCAGTTCAATCGGGATCGAGCGGCAAACGCACCAGGGCTTCCGCCTCAGGTAAGGCCTCGACACCTTTCAACACACGCTGCATTTGCTTGCTGCGCGTGTCTGCGCGGTCCAAGGTGTCCGCTGCTTTTTGCACCTGCTCGCGCACCTTGGCCACCCATTCCCCATAGCGATCAAACTCTGTTTTGACCGCCCCCAGCACCTTCCACACCTCAGAGGCCTGCTTCTCCAAGGCCAAGGTGCGAAAACCCATGTGCAAGCTGTTCAGAATGGCCAATAAAGTGGTCGGGCCAGCCAAAGTGACGCGGTAATCGCGTTGCAGCAAGTCCATCAAACCCGGACGGCGCAGCACCTCGGCGTACAAACCTTCCACAGGTAAAAACAAAATCGCAAAGTCGGTGGTGTGTGGCGGCGCGAGGTAACTCTCGGCGATGCTCCTGGCCTCCTGGCGTATGCGCGTTTCCATGGCCTTGGCCGCCGCCTCAGCACCCACCACGTCCGCGCGGTCTTGGGCATCGAGCAAGCGCTCGTAGTCCTCGCGTGGGAATTTGGCATCGATGGGCAACCAAACCGTGCCACCATCGTCACTGCGCCCAGGCAACTTGATGGCGAAATCCACGCGTTGGTTGCTGCGTGGTTTGGTTTCAATTTGTTTGCCGTACTGCTCGATGGTCAGCACCTGTTCCAGCAAGGCCTCGAGTTGCACCTCGCCAAAGATGCCGCGTGTTTTCACATTTGAGAGCACCCGCTGCAAATCGCCTACGCCTTGTGCCAAGTTCTTCATTTGACCCAGTCCTTGGTGCACCTGCTCCAAGCGCTCGGCCACTTGCTTGAAGCTCTCACTCAAACGCGCCTCAAGTGTGGTTTGCAATTTCTCGTCCACGGTCTTGCGCATCTCGTCGAGCTTGGCCACATTGGTCAGTTGCATGTGCTGCAACTGCTGGTCCAAGGTTTCACGCACCTCGGCCATGCGGCGCGTGTTGCCCTCCCCCAAGGCCAGCAACTGGCTGTTCATGTTGGCCTGCATCAGGGCGAGTTGCTCGGTGAGGGTTTGCTGAAATTGCGCCAGGTTGTGCGACAACTCTTGGCGGTCGTTGCGCGAGGCTTCGAGGATTTCATAGCGCAGTTCTTTGCCCATGCGGTCCAGCTTGTCCTCGAGTTGCACCAGTTCGTTGTTTTGCTCGGTGGGCTTGGCAGACATGCGGCGCATCAGGTACATGGCCGCGCTGAACAGCACCGCCATGACGCCGATGATGAGCCAATTGGTGTCGATGGTCATGACAGCACCTCGGGGTTGAGCGGGGTTTGCACCCGGCCGTCGTTGAAAAACGAAATCAAGTTGTTGGCCGCCACCATGGCCATGCCCAAGCGGGTGGCGCGGGTGGAACTGGCAATGTGGGGCGTCAGCACCACGTTCTGGCACTTCAAAAGATCTGGATGCACTGTCGGTTCACCTTCAAACACATCCAGGCCCGCAGCGGCAATTTGGCCTTTTTGTAGTGCTTGGGCCAATGCCGCGTCGTCCACGATACCGCCCCGCGCAATGTTCACCAAGGTGGCCGTGGGCTTCATCAACGCCAACTCGGCGGCACCAACGGTGTGGTGCGCTTCTTTGGAATAGGGCACCACCAACACCACATGGTCTGCTTGTTGAAGCAACACCGATTTGCTGACGTAGGTGGCTTTGCAAGCCGCTTCCAAATCGGGCGACAGTTGGCTGCGGTTGTGATAAAGCACCTTCATGCCAAAACCGTGCGCGCCACGCTTGGCGATGGCTTGCCCAATGCGCCCCATGCCGATGATGCCCAGGGTGGTGCCATGGACCTCGGCACCGCAAAAAAAATCCAACTTCCACTGGTGCCAGTCGCCTCGGCGAATGTAGTTCTCGCCCTCGGTGATGCGACGCGCGGTGGCCATCATCAATGCAAACCCAAAATCAGCCGTGGTTTCGGTCAGGACATCGGGGGCGTTGGTGGCCACCACCTTGTGGCGCGTCATGGCAGGCACATCAAAGTTGTTGTAGCCCACACTCAAATTGGCGCATATGCGCAGTCGGGGACAGGCTGCCAGCACCTGCTCATTGACGGGCTCAATGCCCATGGTGAGTGCGCCGTCTTGTTGGCTCAACAGCTCGGTCCACACTTCCAAGCTATAGGGGATGTCTGCTTGGTTGTGGGTCACTTCAAAGTGAGGTTCCAGGTGCGCCAGCACCTCGGGGTAGACATGGCGGGTGACGACAATTTTGGGTTTGCTCATGTGGGCTAATGTGTCAGATTGAATTGAATGATGTAGGCGAGTGCGCCAGCGAAATAGCCAGCCAACGCCAAGCTGCTGATGCGTTTGACGTACCAAAAGAAATCGATTTTTTCCAAACCCATCGCGGCCACACCGGCCGCCGAGCCGATGATCAGCACAGACCCGCCTGTGCCTGCGCAATAAGCGATGAATTCCCACAAAAAGCTGTCAGGAGGATGGTCTGCCAGGCTGTACATGCCCATGCTTGCCGCCACCAAAGGCACGTTGTCCACCACGGCACTGGCCAAGCCGATCAAGATCACGATCACATCCATGCGGCCCACGGTGTCGTTGAGCCATTGCGCCAAATGGCTCAGGATGTGGGCGTGCTCGAGCACCGCCACCGCCAACAAGATGCCCATGAAAAAGGTGATGGAAGCCATGTCGATGCGCGACAAGCTGTGCGCCAAGGTCAGGTGCGCCTTGTCTTCGTTCGCCTTGCTTTTGTGCAAGAAGTCACTGACCAACCAAAGCAAGCCCAAGCCCAGCAACATGCCCATGAAGGGGGGCAAGCCCGTGACGGTTTTGAAAACAGGCACCAACAACAGCAAGCCCACGCCCAAGAACAAAATGAAGCCACTCTCGGCGGGGCGGTTGTCAGAAGCGTCAGTCTCTGGGGCGATCACGGTTTGTCCGCGCAACATCCAAGCGGTGATGGCCAATGGAATGAGTGCGGCCAAGAGCGAAGGAATGATCAAGGTCTTCATGATTTCCAAAGCGGTCACTTGACCCCCAATCCACAGCATGGTGGTGGTGACATCGCCAATCGGCGACCAGGCGCCACCAGCGTTGGCAGCAATGACGATGATGCCCGCGAAAAACAAACGGTCCTCACGGTGGCGCAACAATTTTTTCATGAGCGACACCATGACGATGGCCGTGGTGAGGTTGTCCAGCACGGCGCTCATGAAAAAAGTCACCCCGCCCACCAACCACAACAGGACCGACAGTTTGGAGGTCCGGATACGCCGCGTGACGACATCAAAGCCATGGTGGGCATCCACCACTTCCACAATGGTCATGGCGCCCAATAAGAAAAACACAATTTGCGCCGTCGACACCAGTGATTCATGGAGGTGCTGGCTCAGCAATGACGCATCGCCCAACTGCCATGCATACAGCGTCCACAAAACCGCTGCACCAATGAGGGCTGGCGCAGATTTGTTCACCTGCAACTGATGTTCCAGGGTGATGGCCAGATAGGCCACCGCAAAAACCAGAACAAGAACAAGTTCCATGGTGGCTTTGTTCAGGGCTGCGCGATGTCAAACACCTGGCGCAGATAAGCCAGGTAGTTGGTGTCTTCGCACATGTTTTTGGAAGGGGTGTCGGATAGTTTGGCCACGGGTTGGCCATTGCACTCCACCATCTTGATCACGATTTGCAGCGGTTCGTAGCCCAGATCGTTGGTCAGGTTGGTGCCGATGCCAAAGGCGAGTTGGCAGCGCCCCTGGAAACGTTTGTACAGCTCGATGGTGCGCGGCACGGTCAGTCCATCGCTGAAGATGAGTGTTTTGGTGAGCGGGTCGACCCGGTTGTTTTTGTAATGCTCAATCATGCGCTCGCCCCAGGTGAAGGGGTCTCCGCTGTCGTGGCGCGCACCGTCGAACAGCTTGCAAAAGTACATGTCGAAGTCGCGTAAAAAAGGTTCCACGCCATACACATCGCTCAAGGCAATGCCCAAATCGCCCCGGTATTCCCGCGCCCAAGTCTCAAACCCAAACACCTGGCTGTCGCGCAAACGCGGCCCCAGCGCTTGGCAGGCTTGCAGGTACTCGTGCGCCATGGTGCCCAAAGGCGTCAGAGCCATGCTGTGGGCAAACAGCACATTGCTGGTGCCTGTGAGTCGGCCCGCAGGAATGGTGCCCAATCCTTTCACCAGTATTTGCAACACCTCTTGCTGCCAGTCTTTGGAGAAGCGACGACGCGTGCCGTAATCGGCGATTTTCAAATCAGGCAGGTCCGCCGCATTGAGTTGGTCGATCTTCTCGGCCAAGCGACGTCGCCCTTCCACAAAGTCGGGCTGGGGCTGGGTGTTTCTGAAATAGACCTCGTTGACGATGGACAGCACCGGGATTTCAAACAAGATCGTGTGCAGCCAAGGACCCTTGATTTGAATGTCGATTTCGCCATTGGGCAAAGCGCTGACCGTGATGTATTTTTCATTGAGCTTGAACAAGCCCAAAAAGTCCACAAAGTCGCTTTTGATGAAGCGCATCGCACGCACCACCGACAGCTCTTGCTCGCTGAACTGCAACTGGCACAACGCCCTGATTTCAGCCCGGATCTCGTCGATGTAAGGGGCGAGTTGCACGCCAGGGTTGCGGCACTTGAACTTGTAAGCCACTTGCGCACCCGGGAATTGGTGCAACACCGCTTGCATCATGGTGAATTTGTACAGATCGGTGTCGAGCAAGCTGGTGATGATCATGATGGGCCCGGGTTCAACCCAGCCATTGGGTGAAGGATTCAACGGTTTCGCGCGGGGTGCGAAAGGTGTTGACGATGTCGGTCTCGTCCGCAAAGCCCAGTGCCATGCCACACACCAGCATTTCGTCTTCGCCAGCACCGATGTGCGGCAGGATGATGTTGGCAAAGCCATTCCAGGCGGCTTGTGGGCAGGTGTGCAAACCATGGGCCCGCGCGGCCAACATGATGTTTTGCAAAAACATGCCGTAGTCCAACAACGAACCGCGACCCATCACCTTGTCCAGGGTGAACATCAGGCCCACAGGTGCGTCAAAAAAACGGTAGTTGCGTTGGTGCTGCAGGTGCATCTTGTCTTTGTCGGCCTTGCCAATGCCCAACAAGCCGTAGAGGCCCCAACCGTTTTCACGGCGGCGATCGATGTAGGGACTGACCCATTTTTCGGGGTAGTAGTCGTAGGCCTCGCGGTATTCGGCGGCTTTTTCTGGGTGGGCGCGCACCTCGTCGTGGGCGGCACACACTTTGTCCACCAGGCTGTCGCGGCTGGCGCCTTGCAACACATAGACCTTCCAAGGTTGGGTGTTGGTGCCCGAAGGGGCACGACTGCCCCAATGCAAGATGTCGGTGATGACCTCACGGCTCACCGCTTGCTGGGTGAAGGCTCGCGCCGACATGCGGGTGTCAATGGCTTGGGGGACGGTTTCTGCAATGCTCATGTCAATCTTTCCAAAACGTTTTTCAAAGCGGTGGGCAAATGGCTGACCGGTCGACGACTGTCACGGTTCACATACACATGCACAAAATGGCCATGCGCGGCACACATGTCTTGGCCTTCGGCAAACAAGGCCACCTCGTAGCGCACGCTGGATGATCCGAAGCGAGCCACTCGAATCCCTGCATCCACGTTGTCAGGGAAAGCCAAAGGGGCGAAATAGTTGCAATGGGTTTCCACCACCAAACCAATGGTGGTGCCCGCGTGGATGTCCAAAGCGCCGTGTTCAATCAGGTGGGCGTTCACGGCGGTGTCAAACCATTGGTAATAGACGACGTTGTTCACATGGCCATAGACGTCGTTGTCACCCCAGCGGGTGGTGATGCGTCTGAAGGCGTGGAAAGCAGAACGGGGCAGCGCTTGCGCGCGAGGGGGTGCGGAACTCATGGCAAGTCATTTTGCCAGTCTTGCCAAACCAGCAAGGCTTGGGTGAATGTGTTGATTTGCACCTGCACCGTGGTGGCCATGTCATGGCCATACCCACCCGCCATCGCCATGGCCAGCGGCATGCGCCGGTCATGCGCCCAGCGCAGCACCATTTGATCGCGTGCTTGCAAGCCCTCGAAGCTCAGCTTCAACCGGCCCAGGCGATCGCCCTCATGGGGATCGGCACCGGCCAGGTAAAAAACAAGGTCCGGGGCACAGCGGCTTTCGAGTTGCAACAAGGCTTGCTGAAGTGCATCGAGGTAAGGTGCATCGGTGCAACCATCCGGGAGATCGATGTCGAGGTCACTGGCGGCTTTGCGAAACGGGAAATTCTTCGCACCATGCATCGAAAAAGTGAACACCGACGGGTCTTTGGCAAAGATGGCCGCAGTGCCGTTGCCTTGGTGCACATCCAAATCTATGACGACCACTTGCATCGGCCGCGGATGCCGCCGCGCCCACTCGGCCTGCATCAATCGCGCCGCCACAGCCACGTCGTTGAACACGCAAAACCCCCCGCCCTTGTGGGCGTAGGCGTGATGGGTGCCACCAGCCAAATTGGCCGCGATGCCATGCTGTAAAGCGGTTCGGGCAGCACAGATAGTGGCGCCCACCGAACGACGAGCCCGCTCGACCATGCCCTCGGACCAGGGAAACCCAATTTCACGCAGCTGTTCCGGGCTCAAAAGACCTTGCGTCACCGCGTCGATGTAGGCGGGGATGTGTGCCAGCGCCAGCTCACCATCGCTGGCCTCGGGTGCCAAATGCAGTGCAAGTTCAGGCAACTCCGCAGCCAAGCGCTGTCGCAGCAACTCGTACTTGCCCATGGGGAAGCGGTGACCGTCGGGCAGTTTCTGAATGTGGGTGGCCGCGAAATAGATGTTCATGAAGCGGCCGATTGTCTCCGTCATTGCAAGGGGTGCAGGCATGGAGCAATCCCTCCCTGACCGCCACGGTGGTCTCGTCTGCCGCTCACCGCAGCAGAGCTGCGACGTTCGCTACGCAGACGCCCCACCGCGTCGGTCATGGGTACTGGTTGGCTTTGGCCTGTACCCCTCGCATCGACGAAAACCCAGCAATGACGGGGATTTAGACAGCCCGCTCTAATCTGCTGCATTGCAACAAAAATGACTTGTATCCCCTGGTGAAAACCCTATACTTCTTTCCATGCTGCGCCGCAACATGAATCCAGCGCAGATCCAAGGTGAAACCAACTTAACTCAAAGGAAACTGACCATGATGACCGCAGAACAACTGATCGCCACACAAAAAGCCAACACCGAAGCCCTGTTTGGCCTGACCCAAAAAGCCTTCTCTGGCGTTGAAAAACTGGTTGAATTGAACATGGCTGCTGCCAAAGCGGCTTTGCAAGACAACATGCACCACACCCAAGCATTCTTGAATGTCAAAGACGTCCAAGAATTGATGGCCTTGCAAGCAGGCTACCTCCAGCCCCTGAGCGAAAAAGCTGCTTCTTACAGCCGCCACGTTTACGAAATCGCTTCCAGCACTGGCAGCGAATTCGGCAAAGCCGTTGAAGAAAAAGCCACTGAAGCTCAAAAAGCAGTCACTGGCTTCGTCGACACAGCTGCCAAAAACGCGCCTGCCGGTTCTGAAACAGCCGTGGCCATGATCAAAAGCGCCATGGCTGCCAGCCAAACCGCTTTGGAAAGCGTTCAAAAAGCAGTGAAACAAGCCACTGATGCCGCTGAAGCCAACTTGCACGCTGTGGCGCAATCCACCGTCGCCACTGCCAAGCCTGCTGCTCGCAAGCGTTGATCCCTTTCAAGCTTTGTCTTGAAACAAAAAACCCGCCTCGGCGGGTTTTTTTGTGCTTTCAGGTTCTTCAGCCCGGTTGAACGCCCGCCGAATCAGGGGGCCAAAGCGGCTTTGACTTGGGGCAAGGCCAGCTTCATGGCGGCGCGACCCGCCTCGATGCTCTTTTTGCGGGCCGAGAACTCGGCGCTGCCCACATCCGGTAACACCGGGCGCACCACCAAATCGGCTTGAGCCAGTTCCAGATTGCTGATGCTCTTGCCCATGATGCTGAAGGTTTGCATCAGCACTTTGAAAATGTCACTGGTTTTCGCATCCTCAGGTCGGCTAGAGATGTCGACAGCGATGATGTATTGCGCGCCCATTTGCTTGACATAGCGCACAGGCACTGGCGACACCAGTCCGCCGTCCACATAATCTTTGTTGCCGATGCGCACAGGTTCGAACACCGAGGGAACAGCGCTGGAAGCGCGCACCGCAGTCGCCACATCGCCTCGCCTGAACAAAATGCCATCACCCGTTTGCAAGTCGGTGGCCACGATGCCCAGTGGGATTTTCATGTCTTCGATCTTCAAGCCGTTCAGTTGGCTGTTGACATAGCGGCCCAAGGCCTCGCCGCGCAACACGCCCCGCCCTGTGAAAGGCAAGGTCCAATCGGTGAGTTGGGATTCGTCCATGGCGTCGGCCAGCCATGTGAGCTGGCTGCCTGATTTACCGCTGGCGTAAAAAGCCGCCACCAAACTGCCAGCTGATGTGCCCGCCACAAACTGGGCTTGGATGCCCTCTTCTTCCAACACCTGAAGCACCCCAATGTGGGCGAAGCCTCGGGCGGCACCACCACCCAGCGCCAGGCCAACTTTGGGGATTTTTTTGGGGGCCGGTGCTTGGGCCACAGGTTCACTGGGTTTGACGGCTGGTGGCGGTGATGCACAGGCTGCCAAAAGCAGCATGACCAGAGACAAAACCGACTTGGACATGCTGAAACGAGGTACGCAAGAATTGATCATGGTCCTATTGTGGCAGTCCGGCACTGCCATAATCGTTTGGCTGGACGGCAGCGTCCACTCATTTTTATTTCGAAAGGCGATCATGCAAATTAAAAACAATGTATTCATCGTGACCGGGGGTGCGTCTGGTTTGGGTGAAGGCACGGCCCGATTGCTGGCCCAACACGGCGGCAAAGTGGTGATTGCGGACATGCAAGATGAAAAAGGGCAAGCCATCGCGGCCGAACTCGGTGGCGTGTTTGTCCACTGCGATGTGGCCAATGAAGACAACGCTGCCGCGGTCGTGGCCAAAGCACAGTCACTGGGCAAGTTGTCTGGCCTGGTCAATTGCGCAGGCATCGCCACCGCCGAGCGCACCGTGGGCAAAACTGGTTCGCATTTGCTGGCTGGTTTTCAACGCACCATCAACATCAACTTGGTGGGCAGTTTCAACATGATTCGCTTGGCAGCTCAAGCCATGAGCACCAACGAACCCGAAGCCACTGGCGAGCGTGGAGTCTTGATCTCCACCGCATCGGTCGCTGCGTATGACGGCCAAATCGGGCAAGCCGCTTACTCGGCCTCCAAAGGTGGCATCGTGGGCATGACCCTGCCCATTGCGCGAGACTTGTCGAAATTGGGCATCCGCAACATGACCATCGCCCCAGGTATTTTTGGCACGCCCATGATGTTCTCCATGCCCAAAGAAGTGCAAGAAGCGCTGGCGGCAGGCGTGCCCTTCCCCTCCCGCTTGGGCACCCCTATGGACTACGCCAAATTGGTGATGCACATCCTGGACAACGACATGCTCAACGGCGAAGTCATCCGCTTGGACGGCGCCATTCGCTTACCACCCAAATAAGGACTTCCACATGACAACGACTCTTCATCCAACATCCAGCCCTGCCCGTTTCCTGCGCTTGAATCTGCTCATGAGCGGCCTCGTGCTTGCCGGCTTTGCCCAGGTGCATGCCGCAGAAGCCGATGCACTCGCCTTGCAACCTGAAAAGGCCACGGGCTACACCGCCAAACCAGGTTGGACGCTGAAAACTCGCGGCGTGTCTGCAGCCAACCCCTTGGCTGCCCAAGCGGGCTATGACATTTTGAAAGCGGGTGGATCTGCGGTGGACGCCGCCATTGCCGTGCAAATGGTGCTCACCTTGGTGGAGCCCCAGTCCAGCGGTATCGGCGGTGGTGCTTTTTTGATCCACCATGATGGCAGCAAGCTGCAAGCCTTTGATGGTCGCGAAACCGCTCCCAACTTGGCGCATGAAGAAACCTTCATGTTCAACAATGGTCAAACCATGTCGTTTGACGAAGTGGCTGCTGGTGGCCGCGCCGTCGGTGTGCCGGGCACCCTGCGCATGCTTGAAAAAGCGCATCAACAGCATGGCAAATTGCCTTGGGCACAGCTGTTCCAGCCCGCCATTGCCTTGGCTGAGAAGGGCTTCAAAATCACTCCTCGCCTGCACGAGTTGTTGATGGCAGACCGCCCACTGCGCAAAGACCTGCAAGCAGCCCCTTACTTTTACAAGCCCAATGGCCAACCACACCCCGTTGGTCACGTGCTGAAAAACCCTGGCTTGGCTGCAACCCTCAAGCAAATTGCCCTTGAAGGTGCTGATGCCTTCTACCAAGGCGCGATGGCGCAAAACCTGGTCAACAAGGTGCAGCAGCACCCGAACAACCCTGGCTTGCTGAGCATGCGCGACTTGGCCAATTACCGCCCTGTGGTGCGCGAAGCCCTGTGCTTCCCTCACAACACCAAGGCCAACACCACGGTACAGATTTGCGGCATGGGCGCACCCAGCTCGGGTTTGTTGTCCATGGGTCAAATCATGGGCACCCTGGCGCAAACCAGCGCAGCCAACGACACGCCCAAATCTTGGAGCGACCGCAACACCGTTGTGCCCAGCGCCCAATGGCTGCACAACTACAACGAAGCGGCCCGTCTGGCTTTTGCCGACCGTGCGGTGTATGTGGCCGACCCCGACTTTGTGAAAGCACCTGGCGGTGATTGGAAGCATCTGCTGGCTCCTGGCTATTTGAAAGAGCGCGCCGCCCTGATTAGCGACCAACGCATGGACAGCGCCAATGCGGGCACGCCAGCCGCCAGCAAAGTGGGCTTGGGAACCATGCCCGATCAAGTGGAGCACGGCACCAGTCAAATCAGCATCGTCGACGGCTTGGGCAACACCCTGTCCATGACCACATCGATTCAAACCGTGTTCGGTTCCCGCATCATGGTGGGCAATGGTCTCCCCGGCGGTTTTTTGCTGAACAACCAAATGACCGACTTCAGCTTCACACCCACCGATGCGCAAGGTCAACTGATTGCCAATCGGGTGCAAGCCAACAAGCGTCCTCGCTCGTCCATGAGCCCCACCCTGGTGTTTGAACAAACCGCCGAAGGCCAGCGTGGACCTGTGTTGGCCACATTGGGCAGTCCTGGTGGCGCCATGATCATCCACTTCACCGCGCAAAGTTTGTGGGGCATGTTGCACTGGGACCTGAACGCACAACAAGCCATCAACATGCCGCACTCAGGCGTTGCCGGTGCCAATGGCCCCTTGTTGCTCGAGTCCAAGACTTTCCCGTCAGAGACCATGAGCGACCTGAAAGCCAAAAAACACTTGCTGTTGGAAGTGGACATGCCCAGCGGTTTGCAAGCCATTCAACGCCAAAACAACCAGTGGTTGGGGGCAGCTGATCCACGCCGTGAAGGTCAGGTGAGCGGCGACTGATGGCATGGCCATACCGCAAAGCTTTATCCAGGAACTGCTGACCCGCGCCGATGTAGTCGAGGTGGTGGGTCGGTATGTTCAGCTGAAAAAAGGCGGCGCGAACTACATGGGGCTTTGTCCGTTTCACGGCGAAAAATCCCCTTCTTTTTCTGTCAGCCCGACCAAGCAGTTTTTTCACTGCTTTGGTTGCGGCAAAAACGGCAATGCCATTGGCTTCTTGATGGAGCACGGTGGCATGAACTTCGTAGAAGCGGTCAAGGACCTGGCGCAAAGCTACGGTTTGCAAGTGCCCGAAGACGAGGTCGACCCTGCGGAGCGTCAACGCGCCCAACAACAAAGGCAGCGCCAAGCCACGCTGAACGATGTGTTGGAAAAAGCGGGCGAGTCCTACCGCAAGCATCTGAAAACGACACCCAAAGCCGTGGCCTACCTCAAGGGAAGGGGTCTCTCAGGTGAGATCGCCAAGCAATTTGGATTGGGCTATGCGCCCGAGGGTTGGCGCAGTTTGGCCAGTGTGTTTGCCAATTACCAAGACCCCTTGCTGGTCGAATCAGGCTTGGTGATTGCCAATGCTGAAGAAGGCGAAGAGGAAAAACGCTACGACCGATTTCGCGATCGCATCATGTTCCCGATCCGCAATGTCAAAGGCGATTGCATAGGCTTTGGCGGTCGCGTCATGGGGGATGGCAGCCCCAAATACCTCAACTCCCCTGAAACGCCGGTGTTCAGCAAAGGGCGCGAGTTGTATGGCTTGTTCGAGGCCCGCACGGCATTGCGAGAAGCGGGCTATGTGCTGGTGACCGAGGGCTACATGGACGTGGTGGCCTTGGCACAACTCGGGTTCCCCAATGCCGTGGCCACATTGGGAACCGCCTGCACCACCGAGCATGTGCAAAAACTGTTTCGCTTCACCGACTCGGTGGTGTTCAGCTTCGATGGCGACGCCGCTGGGCGCCGCGCCGCGCGCAAGGCCTTGGATGCAGCCCTGCCCTTTGCCACCGATGTGCGCAATGTGAAGTTTTTGTTTTTACCCGCCGAACACGACCCCGACAGCTTTGTTCGTGCCCACGGCAGCGAAGCTTTTGCTCGCATGGTGTCTGACGCGACACCCTTGAGCCGATTGTTGATCGAGGTGGCGCGAGAAGGCTGCGACATCGACACGGCTGAAGGCCGCGCCCTGCTGGCCTCGCAAGCCAAGCCCATGTGGCTCGCCTTGCCCGACGGCGTGTTGAAAACCCAATTGTTGGGCGAGTTCGCCGATTTGGTGGGTATTGGCAACCGCGAATTGCAAAACCTGTGGCAAGCCGCAGCCAAAGCGGCCAACCCGCGCGCCTCTCGCAGCACCACCCCAGAACAGGTGTCCAGCCCATTCAATGCCAGCTTCACCCGCAAAGCCACCGTGCCTCGCGGCGTCCCCATTCGACGCAAAGCGCCCAGCCGGCAAGACCGCGCGTTGCAGATCTTGTTTGCCGACATGCAGCAGTGGAGTGGTTTGTCACAACACCAACAACAAATGCTGGTTGATTTGCCCGCACCGCATGGCGGTTTGCTGACTTGGCTGGACCAGCAATGGCACGAACACGGCGTGCAGCCTCTGGCCGCATTGCGCGAAGGCTTGCGCGGCCATCCCGATGAAGGTGTTTTGGTGAGCCTGATCGATGACGCGCCACCCGACATGGACAATGACCCAGGCGAGCTGCAAAGCATCTTGTCGGGTTTGGAAAAAGCCCAATTGGCCACACAGATAGATGACCTGACCCGCCGCATGGCGTCAGACCCTGCGGCATATGCCCAAATCAAGCTGCTCAATGCCCGTTTAGCGTCTTTGAAAACAGGCCCTCTGGTATAATCCACTCCTTTGACTCAAGCGCGACAGCAGCACCTCCGGATTCGGCCAACCGTGACAAACAGCGCACGACCCGCCACCCACCGCAAGGACTGCACACCAAATGTTCGCCCAACAGCTTGTTTCCCCTCTCTGACCAATCTGCATCGCTTCCATTGAAGCGTGTTTTTTATTTTGTTGCCCGAGGATTGACATGCCTGCCAAAAAACCCGCCGCCAAAAAAGCCCCTGCCAAAGCGCCCGTGAAAGCCGCTGCCAAAACAGTGGCCAAGCCTGCTGCAAAAGCCCCAGTCAAAGCCGTTGCCAAACCCGTGGCGAAAGCTGCCGCCAAAGCGCCTGTGAAAGCACCTGCCAAGGCTGCTGCCAAACCAGCCGCCAAAGCACCTGTCAAAGCCGCTGCCAAACCCGCCGCCAAAGCGCCCGCCAAGGTCAGCGCTGAGCGCGCAACCCCTCCCAAGAAAACCGCCAAGCCTGCAGCCAAGGGCAAAGCGGGCAAAAAAGCCGTGGTGGAAGATGAAGACATCGTCGACCTCGAAGCCGAGTTTGCCGAGGACACCTCTGCCAGTACTGAAAAGGTCAAGCCTCTGCGCATGAAGATCAGCAAGGCCAAAGAACGCGCCTTGATGAAAGAATTTGGTTTGGACGAGGCCGTGCTGTCTGAAGAAGACTTGGCCAAGCGCCGTTCACGCTTGAAAACCCTGATCAAACTGGGCAAAACCCGGGGCTACCTCACCCACGGTGAAATCTCCGACCACTTGCCCGACAAGTTGGTGGATGCCGAAACCCTGGAGGTCGTCATCACCATGTTGAACGACATGGGTGTGCAGGTTTACGAACAAACCCCTGACGCCGAAACCTTGCTGATCACCAACACGGGCCCTACCGTGGCCAGTGAAGAAGAGGCTGAAGAAGAAGCGGAAGCTGCTTTGTCCACCGTGGACAGTGAATTTGGTCGCACCACCGACCCCGTGCGCATGTACATGCGTGAAATGGGCACGGTCGAGTTGCTGACCCGTGAGGGCGAGATTGAAATTGCCAAGCGCATTGAAGGCGGTTTGATGGCCATGATGGAGGCGATCAGCGCCTCGCCAGCCACCATCGCTGAAATTTTGCGCATGGCCGCCGACATCCGAGAAGGCAAAGTGGTCATCTCCACCATCGTGGATGGTTTCAGCAATGCCAACGAAGCAGATGACTACGTCGCTGAAGAAGACTTCGATGAATTCGATGACAGCGATGACGATGACGGCAAAGGCGGCTCCAAAGCCCTGACCAAAAAACTGGAAGAGCTGAAGGCCGAAGCGCTGACCCGCTTGGACCGCATGCAAGCCTTGTTTGAAAAGCTGCACAAAACATTCGACAAAGAAGGCTATGGCACTCCCGCCTACCTGAAAACCCAAAAAGCCATCAGCGAAGAGATGATGACCATCCGCTTCACTGCGCGCACCATCGAAAAATTGTGCGATTTGGTGCGCACCCAAGTGGACGACGTGCGCAAGAAAGAACGCGAACTGCGTCGCATCATCGTCGACCGTTGTGGCATGCCCCAAGAGATGTTCATCAAAGAGTTTCCTGCCCATTTGCTCAACCTGAAATGGGTTGAAAAGCAATCTGCGGCTGGCAAGCCTTGGTCGGTCACCATGACCCGCAACATCCCTGCCATTCAAGAATTGCAAACCAAGTTGCTGGACATTCAAACCCGCGTGGTGGTGCCCCTGGCCCAACTCAAAGACATCAACAAGCGCATGAACGAGGGCGAACGCGCTTCTCGCAATGCCAAGAAAGAAATGATCGAGGCCAACTTGCGTTTGGTCATCTCGATCGCCAAAAAATACACCAACCGTGGTTTGCAATTCCTGGACTTGATCCAAGAGGGCAACATTGGTTTGATGAAGGCGGTTGACAAGTTCGAATACCGCCGTGGCTACAAATTCTCCACTTACGCCACTTGGTGGATTCGCCAGGCCATCACCCGCTCGATTGCCGATCAGGCCCGCACCATCCGCATCCCGGTGCACATGATCGAAACCATCAACAAGATGAACCGCATCAGCCGTCAGCACTTGCAAGAGTTTGGTTTCGAACCCGATGCCTCGGTCTTGGCTGAAAAAATGGAGATGCCCGAGGACAAGATCCGCAAGATCATGAAGATCGCCAAAGAGCCGATTTCCATGGAAACACCCATCGGCGACGACGACGATTCGCACCTGGGCGATTTCATCGAAGACGGTGCCAACACCGCGCCGATCGAAGCCGCCATGCAAGCAGGCTTGCGAGACGTGGTGAAAGAAATCTTGGACGGTCTCACGCCGCGTGAAGCCAAGGTGTTGCGCATGCGCTTTGGCATTGAGATGGACAACGACCACACCTTGGAAGAGGTGGGCAAGCAATTTGACGTGACCCGCGAGCGCATCCGTCAAATCGAAGCCAAGGCATTGCGCAAACTCAAGCACCCCAGCCGTTCTGACAAGCTGCGCAGTTTCATCGACACCCTGTGAGTTTGATGAACAACCGACATGGCATCCTTGCCATGTCGGCTGCCATGCTGAGCTTCGTCCTCAATGACGCGCTCACCAAATTTGTCAGCCAGTCATTGGCGGCACCTCAACTGATTTTTTTGCGTGGCTTGCTCGCTTCGGCAGGGCTGATTTTGTTGGCCCTCACGGTCATCAAGCTGCCACCATGGCGCGAAACCCTGGGCCACATCAGTCACAAGTGGGTGTTCATTCGGTCGTTCTTGGACGGCATGGCCAGCCTGGTTTACCTGAGTGCCATGTTCAACATGCCGCTGGCCAATGCGACAGCCATCAACATGTCCACGCCATTGTTGATAGCCTTGCTCTCAGCCTTGCTGTTGGGGCAACATGTGCGAGGACGTCATTGGGGCATCATGGGTGCGGGCTTTGTCGGCGTGTTGTTGGTGGTGCAACCGCAAGCCGATGGTTTCAATGCCTGGGGCTGGGTGGCCTTGGCAGGCACCATGTTCCATGCCCTGCGTGATTTGAGTGTGCGATTCATTCCAGACCACGTGCCCTCTATTTTGGTGACCTTGGGCACGGCCATCACAGCCACCTTGATGGCGGGCCTCTGGGCACTGTGGCACCCGTGGCAAACCGTGAGCGGGATGTCATGGGCGCTGATGACCGGTGCAGCCCTGTTTTTGAGCATCGGTTATTTTTTGCTGATCAAAGCCACGCGCATCGCGGACATGACGGTGATCGCGCCATTCCGTTACATGGGCTTGCTCACGGCCGTGGTCATGGGCTTTGTGGTGTGGGGCGATGTGCCCAATGCATTGGCCTGGTTGGGCATGGCCCTGTTGGCCGCTGCGGGCATCGTCATGATCAGGGAATCAACGCCCCGATCATGACGCACCTTGGTCAAGGAGCTGGGCCAATCTGCAAAGACAACTCGGCCACGCCTTGCACCCGGCCTGTGATGTGGTCGCCAGGCACCACGGCACCGACGCCTTCGGGCGTGCCCGTGTAAATCAAGTCACCTGGTTGCAGGTGATAGAACAAAGACAAATCCGCAATGATTTCACGCACATTCCAAATGAGCTTGTTCACATCGGAGGATTGCTTGGTTTGACCATTGACCTCCAAGGCGATGGCACCGTTGTCGATGATCTGACCCTCCATCGGCACGACATGGGTGCACACCGAGCCTTGTTCAATGTCTTTGCCCAAATCCCAAGGACGGCCTTTGTCACGTGCCACCAATTGCAAATCGCGGCGCGTCATGTCCAGACCTGCGGCATAACCATAGATGATGCTGTGCGCCTCTGCTTGTGCAACCCTGAAGCCTGGTTTGCCAATGGCCACGACCATCTCCATTTCAAAGTGGAAGTTGTGGGTCTCGGGCGGATAGGCCATGGTGGCCCCGCTGTCGAGCAAGGTCTGCGGGGCTTTGGTGAAGTAGAAAGGACGCTCAATCGATTTGTCCACCGGTTTGCCCATTTCCACGGCATGGGCGTGGTAGTTGCGGCCCACGAAAAACAAACGATTGATGGGGAAACGCTCGTTTTGGCCTTGAATGGCCAAAGATTGAATGGCGGGGGGATTGAACAAGTAAGTGGTCATGGTGTCTTTCAGTCAAAAAATAGATCAGCCGCGGTTCTCATACACACCCAGTTTGCGGTGCAAAGGTGACTCGTCGGCGATGAACAAATAGGAGGCTTTGTCCGCATGCAAATTGGTCAAGGTCACGGCTTCATAGCCAGGGGCACAACAGGTGTCGGCTTCTACCAGCTTGAAGGTTTGATCCACGACATGGGCTTGGACCTTTCCTTCAATGACGTGAAACACCTGTGCAGGTGAACGGGCTGGCAAGCGCAAGCTTTGTCCAGGGCGCAACATCAGGGCATAAAAACCCAAGATGTTTTCTGCATCGGCACCTGTTTCGGGGTTGATGTAGGTGACTTGCACGGTTTCAAGGCTTGGATCGTCTGCCGCCATACCCACCAACGCCGCTTTGGCATCGGTCCAGGCGTAGCGAAGCATGGGGTAGGCCTTCTTGCTGCGCTCAAACACCTTGGTGGGCGCCACGCCACCATGCGCGTATTGCTGTTGGCTTTGGCCTGGGTGGATGGTTTGGCGTTCACCGTTCACATGGTAGGACGCCTCCATGTAATAAACCAAAGGCAAGTCCAGCACGTCCAACCAAATCACAGGGTCTGTACCGTCATGTCCATGCTCGTGCCACAAACCTGTGGGCGTGAGGATCAGGTCACCACGGCTCATCGGGCATTTCTCACCGTCGACCGTGGTGTAAGCGCCCTCTCCTTCGACAATCATGCGCACCGCATTGGGCGTGTGACGGTGACTGGGTGCCCATTCACCGGGCATGAGCAACTGCATGCCCAGGTACATGGCGGCACTGGCTTGCATTTTTTCAAGACCATGGCCGGGGTTGGCCAACACCAACACGCGGCGTTCGGCTTTTTCTATCGGGGTCAACTCACCCGCTTTGAGCAGCAGGGGTTTGAGGGTGCTGTAGGGCCAGTGCGTGGGTTGGGTTTGCCGCGTGGGAATGTGGGGCGGCAACACACCTCGCAAACTTGGCCACAAAGGCACCAAATTCAAATCACGCAGGTCTTGCACATAGTCCGCAGGCAGATCTTCAAGGCGACCCAATTCGTTGGTCATAACTTCACCATGACACGTTGGTTTTCAATGCGAACAGGATAGACACGAATGTCTTCGGTCAAGGGCGCGCACAGGGCTTTGCCCGTGCACACATCGAACTTGCCTTGGTGCAAGGGACATTCAATTTCTCGACCCTCTAAAAAACCATCGCTCATGCGGGCTGCACCGTGGGTGCACACATTGGCAGTGGCGTGAATCTCACCTTCCACTTCATAAAGTGCAATGTCGTGGCCATTCACGGTCACCGCGGTGACGTCTGCCACGGGCACTGCGTCTACGGCGATCACATCAATCCAGTTGTCAGACATGGTTTTTTCCTCAGATAGGGTAGATGATGGAGTTGGCAATCATTTCACTGTCGTACACACACAAGCGCGATGCCAATTTCAAGCCCTCTGGTGTGCGAACAATCTCATCACGGTAAAAGCCCACACTCAACACGGTGGAGTCGCCGTCGAATTTGGTGCGAATCACGGTGTAGTTGGCTTCTGAGAGGATGCGCGCGCCATCGGCTTGCACAGACAAAACACGCGGCGTGCCCACGATGTGGCGCTGGTAATACGGGTCATGGTAGAGCGTTTCTTTCACGCCATACACACGGTCTTTGATCATGGCCTTGCTCTCCAAAGCCAACAAACACAGAGGCATGCCCTGCTCAAAATTCTCGCGCGGTTGCAAACGGTAAATGCCCTCTTCCACAAAAAACTCGGGCCATTTTTCCCATTCGGCCGAGTCGCAGACCATGGCGTAATCGCTGTAGAGGTTGAGCAATTCGAAATAAGTTTGAAAGTCCAACATGCTCATTCCCCCATCACTTTGCGCCAGTAGTTGTACATGCCGCGAATGAGTGTTTCGGTCACCATGTGGTCGGTGTTTTCAATCTCATAGCCGCCCATTTCCACCACTGTGCGGTGCGACGGTTTTTGCTCGAAACCTTCTTGCGACCATTCAATCACTTCACCATCATCAGCGGACACAAAACCTGCTGGGCCAAACAAATTGGCCTGAATCAACCGACGCTGCTCCATCTCTGGGGTGTCGTCTTCAAAACCAAAATGGGTCCAGACAAAGTCAAACGACCCATGACCGTTGGGTTGGATATGCCGGGTGGACACACTGTTGACCTGTTGCTGAATGATCAAGCTGGGGAAGATGGTGGTCATCACCGCTGTCGGGCCATTCCACCAAGCTTCGAGCACGATGTCCAACAAGCGTGTGTCATTCAAGGTCATCTTGTCTTTGAAACTGTCGACACCGCTCACCACCTCGGCGTTGTGACCGCCTTGGCCCCTGGTGGAAATCATCGCGGCGTGCCTGAAGTGTTCGTCCATTTTCAACTCCGACTTGTTGTCGGCACGCCAAAGACCAAAGGTGGAAAACCAGGTGTGCAACAAACCGGGGTGGTAAGGGTCTTTGATGTTCTCTTGCATCAATTTCCAGTTGCCTGGGATGCGTTGGCGACGGTAGCCCAGTATCTTCAGTTGTCGACCATTGAAGGTGCGGTCAAAGTAAGCCAGGATGGTGGGGCCTAAATAATCTTCCAAGGATTCGATCTCGTGGTCAAAAGAGGCGAACACCACACCACCGCGGGTGGCCACTTTGAGCTTGGTCAGTCCATGCTCTTCGAGTTTGAAGTCATTGGGCATGCCGCCGTTGATCTTGCCGTCTTGTTTGACGCCTCGGCGAAAAGGCACGCCTTGCAAGTCCCCTTTGACGCTGTAATTCCACTGGTGATAGGGACAGAAAAAATCTTTCGCATTGCCATTGCGCTCCCGACAAAAACGCATGCCACGATGGGCGCACACGTTTTCCACCACGTTGATGCCGCCGTCGGGATCACGCACCATGATGACCGATCGCTCACCGACCACGGTGCGTCTGAAGTCACCGGGGTTGGGAATTTCAGCCTCTAAGCCGACATAGCACCAATGGTTGTTGTAAAAGAATTGGTCCAATTCCTTTTTGTACAAATCTTCCCGGGTGTAGGCCCAAAAAGGAATGCGGCTGGTGCCCTCGCCTTCCCACTTGGGGTCTATTGGAAACACTGTCGTGGTGCTCATTTGACAACTCCTGTTTGATCAAAGTTCCGATGGGTAAAACGCATCGGCGTGAATATGCTGTGGCGGCATTCCGAGGCGTTGTGCCAAGGTGTTGAGGGCCTCCACCATGGCTGGTGCGCCGCAAAAATAGCCTCGAAATGCTTGCAACGCTGGCAGGTCTTGTTCAATGGCATCTGTCACCAAGCCGCTGCGTTGTCCGGCTTGCACCGCACCTGTGGCCACCACGATGTGCAACTGCATTTGGCCGTGCTGTTGGGCTAATGCTTGCAAACGTTGGGCGTCGTACAAGTCTTCAGCACTGCGAACACCGAAATACAAATGGATGGGATTGGGCATGCCGGCCGCGATTGCCCCTCGCACAATGGACAACACCGGTGCGATGCCGGTGCCGCCACCCACGCACAACATGGGGCCTGTGTGTTTTTGCCTCAGATAGGCCGTGCCCATGGGGCCGCTGATGCGCACCGAATCACCCACGGCCACATGTTCAAACACATGCTCAGTGACCCTGCCGCCGGGCACCAAGCGGATTTGAAATTCCATCTCGTCGTCATGGGGCAAGCCGGCCCAAGAATAGGGTCGTATGTGGTCAGGTGTGAACTGCACAGTGGCGTACTGACCGGGCGAAAAAGCCATGGGTTTGGCTGGTTTGATGCGCAATCGACGGATGTCATGGGTCAAGACCTCCATAGCCGACACCGTGCCCTTGATGATCTTGGCAGGGTGCGCAATCACCTCGTCCATGTCTGGAATTTCGATGGTGCAGCTCTCGGTCAGTGCCGACTGACACGCCAGGACGTGGTCATCAGCGTCTTTCAAAGGTCGACCCGTCTCGGGGCCGCTGTAGCGAACGCTGCCTTGGACCACTTTGCAGCGGCAAGTGCCGCATCGACCGGACATGCAACTGTAAGAAATAGGCACTGCATTACCCTTCAACACATCCAGCAGGTTTTGTCCGCTTTGGATGTCGAGGCGAATACCGCTGGGCTGTATGTGCAATTCCATCAATCTGTTCCGTGGTGGTTGGGTTTCATCGGGATTGTGGAGAACACAGTTTTATAAGTAAACACATCTAAACATATAAATCATATAGATTTCGTGAATAATGCATCTCCATGGACTTGCGACAAATCGATCTCAACCTTTTGGTCATTTTCAACCAGCTGCTGCGCGACAGAAGGGTGTCGTCCACGGCTGAGAAGCTCGGCTTGTCGCAGCCTGCGGTGAGCAACGCGCTCAAGCGGCTGCGGGTGTTGCTGAAGGACGATTTGTTCGTGCGTACCTCGCGCGGCATGGAACCCACCCCCTACGCCATGCACCTGCTTGAACCCATTGCGTATGCCTTGGGGACCTTGGAAAACGCACTCAACCAGCGCGACGCCTTCAACCCGCTGACCAGTGAACGCGAGTTCACCCTCAGTTTGACCGATATTGGGGAAATTTATTTCATGCCCACCTTGATGGAGGCGCTGGCTCAACGAGCGCCCTTGGTGCGCATACAGACACGGCGACACAACGAAGGTCATTTGAGGGACGACATGGAGACCGGCCAGGTCGACATCGCCGTGGGTTTGCTGCCAGGATTGACCACAGGTTTTTTCCAGCGCCGATTGTTCAAGCAACGCTATGTTTGCTTGTTTCGCAAAGACCATCCCGAAGCCAGCAACCCCATCACCCTGACGCAATACAAAACCTTGCCACATGTGGGGATCACCTCGGTCAACACCGGCCATGGCGAAGTGGATCAATGGATGCAGAAAAAAGGCATTCGCCGACAAATGCGGCTGCAGGTGCCGCACTTCGTGGCAGTGGGTCATATCTTGCAAAGCTCAGACCTGATCGCCACCGTGCCCGAACGCTTTGCACAACGCTGCGAGGGTCCATTTCAATTGGTCACATCCCCACTGCCTGTGAAGCTGCCTGACATCGCCATCCATTTGTTTTGGCACGGCAAGTACAACCGGGACCCCGCCAACATGTGGTTGCGTCAACTGATGGTTGAATTGTTCAGCGAGTCACATTAGAAGTTTTCAGTATCGACTTCGCTGCTGGCTTGGGCGTTGTAACGGTTGCCACTCACCTTGTCTTGGTTGATCGCATGATTCAAACGAGCCAGCACATCCGCAGACAAGTGGATGAGTGACGCAGCCATGTTTTCTTTCAAATGCGCCACGCGCGATGTGCCAGGGATGGTGACGATGTGGGGCGCTTGGTGCAACACCCAGGCAATGGCCAACTGGGCTGGCGTGCAACCCAATTCCTGTGCGATGTGTACATATTCCTGGAGCAGTTGCAAATTGCGGGGGTAATGTTCGGCATGGAAGCGCGGAGAGGTGTGACGCCAATCGTTGGCCGACAAACTGCCGATGTCATGCAAGTCGTTGCACAAAAATTTGCGCGCCAAAGGGCTGAATGACACAAAGGCCACACCCATTTCTTGACAGGCTTTGAGCACGGCAATCTCGGGGTTGCGGGTCCACAAGGAATACTCGGTTTGCAGGGCGGCAATCGGATGTTCGGCATGGGCTTTGCGCAGGGTTTCAGCAGACACCTCAGACAAACCAATGCTTCGAATTTTGCCGGCACGTACCAAGTCCGCCAATGCACCCACGCTCTCCTCAATCGGCACACGCTTGTCCCAGCGGTGCAGGTAGTAGAGATCAATGACATCGGTGTTCAAGCTGCGCAAGCTGTTGTCGCATGTGGCTTTGAGGGTCTCGGGACGACCGTCAATGACCCGCACCTTTTGGCCGTCGCCTTTGACATCCACCCCTTGCATGCCGCATTTGCTGGCCAAGGTGAAACGGCTGCGGTGCTTGGACAAAACCTTGCCGATGATGCGCTCGCTCTCACCAAAACCATACAGGGCTGCTGTGTCGAAAAAATCCACGCCTTCGTCCAAAGCAGTGAGCAGCAAACGCTCGGCTTCATCAAACGTGGGAGGCGGCCCATACACCACGCAAATATTCATGCACCCCAGCCCGATGGGGTTGACTTGAAACGGACCGACAGCGCGTTTGCTCATGCCAATTGCTGCTCGAGGTCGTGCAACACCTGGTAGCACGGCAAGACCTGCGCCACACTGGCGTTGGGTTCGCGACCTTCGCGAATGGCTGCAAAAAATTCACGGTCTTGCAACTCGATGCCGTTCATGGACACCGCTACTTTGGACACATCGATGGGTTCTTCTTTGCCATTGAACAAATCGTCGTAACGAGCGATGTAGGTGGCGTTGTCACCGATGTAACGGAAGAAAGTGCCCAAAGGGCCGTCGTTGTTGAAGCTGAGTGACAAGGTGCAAATCGCGCCATTGGCCGCTTGCAACTGGATGCTCATGTCCATGGCAATGCCCAAGGTGGGATGGATCGGGCCTTGGATGGCATTCGCCTTCACCACGGGACTGCCGGCTTGGCAAGCGAACAAATCCACCGTGTGCGCGGCATGGTGCCACAACAAGTGGTCGGTCCAGCTGCGCGGTTGTCCCAAGGCATTCATATTGGTGCGTCGAAAGAAATAGGTCTGCACATCCATTTGGAACACATTGAACTGCCCCGCCTTGATTTGCTGGTGCACGTATTGGTGGCTGGGGTTGAAGCGTCGGGTGTGACCGCACATGGCCACCAAACCTGTTTGCTTTTGCAAAGCGACCACCTCCGCGCCCTCTTGGTAGACATCGCACAAAGGAATTTCCACCTGCACATGTTTGCCTGCTTTCAAGCAAGCAATGGATTGTGAGGCGTGCATTTGGGTGGGTGTGCACAAAATAACCGCGTCCACCTCTTTCAAAGCCAAAGACTCATGCAAGTCGGTGGTGACATGGCCGATGCCGTATTTGTTGGCCACCTCTTGGGTCTTGGCCCTTTCACGACCGATGAGCGACACCACTTCCACGCCATCGATGTTTTGAATTCCGTCCAGGTGTTTGATGCCAAAGGCACCTGCGCCCGCCAAAGCCACTTTGATTGTCATGCTGTGTCCTGATTGAGATGAGGGTTTGATGAAGAGTTTAATGATTTTGCTATGGACGGAAGTCGCTGGACAGCATCGATGCATTCGCCATGACAAGCGCGTCTTCACACAAGGCCCGCCAGACCGACTGTGCTTCCATCGCCATGTCGGTGTCGGCGTTTTTGGCATCGGCACCCGCACTGAGTTGCACCATCACCAATTTCAAATCTGGGGCGACAAACATGAATTGACCGTAAACACCGATCAATGCGAATCGCCTGGGTCGTCCTGGGAAGGTCCAAAAGTGCAAGCCATAGCCCAGGTGGGGTGTCGCCACACCCGGCCTGAAAGCCACTGGGTGTCTTGCCCAGTCTGTGGCGTCCAGCAGGTATTCACGGGGCAAGACTTGTTGGGAAGTGTCAGGTCGCGCGCCATCATGGGCCAGCAACACGCCCAACCTGGCGTAATCCGCCAAGCTCGCACAAAAACTACCACTGGCACGCACCACCCCAAAGGGGTCTTGCAGCCACCAGGCTTCTTGCGCGGCACCCATGCCTTGCCACAGTCGCTGACTGGTGAAGCTGGCCAGGTCTTGTCCGAGCACCTGCTGAAACACCAATGACAGCACCGAGGTTTGGGCGCTGGCATAGGCAAAGCGTTGCCCATCGGCTGCATCTCGGTGCTTCATGCGATGCGCCGCAGCAGCGATGCCTTCTGTGGCAGACACCTTGCTGAACAAGGCCGTGTCACCCCATCCGTCGTAGCGGTCTTCAAATTGCACACCGGACGCCATGTGCAACAACTGACGCACTGTGGCTTCGCCGTACAAACTGCCTTTCAAGGCAGGCGCCAAAACATCTGCACGGACATCCAGTGACGGCAGTTGCTTGTCTTGCAATGCCATGCCAAAGGCCAAGGACGTGATCGACTTGGCAAATGAATGGCCCAAAAACCGCATGTCAGGTGTGCGCGCGTATTGATAAGCCTCGAACAGTCGCTCACTGCCCTGCACCACCATCAAACCCATGATGCGCTGTCTGGACAAATATTGCGCCAAGCTGCGCTGCTCGCCTGCGTGGGTGTAGGTGAATGTTTTGGCGAATGCAACCGCCTGGCTGGCCACAGGCAAAGGCATGGCATGGCTGCTGGCCTTCAACCGTGCAATGCGCCCTGGCGAAAAATCGATCTCGTCCAGTCGGCTGAACGACCCCACGCGAACCGATTCATCGAAGAAATAGTTTTGTGCGGTGCCAACCGGGTAACCCGCTGCGCAGCCCAGTTGGTCTTCGTCAGGCGCGGCCACGTCGGGTGTCAGTGGTTTTCCAAAATCAAGTGCCCCACCGCCGTGTTGCTGGCAGGCACATGGTAGAAACGATGGGCCACCTTGGGCGGTGCTTGGCCTTCGTTGACATCGCTCATGGCACCTCGGGCAATCAACCACATGACCAGTTCAATCCCTTCGCTGCCCGCTTCACGCACATAGTCGATGTGCGCAATGGCCGCTGCTGCCGCAGGGTCCGCAATCAGTTTGTCTAAAAACGCGTTGTCAAAGTCTTTGTTGATCAAACCCGCACGAGGACCCTGCAACTGGTGGCTCATGCCGCCTGTGCCCCAGATGTGGATCTTCAAATCTTGGTCGAAGCTCTTCACGGCCTTCGCAATGGCTTTGCCAAGGTTGAAGCAGCGCTGACCCGAAGGCACCGGGTACTGCACCACATTCACCGCGAACGGAATGACTGGACAAGGCCAAGCTCGTGGCTGACCACACATCAGAGACAAAGGCACGGTCAGACCATGGTCCACGTCCATTTTGTTGACGATGGTCAGGTCAAAGTCTTGCTGAATCACCGACTGCGCGATGTGGGCAGCCAACTCGGGGTGACCTTGCACCACAGGCACAGGACGTGGGCCCCAGCCCTCATCCGCCGGGGTGTATTGGGCGGCTGTACCGATGGCAAACGTGGGAATCATGTCCAGACTGAATGCCGTGGCGTGGTCGTTGTAAACCAACAAGATGACGTCGGGTTGGTTGTCCTTCATCCATTGCTTGGAGAATTCATACCCCTTGAACAAGGGCTGCCAATAGGGCTCGGCGGTTTTGCCCATGTCGATGGTGGCCCCAATGGCGGGCACGTGTGAGGTGTAGACCGATGCGGTGATGCGTGCCATGTTCAAGCCTTTGCTGCTTTGCCTTGCGGTTGACGATGGGCTTGTGCATCGCCGTCTTCGCCGATGTAACGATTGCCCTCTACCGAGCGACCGCCGCCGACCATCATGGCGCGGTATTCATCTTCGGTCATGCCGGTCATGCTGCCAGCCATTTGCTGAAAGCTTTTCCCATCGGTCGCGCCAATCTTGGCGAGGAAATAAATGTTGCCGCCTGTTCGGATGCACCAGTTGAGGTCACGCGCCAACACGGCTTGTTTCTGCTCTTCGGTCATGGCCCATTCGTCGAGGTAGGCACGTTCATTGGCTTTGAAACGTGTGCGGTTGTCGGCTTTCATGAGCGACATGCAAAACTGGTTCAACCAATACCCTTTGCGAGATTGCTCGGTGTCGAAAATGGTGGTGCCTGGCACATCCAGGTAGGGTTTGTCCAAAGCCATGAGGTCAAGTCTCCAGTTCAGGCCAATACAAGCGCAGCGGGTTGTCGACCAACAGTTTTCGCTGCAATTCGGGCGTTACCGCGATTTGGGGAATGAAGTCCACCAACAAGCCGTCATCGGGCATGTGGTCTTTCAGGTTGGGATGTG
>JBDKLR010000068.1:0-8084 GCA_039795515.1 Pseudomonadota bacterium | reverse complement strand
CAGGTATTATCTCGCCTTTGCTGGATTACCCAGAGAGGATTGTGATGTTTGGAGCATTTCGTCGGTATTTCTCCACCGACTTGGCGATTGACCTGGGCACAGCCAACACCCTGATTTATGTGAGAGACCGCGGCATTGTGCTCGACGAGCCATCGGTGGTGTCGATCCGCCACGAAGGCGGACCCCAAGGCAAGAAAAGCATTCAAGCCGTGGGCCATGAAGCCAAGGCCATGCTGGGCAAAGTGCCCGGCAACATCGAAGCCATCCGACCCATGAAAGACGGCGTGATCGCTGACTTCACGGTCACCGAGCAAATGCTCAAGCAATTCATCAAGATGGTGCACCCGCGCTCGCTGCTCAAGCCCAGCCCTCGCATCATCATTTGCGTGCCTTGCGGCTCCACCCAAGTGGAACGTCGCGCCATTCGCGAATCCGCTTTGGGCGCTGGTGCTTCTGAGGTTTACCTGATTGAAGAACCCATGGCCGCGGCCATCGGTGCCGGTTTGCCAGTGTCAGATGCTTCTGGCTCGATGGTGGTGGACATTGGCGGTGGCACCACCGAAGTGGGCGTCATCTCCTTGGGCGGCATGGTTTACAAAGGCAGTGTGCGCGTTGGTGGTGACAAATTTGACGAAGCCATCATCAACTACATCCGCCGCAACTACGGCATGCTCATCGGTGAACCCACCGCCGAAGCCATCAAAAAGCAAATTGGCTCGGCCTTCCCCGGCAGCGAAGTGCGCGAAATGGAAGTCAAGGGTCGCAACCTGTCCGAAGGTGTGCCGCGTTCCTTCACGATCTCTTCCAACGAAATCTTGGAAGCCTTGACCGACCCGCTCAACAACATCGTGTCTGCCGTCAAAAATGCCTTGGAGCAAACACCGCCCGAACTCGGCGCGGACATTGCCGAACGCGGCATGATGCTCACCGGTGGCGGCGCTTTGTTGCGCGACCTCGACCGTTTGATGGCCGAAGAAACCGGCTTGCCCGTGTTGGTGGCCGATGACCCACTCACTTGTGTGGTGCGTGGTTGTGGTTTGGCCTTGGAGCGCATGGAGCGTTTGGGTTCTATCTTCACCAGCGAATAAATGCCACTCGGCACGCTTGATCGCACACCCCCGCCTTTTTTCAAGCAAGGCACCTCGGCGCTGACCAAATTGTTGTTGTTCAGCGCCATTTCTTTGGCACTGATGTACGCCGACCTGCGCTACAACATCGTGCAACCTGCCCGTTGGGTGTTGTCGCTCATCGTCTACCCGGTGCAATGGGTGGCGCTGCGGCCGCAGGTGTTGTGGGACCAAATGGACGACGCATTCGTCGGCAAGCAAGAAGCCTTGCAATCGGCCGAGGCCGCACGCGCCCAACTCCTGTCGCAAGCTGTGCGCTCCACCCAAGTGGAACAACTCACGCTGGAGAACCAGCATTTGCGCGACCTCTTGCAATTGCGCGAACGCATGAACACCACCGCCATGGCGGCCGAGGTGCTGTATGAAGCAGCCGATCCATTCACCCGCAAAATGATTTTGGACAAAGGCGCCAACAGCGGCATTCAAACCAGCTCGCCCGTGATGGACGAGCGTGGCATCTTGGGGCAAGTGACCCGTGTCCATCCTTTGGTGAGTGAAATCACCTTGGTCACCGACCGCGAGCACTCGATACCGGTGCTCAACACCCGCACCGGTGCGCGCGGCGTGGCGTTTGGCGAGTCGGGCGGCGCGCCCTTGCTGGAGTTGCGCTACATGGCCACCAATGCCGACATCGAGGTCGGTGACATTTTGACCACCAGTGGTGTGGATGGTGTTTATCCGCCGGGCATACCTGTGGCCAAAGTGGTGAAGGTCGAGCGACAAGCAGACTCGGTGTTTGCCAGGATCTTGTGTGAATCGCTGGCCCGGGTGCAGGGCGCACGCCATGTCATGGTGCTCACGCCTGTCAAAACCGCCTTGCCTGGTTTTCAAGAATTGCCACCGCCGCCGCAACCGATACCCAAAGGGGGTCGCCGATGATCATGCCGCGCGGCCACCAACTGCTGCTGCCCGCCAACCCTTTGTTCATGTTCTTCAGCCTGGTCTGCGCCTTGTTGTTGGACATGCTGCAAAGCATGGCTTGGTTGGGCAATGCTGCTTGGACGCCCGACTGGTTGGCCTTGGTCTTGGTGTTTTGGGCGATTCACCAACCGCTCAAAGTTGGTGTGGGGGTGGCCTTTGTGTTGGGCCTGATCACCGATGTGCACCAAACATCCTTGCTCGGTCAGCATGCCTTGGCCTACACCGTGCAAGGTTTTTTGGCCACCATGATCCACCGCCGCATCTTGTGGTTTGACGTGCCTTCGCAGGCTTTGCAGGTGTTGCCTGTTTTCATGACGGCACAGGTATTGGAGTTGACCGTGCGGGTCACTGCCGGCGGTTTGTTCCCGGGCTGGTCGGTGTTTTTGGCACCTGTCATCCAAGCCATTCTGTGGCCCGCCATTTCGGTGGTGCTGCTCGCGCCACAGCGACGCGCACCTGACCCCGACAAAAACCGACCCTTATGAGCCTGCTGCGCAACGTCGAATACGACCTGCGTCGATTCCGTGCGCGGGTGGTGGTGGCAGGCATGTTGGTGATGTGCGCATTTGGCCTGTTGTTTTTGCGACTGGCTTATTTGCAACTCTGGCGCTATGAAGAGTTCAGCGCCCAAGCCGAAAGCAACCGCACCGCCATCGTGCCCATCGTGCCCAACCGGGGCGTGATCATGGACCGCAATGGCGTGGTGCTGGCCACCAACTACTCCGCTTACACCCTGGAGATCACACCCTCGAAAGTGGTGGCGCCGTTGGACGAAGTGATCGAAAAACTCGGCGAATTGATAGACATCCAAGGGCGCGACAAACGTCGTTTTCGAAAGTTGCGCGAAGAATCGAAAAGCTTTGAATCGGTGCCGATCCGCACCCGCTTGAGCGACGAAGAAGTGGCGCGCTTTGCAGCGCAACGCTACCGTTTCCCGGGTGTTGAAATTCGAGCCCGTTTGTTTCGCAACTACCCCTACAACGAACTGGCCAGCCACGTGATCGGCTACATCGGCCGCATCAACCAGTCTGAAAAAGAAAAGCTCGAAGAGTCGGACAACGCGGGCAATTACCGCGGCACCGACTACATTGGCAAATTGGGTATTGAGCAAAGTTACGAGCGCCAATTGCACGGCCAAACCGGGGTGCATGAAATGGAAACATCGGCAGGCGGGCGCGCGGTGCGCCGCTTGCGCAGCAGCCCCGCCACCCCTGGCAACACGGTGGTGCTCTCGATCGACATCAAGTTGCAAAAACTGGTGGAAGACTTGTTCGGCGAACGCCGAGGGGCATTGGTGGCCATCGATCCGCGCAACGGCGAGGTGTTGAGCTTTGTCAGCAAGCCCACCTTCGACCCCAACTTGTTCGTTGAAGGCATTGATTCAGACAACTGGCAAAAACTCAACGAGTCGCCCGACAAACCCCTGCTCAACCGTGCTTTGCGTGGCACCTACCCGCCTGGCTCCACCTACAAACCGTTCATGTCTTTGGCAGCGCTCAACACGGGCAAACGCAGTGCCAGCCAAATCATCAGCGATCCCGGTTTTTTCATGTTCGGTAACCACCGCTTCAGAGATGACAAAGAGGGCGGGCATGGCACCGTGGACATGTACAAATCCATTGTGCAGTCCTGCGACACCTACTACTACACATTGGCCAATTCGATGGGCGTGGACATGATCCATGACCAAATGAAGCCCCTTGGTTTTGGACAGGTGTCAGGCATTGACATTCAAGGCGAGTCGCGCGGCATCTTGCCCTCCACCGAATGGAAACGCACCAGTTACAAACGCGCCGAACAACAACGCTGGTACTCGGGCGAAACCATTTCATTGGGCATCGGTCAGGGCTACAACAGTTTCACCATGCTGCAATTGGCCAACGCCACAGCCACCTTGGCCAACAATGGCCAGCGTTACCGACCCCACCTGGTGCGCGAAGTGCTGGATGTGGAAACCAAAAAAAGCCAATCGATTTTGCGCGATGCCCCCTTGCCTTCGAATTGGAAACCAGAGGATTTGGAGGTGGTGAAAGCCGCCATGGTGGGCGTGAACATCGAAGGCACCTCTGCGGCGAGTTTTGCCAGCGCGCCTTACACGAGTGCTGGCAAGACCGGTACCGCCCAAGTGTTCACGATCAAACAAAACGAGAAATACAACGCCGGCAAAATCGACGAGCGTTTGCGCGACCATGCCTTGTTCATCGCCTTTGCGCCCGCTGAAAACCCACAGATCGCTTTGGCCATGGTGGTGGAAAACGCTGGCTTTGGCGCACAAAGCGCCGCTCCGATTGCACGCCGCGTGTTCGACTTTGTGCTGATGGGTTTGTACCCTTCACAAGAGGACTTGGACGCCGTGCAAAAAGGTTTGGCCACCCGCCCGATTGGCAAACCCCGACCTGTGGCCAGCATGCCCTGGCCACCCAAGAACATGAATGTGCACGACGAACCTGCGCTGGACGACTCAGACCGCTAAGGCCAAACGCCAGTAGCCCCAAGCGTCGCTGCCCGTTTTGAACATCAAGGCAGTGACCACCACGATGAACAAGCCACGCACAAACCGCGTGCCATGTTGCAGAGCCAGTCGGGTGCCCAACAAACTGCCCGCCACATTGGCCACCGCCAAATACACACCCACTTGCCACCACACATGGCCTTGCCAAGCGAGCAAGCTGACAGCGGCCAAGTTGCTCGCCAAGTTCAGCACCTTGCTGTGCGCCGAGGCCTGTAAAAAATCAAAGCCCAACCAACGCACCAGCAAAAACACCAAAAAGCTGCCTGTGCCAGGCCCGAAAAAACCATCGTAAAAACCGATCAACCCACCGACCGCGCACATGGCCCAGGCCAACTGCCTGTCTTGGTAACGCGGCGCGTGCACCTGCCCCAAGGTTTTGTGCCACAAGGTGTAGAGCAACAACACCAGCAACAGCAAAGGCAGTGCTTGGCGCAACAGCATGGGTGATGTTTGGGTCAGCACATAAGCCCCCAACCAAGAACCCAGCAGGGCCATGCATGCCGCTGGCAGCAGCGCGCGCCAAATCAGTTGCACACGTTGTTGGAAATGCCAAGCCGCAAAGAAAGTGCCCCAGACCGAGGCGGATTTGTTGGTGCCCAACAAGGTGGCCGGGTGCACAGCGGGGTAAGTGGCGAACAACCCCGGCACCAAAATGAGACCGCCACCACCAACCACAGCATCTACAAAACCAGCCAAGGCCGACAAGAGGGTGACGAACAGCAAATCCATGGGGCATTGTCGCAGTCGAAAAAAAAGCACCGTTGTGCGGTGCTTTTTCCTTGTGACGCTTCGCCCCTGGTGGGGTTTGCGTTGTTTATCTCCTCGAACCCTCAGCAGCTGAGCCTCTACCCAGCGCGAGTGACTGGACTTTAGGGCCAAAGACCCTGCATGGACCCTAGGATTAACCCGGGTTGGTCTTGGCGTCCTGGATCAGCCATTCGGCGGCTTTTTCCGCCAGCATCAACACAGGACTGTTGGTGTTGCCACTGGTGATGGTGGGCATGACGCTGGCATCCACCACCCGCAAACCCTGGACCCAGCCACCGCGTCCATCGCGTACCCGCAACTCGGGGTCGACCACGGCCCATGGATCGTCGAGGCGACCCATGCGCGCAGTGCCCACCGGGTGAAAAATGGTGGTGCCAATGTCACCCGCCAAACGCGCCAAGTCTTCATCGCTTTGAAACTGGGTGCCTGGTTTGTATTCCTCGGGCTGGTAGGGTGCCAACGCGGGTTGGGCGGCGATGCGGCGCGTGAGTCGCAGCGAATCAGCGGCCACTTGGCGGTCGGCGTCCGTGGCCAGGTAATTGGGCGCGATGCGCGGGGCTTGTTGAAAGTCGGCACTTTGAAGATGCACAGTGCCTCGGCTGGTCGGGTTCAGATTGCACACGCTGGCCGTGAAAGCTGGAAAGTGGTGCAGCGGTTCGCCAAACGCGTCCAAGCTGAGCGGTTGCACGTGGTACTCGATATTGGGCCAGGGCTGCGACGGGTCGCTGCGGGTGAACGCACCCAGTTGCGAGGGCGCCATGCTCATCGGGCCAGTGCGATGCAGCAGGTATTCCCATCCAATGGCGGCTTTGCCCCACCAGTTGTTGGCCAGGGTGTTGAGGGTTTTCACGCCCTGCACCTTGAACACCGCGCGAATTTGCAAATGGTCTTGCAGGTTCTCGCCGACACCGGGCAAATCCACCACGGGGGTGATGCCGTGCTGCTGCAACAAAGCGCCGGGACCCATGCCCGAGAGTTGCAAGATCTGCGGCGAGCCGATCGCGCCAGCGGTCAAGACCACCGACTGCGCCGCATGGGCAGTCAGCATCTCGTGGCCATTCCACACCTGGACCCCGGTGCAACGGGTGCCAACATCGGCAGCTGTGTCCAACAACAAGCGGCTCACTTGCGCATTGGTCCACATTTCGAAATTGGGTCGGCCATAACAAGTGGGTCGCAAAAACGCTTTGGCCGTGTTCCAGCGCCAGCCGTTTTTTTGATTGACCTCGAAGTAACCAACGCCCTCGTTGCTGCCGCGGTTGAAATCATCGGTGGCGGGAATGCCTGCTTGCACCGCCGCTTGGGCAAAGGCATCGAGCACGTCCCAGCGCAAACGCTGTTTGTCCACCCGCCATTCGCCGCCAGCGCCGTGCAGGGCGTCGCCACCTTTGTGGTGGTCTTCGTGGCGTTTGAAATAAGGCAAGGCGTTGTCCCAACGCCAGCGCGCGTCGCCCGTGACCTCGGCCCAGTGGTCGTAGTCACGCGACTGGCCGCGCATGTAAATCATGCCGTTGATGCTGGAGCAACCACCCAACACCTTGCCGCGCGGGTAACGCAGGCTGCGGCCGTTCAGGCCGTCGGCGGGTTCGGTGTGGTAGAGCCAATCGGTGCGTGGGTTGCCAATGCAATACAGGTAGCCCACGGGGATGTGCACCCAGTGGTAATCGTCTTTGCGACCGGCTTCGATCAGCAAGACCCGCTTGCTGCGATCCGCGCTCAAGCGGTTGGCCAGCAAACAGCCTGCCGTTCCAGCACCGACGATGATGTAGTCGAAGGTGTTGTCGCTCATGTCATGCTGTCAAGGTGAAACATGCGAAGCCATCCATGGTTCATTTGGATGTGGGCATGACGAACTCGGCCCCTTTGGGTGTGCTTTCCGGCCAGCGTTGCATGATGGATTTTTGCTTGGTGTAAAAACGCACGCCCTCTTCGCCATAGGCGTGCATGTCGCCAAACAGCGATCGCTTCCAACCACCAAAGCCGTGCCAAGCCATGGGTACGGGAATCGGCACATTGATGCCGACCATGCCCACCTGGATGCGGCGTGAAAACTCGCGGGCCACGTTGCCGTCTCTTGTGAAACAGCTCACGCCGTTGCCGAACTCGTGGTCGTTGATGATTTGCACCGCGGTGGCGAAATCGGGCACACGCACACAAGCGAGCACCGGGCCAAAGATTTCTTCTTTGTAAATCTTCATGTCGGTGGTGACGTGGTCAAACAGCGTGCCACCCAACCAAAAACCATTGTCGCAACCGGCACCGGCTTTCGCGCCGTCAAACGCACGGCCATCGACCAACAACTGCGCGCCTTCGGCCACGCCTGCATCGATGTAACCCTTGATGCGCTGGCGGGCTGCATCGGTGACGATGGGGCCCATTTCAGCGGCCAGGTTTTCGCCGTTGAGCACCTTCAAAGCCTTGGTGCGCTCGATCAGTTTGGGCATGATCTTGTCGGCCACATCGCCCACCAACACGGCCACGCTGATGGCCATGCAGCGTTCGCCGGCTGAGCCATAGGCGCTGCCAATCAGGGCATCCACGACTTGGTCCAAGTCGGCGTCGGGCATGACCACCATGTGGTTTTTGGCGCCACCCAAGGCTTGCACACGTTTGCCGTGATGCGCGCCGGTCTCGTAGATGTAGTTGGCAATTGGCGTCGAGCCGACGAAGCTCACCGCTTTGACATCGGGATGATCGAGCAACGCGTCAACGGCTTCTTTGTCGCCTTGAACCACGTTGAACACACCGTCGGGCAG
>JBDKLR010000067.1:0-3183 GCA_039795515.1 Pseudomonadota bacterium | reverse complement strand
GTTTTGCGATGTCGGCCATGGCCGACCCGACCCCCTCGACGTCAACGAACCCCTGAACCTGGCGAAAACCATTGCCGCTTTGCAATTGAAATACGTGGTCATCACCAGCGTGGACCGTGACGATTTGCGCGACGGCGGTGCAGGGCATTTTGTCGAGTGCATCCAGCAAACACGCGCCTTGTCACCACACACCCAAATCGAGGTGCTGGTGCCCGACTTTCGCGGCCGTGACGACCGCGCGCTGGGCATCTTGCAAGCCGCGCCGCCCGATGTGATGAACCACAACCTGGAAACCGTGCCGCGTCTTTACAAAGAAGCGCGGCCTGGCAGCGACTACGCGTTCAGCCTGAACCTGTTGAAAAAATTCAAAGCCCTGTTTCCCAACGTGCCGACCAAGAGCGGTTTGATGGTCGGACTGGGCGAAACCGATGAAGAGATCTTGGCGGTGATGCAAGACATGCGCGACCACCAGATCGACATGCTGACCATCGGTCAATACCTCGCGCCCAGCGGCCACCACCTGCCGGTGCGCCGTTATGTGCACCCCGACACCTTCAGGATGTTCGAGGCCAAGGCTTACGACATGGGTTTCACCCACGCCGCCGTCGGGGCCATGGTGCGCTCGAGTTACCACGCCGATCAACAGGCGCATGCGGCTTTGGCGACTTTGCCAGGCTGATCCTCTTGGATTAACATTGTTGTCACTGGAGGGTTTCATGGAAATCGCCATTCGAAAAATCGGTAACAGCAAGGGCGTGGTCTTGCCCAAGCCGTTTCTGGCTCAGGTGGGGCTGGATGGAGAGGCGTCCGCCAACATCGCGGTGGAAAACGGTGCCATTGTTTTACGCAAGCCGGTTCAGTCTGTTCGCACAGGTTGGTCACAGGCCGCGGCGGCTGTGACCGCCAATAGCGCCGATGAACTTCTCATGGGCGACTTCGGCAACCTGGACGATGCAGGGCTCACCTGGTGAAGCGCGGCGACATCTGGCTGGTCAATCTGGACCCCACAGTGGGCAGCGAAATCAAGAAGTCACGCCCCTGTGTGGTGGTGTCGCCGGCTGAATTGAACGACAACCTTCGAACCGTGATCGTGGCACCCATGACCTCGCAAGGTTTTGCGGCGCCCTTTCGGGTGCCCCTCACGCATGCAGGAACCAAGGGTTTGATCGTGTTGGATCAACTTCGCACGGTCGATAAAAACCGCTTGGCCAAACGACTGGGCGCAGTGAGTGCAAAGACATTGACCGCGACCTTGGCCACGTTGCAGGAACTGTTCACCGAATAGAAAGGGCAGCATGCTTGAACTCAGACCTGGATGTGAATGTTGTGACAAGGACTTGCCTCCTGATTCTTTAGAAGCTCGTATTTGCTCCTTTGAATGTACTTTTTGTGCCACTTGTGCAGACACGGTGCTCCATTGCAAATGCCCCAACTGTGGCGGCGAGTTGCTGGCGCGACCTCGTCGACCCTTCAACAAATTGGCAAACAATCCGCCCACGAGCAAACGCACACACAACCCGAATTGCCATCAGCCATAAAGAAAGCGCTGTGTTCAAAATGAAAAAAACCTTTGGGTTCTTGGTGTGTTCCACCCTGTTGTTGGCGATGAACGCCCACGCCGCGCCCTATCCCCTGGGCAGCATGAGTTGCAAAGACATTGGCGCTTTCGCCTCGCAGGCCATGCAGTGGCGTGAAGACGGCGTTTCTTGGGCCGACGCCAAAGCGCGTCTGGACAAGCTACAGGCCGAGGATTCGGTTGAAAAAAAGAACATGCGCATGGTGATGGCCTTGGTCTATGGCAGCTACGGTGACAGCTGGACCGTGGAGAGTGCTGGCACGGTGATGCAGGTGGACTGCGAAGCCGGTCGATGACACCCGTCACCAGCAAACCGCGCATCCCGCGCGGCATTTGGGTGCTGGGCTTTGTCAGCATGCTGATGGACATTTCGTCCGAGATGATCCACAGCCTGTTGCCACTGTTCCTGGTGGGCAGCTTGGGGCTCTCGGTGTTGACGGTCGGTCTGATTGAAGGCTTGGCCGAAGCCACCGCCTTGATCGTCAAAGTTTTTTCGGGCGCCTTGAGCGACTACATCGGCAAGCGCAAAGGCTTGGCGGTACTGGGCTACGCCATCGGCGCACTCACCAAGCCCTTGTTTGCCATTGCTTCGGGTGCAGGATTGGTCATCACCGCGCGCTTGCTGGACCGCGTGGGCAAAGGCATTCGTGGTGCGCCGCGTGACGCCTTGGTCGCCGACATCGCGCCGCCCGAGGTGCGCGGTGCGGCCTTCGGTTTGCGCCAATCACTGGACACGGTGGGAGCGTTCACCGGCCCGCTGTTGGCCGTGGGCTTGATGCTGCTGTGGGCCAACGACTTTCGTGCCGTGTTTTGGGTGGCTGTCATTCCCGGTGTGTTGTCGGTGTTGTTGCTGCTGTGGGGGGTGCAAGAACCCGAGCGCCACCAAGATGCACCCACATCCAACCCGATTTCACGCGCCAATTTGCAGCGGCTCGATGCCGCCTATTGGTGGGTGGTGGGCATCGGTGCAGTGTTCACTTTGGCGCGGTTCAGCGAAGCGTTTTTGGTGTTGCGCGCCCAAGAAAGCGGTGTGGCCATCGCTTGGGTGCCCTTGGTTTTGGTCGCGATGAACCTGGTCTATGCCGCCTCGGCCTACCCGTTTGGTTGGTTGTCCGATCGTGTCAGCCATGTCAAGTTGTTGGTGGGTGGCACGCTGGTGTTGATCGCCGCGGACCTGGTGCTGGCCAGTGGCAGCGACACCACCACGTTGTTGGCAGGGATTGGCTTGTGGGGTGTTCACATGGGCATGACACAAGGCCTGTTGGCGACCATGGTGGCCGACACCGCGCCCGCCGATTTGCGTGGCACTGCTTTCGGCATGTTCAACCTGGTGAGTGGGGTGGCCTTGCTGTTGGCCAGTGTGTTGGCTGGGTGGCTGTGGGATGCGCATGGCGCCGCCGCCACATTCCAAGGCGGTGCAGTGTTGGCAGTGCTGGCTTTGTTGGGCTTGGCACTGCGGCCGGCTCAGTTGAACAAAAGCGGGGTCTGAACCGCGCCCTGCTCAAGCCGCTTGCTGCTGCTGGCCCGACACCGAGGCGCGCCAGGCTTGCATCAAACCCTCCCACTGGGGGCGGGCTGCATGCAAATGGCGTTCTTTCACATGGCCA
>JBDKLR010000066.1:0-2860 GCA_039795515.1 Pseudomonadota bacterium | reverse complement strand
CGGGTGGGGTCGTAGGACACATTCAACAAGGTCACAGGAGCGGGTTGAGCAGCAACCCAACCTGAAACTGTCAGCATAGCAATGGACAATGTTTTGAGAAAATGCGAACGTTGAATCATTTTTGTAATTCCCTTCAAATTTGTAATGGGCGAATTCTTAATGCGCCCGCACAAAAAGGGAACGACAGAGTTTTTGGTTGCTAATGACCAAAACATCTAAAGACCGTCAAAGGACAGCATATGCAAGAGTTTTTCCCACTGGGATGGGCGCATTACCTCGCGGGTGGTGTGTTGATTGGACTGGGCGTGAGCCTGATGTTTGTGTGCCAAGGCCGCGTGGTCGGCATGAGCTCCGTCTTCAGCAGCACCTGGTCTTGGTTCTCACGCCGCGCCTACTTTCAGCAAAGCACCTACACCAGCACCCGTAGCTGGCGTTTGCTGTGCGCGCTGGGCTTGGTGCTGGGGGCAGCGCTGTGGTGGCAATGGCTTGGTCCTGCCGAAGGTTTGCACACGCAGGTAAGTACTTGGCGCTTGTTATTGGGCGGCATCTTGGTGGGCTTTGGTTCTCGCATGTCCAACGGCTGCACCTCGGGTCACGGCATTTGTGGTTTGTCGTCGCTCTCGCTCCCATCCTTGGTGGCGGTGCTGTTATTCATGAGCGTGGCCATTGCCACGGCCTTGGCTCTGTCGGCCTTGGGGGTGTGACGATGAATTGGCTTTCTTCACTTGTCACCATCTTGGGTGGCGCCCTGTTTGGGTTTGGCTTGGCGCTGTCGGGCATGGTGTCGCCCGACGTGGTGTTGAGCTTTTTGCTGGGCCACGACTTCGGCCTGATGCTGGTGATGGGCGGCGCGGTGATGGTCACGCTGTTGGCGTATCAACTCGCGCCTCGTAAGCTGGCTCAGCCTGTGCTCGGTGGCAGTTTTGCAAAGCGCGAAGCCGTGATGGACCGCGACACCTTGGTCGGCGCGGTCATTTTTGGCATGGGCTGGGGCATATCGGGCGTGTGCCCAGGCCCTGCGATTGCAGGCCTGGGCGTTGGCAACACCGAGGTGGTGTGGGCATTGGTCGGGGTGTGCGCAGGCGCTTATTTACAAGGCTGGTGGGCCGACCGTTCTCAGCACTGATCAGCAGCAACCGACTGGTTGGCCTTCCGTGGCGCAGCATGCACCACTGTTACCGTCTTTGGCGCCGAGCTTGCGCAAAATGATGGCCATGGGGCAGAAGTTGGTAAAGCCAAACTGAAACAGATTGGCGCCGACAAAGGCGGTGAAGGCCAAAGCCCAAGGGCTGACAAACACGGGGCTGCCTTCAATCCCCAGCGCCAGCGACACCATGATGAACAAGCCGGCAATGATGCGGATGTAGCGTTCAACAGTCATTTGATTCACTCCTATTTAAAAAACGATTACGCGGCGAAGCCAGGATTGGGCAACACGCCTTCGAGCTTGGGCACATTGGGTTTGCGCGCTTTGACTTTGCCGCCGCTGGCCTTGAGCCACTGCTCTACCACTTCCCACACGGGCTTGAGGTTTTGGCTCTTGGCTTCTTCGGCCACAGGAGCCCAGCCTGCTACTTTGTATTTCTTGCTGGCATCAATGAGTTTGCCATTCAGACGCATCTCACCAATGCGATTTCCCATGCGTTCGGTGGGACGGCACACGTATTCCAAACCGCCCACACGCACCATGTCGCCGCCTTGTTGGTAGTAAGGGTCAGGGTTGAACAAGTTGTCGCACACGTCTTCGAGCACGGTCTTGATGGTCTCGCCCGTCATCTCGGTCACGGTAGCGTATGAGTAGGTGGTGGCGGTCATGTCCATCAGCCATTCGCGTGTGATGGCTTGACCAGGCAACAGCGAAGTGCCCCAACGGAATCCTGGCGAAAACGCGATTTCTGCGCCTTGCACGTCCATCAAGGCATCCAGCAAGAGCTGATCGCCCGTGCCGTTGAAGTTGCCACGGCGGTACAAGGTACCTTCGGTGATGGCCAATGTCTCATTGAGTTTGGCCTCATAAGGTGCGCGAATTTTGTGGATGAGTGCCGCCATGTCTTTGTCGGCGGGCAGCATGTTGGCGAACACAGGCAAGAGCTTGTAGCGGAAATCGCTGACGCGTTTGTTCTTCACCTCGAAGTCCAACACGCCCAAAAACTTGCCGTTGGAACCCGCATTGGTGACGATGGTCTTGCCACCTGGGTTGCTGACCAACGTGGCCACGGGCATGCCGTCATGGGTATGGCCACCCAAGATCGCGTCGAGGCCGCTGACACGACCGGCCATTTTCAAGTCTACGTCCATGCCGTTGTGACTCAACACCACGACCACTTGCGCCCCCTTGGCACGGGCTACGTTGACGACTTTTTGCATGTTTTCGTCTTGTATGCCAAACGCCCAATCGGCCACCATATAGCGGGGGTTGGCAATCGGAGTGTAGGGAAAGGCTTGACCAATGATGGCGCAGGGCACGCCATTCATTTCGCGCATCACATAGGGCTTGAACACCTCGTCCCCAAAATCCTGGGTTTTGATGTTTTGGGCGACGAAGTCGACGCGGTGCGCTGCTGCACCGCTTCCCGATCCACCCGCAAAGTCCTTGTTGACGATTTCTTGCACCCGCTCCATGCCATAGGTGAATTCCCAGTGCCCCGTCATCACATCCACGCCCAGCAGTTTGCAAGCGTCCACCATGTCCTGGCCATTGGTCCACAAACAGGTGCCTGAGCCTTGCCAAGTGTCGCCGCCATCCAGCAGCAGTGCGCCGGGGCGGCTGGCCTTCATGCGTTTGACCAAGGTGGCCAGGTGCGCAAAACCGCCCACCTTGCCATAGCGCTTGGCGGCTTTTTCGTAGTCAAGGCAGCTG
>JBDKLR010000065.1:0-5703 GCA_039795515.1 Pseudomonadota bacterium | reverse complement strand
GATTTCGGCCAACCACTCGTCAAGTTGCGATGCAGGCCGCGCATTGAGCGCAGGCATGGAACCCACCACCCCGGCGATGCACTGCGCAATGACCAACTTGGGATTGCTGATGATGAACAGCGGTGACCCAATGACAGGGAACGGCACGGAGGCGAGTGCGGCAGGTAGTTTGGACATGTTGTTTCCTAAAAAGAATCCAAGGCCATGGCGGTGACGCTGTGCGCACCATCGACGATGCTGTCGCGCACGCCTGGCGCTTTGCTCAGGATGTGGTCGGCATAAAAGCGCGCGGTGGCCATCTTGGCCTGCATGAAGGCGGTGTCCTCGGTGGCGGCATGCGCGGCCAGGTAGGCACGACCCAGTTGCCAGCCCGCCACCACATTGCCCGCCAGCATCAAGTAGGGCACGCTGCCCGCATAGGCGGCATTGGGATCTTGGGCTCCCGCTTGCACCATGAAGTCCACCACGTCCAGCAAGGCTTGACGACCTGCACCCAAGCGTTTGGCGATGGCGGTCGCGTCAGCGGTGTTGAGCGCCAACAAGGCCTTTTCGGTGGCGTGCATTTGTGCAGCCAGGGCCTTGGGTGTTTGGCCACCATCGCGCACGGTTTTACGGCCCACCAAGTCGTTGGCTTGGATGGCAGTGGTGCCCTCGTAAATGGTCAAAATCTTCGCGTCGCGGTAGTACTGCGCGGCACCGGTTTCTTCAATGAAACCCATGCCACCGTGCACCTGCACACCCAGGGATGTGACTTCCAAACTCATCTCGGTGCTGTAGCCTTTGACCAAAGGCACCATGAATTCGTAAACCGCTTGGTTTTGTTTTCGGGTGTCAGCGTCGGGATGGTGGTGCGCCGCGTCATAGGCCGCAGCAGCCACCGAGGCCATGGCGCGACAACCCTCGGTGTAAGCGCGCATGGTCATGAGCATGCGACGCACATCGGGGTGGTGAATGATGGGTGCAGCGGCCTTGATGCTGCCGTCCACAGGACGGCTTTGCACCCGGTCACGCGCGTATTGCGTGGCCTTTTGGTAAGCACGGTCGGCCACCGAAATGCCTTGCACGCCCACGGCGTAACGGGCGGCATTCATCATGATGAACATGTATTCCAAGCCGCGGTTTTCCTGACCCACCAGGTAGCCGACAGCGCCGCCATGGTCGCCATACTGCAGCACGGCGGTGGGGCTGGCTTTGATGCCCAATTTGTGCTCAATGCTCACGCAATGCACATCGTTGCGAGCGCCCAAAGAACCATCTTTGTTGACCATGAACTTGGGCACCACGAACAAGCTGATGCCCTTCACGCCTTCGGGGGCACCTGTGACACGCGCCAACACCAAATGGATGATGTTGTCAGCCATGTCGTGCTCACCATAGGTGATGTAAATCTTGGTGCCAAACACCTTGTAAGTACCGTCGGCTTGGGGCTCGGCGCGGGAGCGCACCATGGACAAATCGGACCCGGCTTGGGGCTCGGTCAGGTTCATGGTGCCGGTCCACTCGCCGCTCACCAGTTTTTCGAGGTAGGTGGCTTTCAGCTCGTCAGAGCCAGCTGTCAACAGGGCTTCAATGGCACCGTCGGTCAGCAAAGGACACAAGGCAAAACTCAGGTTGGCCGCGTTGAGCATCTCGCCACAGGCCGCGCCAATGGTCTTGGGCAAACCTTGACCACCAAAGTCGGCCGGGTGTTGCAAACCTTGCCAGCCACCCTCGGCGTATTGCTTGTAGGCCTGTTTGAAGCCAGGGGTGGTGTTCACCACACCGTCTTTCCAAGCAGAAGGGTTTTTGTCACCCTCCCAATTGAGCGGGGCCACCACGTCTTGGTTGAAGCGGGCACATTCTTCTAGAACCGCTTGGGCGGTTTCCAGACCCGCGTCTTCAAAACCAGGAATCTGGGCGATCTCGTCCAATGCAGCCAGGTGCTGCATGTTGAACAACATGTCTTTGACGGGCGCGATGTAACTCATAGTGCCGCCACCAGTTCGGGCACCGCCACGAACAAATCGGCTTCCAAACCATAGTCGGCCACGCTGAAGATGGGTGCTTCGGGGTCTTTGTTGATGGCCACGATCACCTTGCTGTCCTTCATGCCAGCCAGATGTTGGATGGCACCACTGATGCCACAAGCCACATACAACTGCGGCGCGACGATCTTGCCTGTTTGACCCACCTGCCAGTCATTGGGCGCGTAACCAGCGTCCACCGCAGCGCGGCTGGCACCCATGGCGGCACCCAGCTTGTCGGCCAAGGGCGTGATGAGTTCGGCAAATTTTTCAGCGCTGCCCAAGGCCCGGCCACCAGACACGATGACTTTGGCGGCGGTGAGTTCTGGGCGGTCGTTTTTGGCGATTTCACTGCCCATGAATTGGCTCTGCGCACCCGCGTTGACGGCGCTCACCGTTTCGATAGCAGCGCTTCCGCCATTGGCGGATGCCGCATCAAATCCTGTGGTGCGCACAGTGATGACTTTGATGGCATCCGTGGCTTGCACGGTGGCGATGGCATTGCCCGCGTAAATGGGGCGTTCGAAAGTGTCAGGACTGTCGACACGGGTGATGTCACTCACCTGGGCCACATCCAACTTGGCGGCCACGCGCGGCGCGATGTTTTTGCCGCTGGCCGTTGCTGCAAACAAGATGTGTGTGTATGCAGAGGCCAACGCCAAAACTTGGGCGGCCACCTGCTCGGCCAGGCCGTGTGCAAAGCCATCGGCGTCGGCATGCAGGACCTTGGAAACACCTGCAATGTGCGAAGCGGCTTGGGCGGCGGCAGCGGCGTCTTTGCCAGCCACCAGCACATGCACGTCCCCGCCACAGGCCAAAGCGGCGGTGATGGTGTTCAAGGTGGCGGGTTTGATGCTGTGGTTGTCGTGTTCAGCGATGACAAGAGAACTCATGATGGGGTGTCCTAATTCGGTTCAGCGAGGGCGTTCAGATGACTTTGGCTTCGTTCTTCAGCTTGTCCACCAATGCGGCCACGTCGGCCACTTTGATGCCAGCACTGCGCTTGGGCGGTTCGCTGACTTTGAGCGTCTTGATGCGTGGCTTGACGTCCACGCCCAGGTCTTCAGGCTTGACGATGTCGAGTTGCTTTTTCTTGGCCTTCATGATGTTGGGCAAGGTGACGTAGCGTGGCTCGTTCAAGCGCAAGTCGGTGGTAATGACCGCAGGCATGGCCAGTTTCAAGGTTTCCAAACCACCGTCTACCTCGCGGGTCACCAGGGCGTGACCGTCTGCCAACTCCACTTTGGACGCGAACGTGGCTTGCGGCCAGTCGGCCAGTGCAGCCAACATTTGACCTGTTTGGTTGCAATCGTCATCGATGGCTTGTTTGCCCAAAATGACCAGTCCAGGCTGTTCTTTGTCGGCCAGCGCTTTGAGCAACTTGGCAACCGCCAAGGGCTGCAATTCCTCCGCGGTTTCCACCAAAATGCCGCGATCGGCGCCAATGGCCATGGCGGTGCGCAAGGTTTCTTGGCACTGGGTGACGCCACAAGACACAACGATCACCTCAGACAGCACGCCCTTCTCTTTCAGGCGAACCGCTTCTTCCACAGCGATTTCGTCAAAGGGGTTCATGCTCATCTTGACGTTGGCGATGTCCACGCCTGTTTGGTCTGACTTGACCCGAACCTTGACGTTGTAATCCACCACGCGCTTGACCGCGACCAGTGCCTTCATGGGTTTTCTCCAGGGAATTGAGGGGGCTTGGGCGTCTGAAACAGGGGCCCCTTCAGAGGGGCTCAAGTTGACGTTACGTCATTCTAGACGAATCAAAAACAATTAAAGAACGGTCGTGCTTTTTTTAGGGTTGGGGTGGAGGTGGCATCCAAGCCAGTGCTGGCTTGGAAGGGGGCAATGCCACACCCTCTTTTTGGAAGGCGGACCAAATGGCGGCATTCACCTCAGACAAGATGGCCTGTCGACCGAGTTGCAAATCTTGCACCCAAAAATGCACCGTGAACACCAGACCATCCTGGCTGAAGTCGGTGAAAAAAGCCTGTGGTGCTGGATCGGCCAGCACCTGTGGCACCTGGGCAGCGGCTTGGCAAAGCCATGCTTGCATCTGGGCCACGTCGTTTTCCAGGCCCACCGTCACGGGACATTGCAAGGCCATGGAGTCTTGCGACAGTGAAAAATTGTCCACCCGTTGGGTGACCAGCATTTCATTGGGGATGATGGCCTCGCGGCCATTGGCGTCACGCAGCAGTGTGAAACGCGTTTTGATGTCGGTGACCTTGCCCTCCATCCCATCGACCCGGATGATGTCGCCGATGCGCACCGAACGCTCGACCAGCACCACGAATCCACTGACATAGTTGGCAGCGAGCTTTTGCAAACCCAAGCCCAAGCCCACCCCCAAAGCACCGCCGAGCACCGACAAAGCGGTGAGGTCCACACCCACTGCGGACAACACCAACAGCAAGCCCAGCAACAACAAAATGGCGCGCAGAACGTTGGAGGCCACTTTGCGCATCGACAAGTCGGCGATGGTTTGACTCAGCACCCGTTGCTCGATGGTGGCCGACACCCACAGCGACAAAACCAACACCAAGCCCGATGACAACACCCCTTCCAGCATGGTGCGCAGGTCGATGCGCGCTTTGCCAAAGGTGACATGGACTTGCTCCAACTCTTGGGCCACCAAGGGCAGCAAATCGGTGATCCACAACACCGCCACCAACCACGCCAGCCAAGAAATCAAGCGCTCCACCAACACCGCCAAGGGGGAATTGGGAAACACTGCCGTGAAGACGCGCGCGCACAGTCGAATCAGCACCAATGACAACAAGACTGGGACAGCCAATTTGAAAAGCATTGGTTGTTGTTGCTTGAGCAACAAAGCCTGTACCAGGTAAGCCATGGCCAAGGCCAAGGCGGGAAACAGCAAACCATCGATCACTTGCCGACCAAACAGCACCGAGTCTGGTCTGGCTTGACGCCCGAGTTGACGCGCCATCAACCAGGCCAAGACCAACAAGCCCAGCAACCAAACGAGTTCTTTGAACAAGCCAGGCCAAGCGCCTTGTTGGGCCCAGGAAGAGAGGTATTGAATGAATGGATCCATGTGAAAAATCAGCTTAACACGCGTTGCCAGCCGTTTGCATCAGGGGCTTGGTTACACTGCCTCTCAATGATGTACCGACGCCAGCGATCTCTTCGCGCCCTGCTGCTCTGCTGCTGTCTTGGGGTTCTTTTCACCAGGGTGTCCCCGGTGGATGCTGCACCATCGAGGCAAGCTGCCCCCTCTGCAAGCCCCAAAGAAAAGACCAAAGCCAAGGTCCCCAAAACCAAGGCCGCCAAAGTGTTGCTGGGCAAAGCTTTCGGCAACACGGCTGCAGTGAAAAACCTGGCAGCAGACATCGCCCTGCAACACGGCTTGCCCACCGCATGGGTGCAGCAGCAATTGGCCACAGCGCGCTTGGTGCCCCAAGCACAGCAACTGATCCTGCCTCCCACCACGCCCACCGCCAAAAACTGGGCGGCCTACAGGGCCCGTTTCATTGAGCCCCAACGCATCCAAGCGGGGGTGTCGTTTTGGCAAAAGCACGCAGAGGATTTGGCACGCGCGGAACAAACCTATGGGGTGCCCGCTGCTCACATCGTGGGTGTTTTGGGTGTCGAGACTTTCTTTGGCGAACACCAAGGGCAGTTCAATGTGGTGGATGTGCTCACCACGCTCAGCTTGGCTTTCCCCCCCCAA
>JBDKLR010000064.1:0-38674 GCA_039795515.1 Pseudomonadota bacterium | reverse complement strand
CAAAGAAGTCGCCACCGGTCGCAAGATGAACAAGCGCGACATGTTCATGGCTTGACGGCCTTGACCACCTCCACCGTGCTGCCGGTGCGCAACCGATCAGCCCCGTCGGTCACCACCTTGTCACCCACCTGCAACTCGCCTTGCACCGCCTGCCACTCGCCATCCACCGCCAACAACTGCACCGGCTTGGTTTGAACCGTTTGGTCGGCTTGCACCACGTGCACCAAGTTGCCTTGCGCGCCCCGCTGTATCGCTTGTGTGGGCACGACCAACACATTTTTCAACGTGTCGAGTTCCAAACGAATCTGTGCGAATTGATTGGGAAACAGTTGACCGTCGCGGTTGTCCAAGGTGGCTTTGAGCTTGAGGGTGCCGGTGGCCATGTCGATGGCGTTGTCGGTGGTGCTGACACGCCCTTTGGCCAATGTGTTTTTTTGCTCTCGGTCCCAGGCCACGACAGGCAATGCTTGCCCGGCTTTGAGTTTGCGCATGATCAGAGGGACATGGACCTCTGGAACGGCGAACACTACCGCCATCGGTTGTGTTTGGGTGATGCTGACCAAGCCATTGGGGTCGCTGGCACGCACCAAACTGCCCAACTCGGATTGCTTGAGTCCCAGACGACCGCTGATAGGGGCTGTGACTTGGGTGTAGGAGAGTTGCAAGCGCGCGGCCTCCACCAGCGCCTGATTGGCTTGCACCGTGCCTTGCAACTGACCGACCAGAGCCGCCTGGGTTTCAACCTGTTGGCGCGCGATCGCGTCTTTGCTGAGCAAATCGCGGTAGCGTTGCAAATCGAGTTGTGCATTTTTCAATTGGGCGTTGTCGCGCGCCCATTGACCTTGGGCTTGGTTGAGTTGGGCTTCAAAAGGTCTGGCATCGATCTCGGCCAACAACTGGCCGGCCTTGACCCACTGTCCTTCGGTGAAACGCACGGCTTTGAGTTCGCCATCCACCTTGGCACGCACCACCGCGGTGTTGATGGCTTGCATCGTGCCCAGGGCGTCCACTTGCAGTCGGATGTCCATGCGCCGGACCTCGCCCACGCTCACAGGCGTGGCTTTGCCAGAACCGCCACCCATGTCTTTGTTGCCAGGACGAGCGCCGCCCGTCCATTTGCTTTTGGGGTCTTTGCCGCGCGACGGGTCTGCTTCACCTGCAGCGAACAAGCGCTGCCCTGCTTGTTGGATCTGAGGAAACCAAAACGCAGTGGCCCCGGCCAACAAAACCACCAGCACGATGAGGCGCTGGGTACGACCGAAAACAAAGCGAGGAGAAGACATGTTGAACAACGGGGTGGCTTGGCAAGGGTTGATATTAACGCTGACCTTGTTTCAAAGCAGTGACCAGATGCGATGGCCCCTGCTCAAACCAAGCGCGCAATGCCTGCGCAAACCAAGCTCAGAATGATGGTGGTGGTCAGGGGGATGAAAAATTCACGCCCAAACAAGGTGAAACGCAAGTCGCCGGGCAATCGGCCAAACCCCAGTTTGTTCAGCCAAGGGGTGATGCCTTGGATCAACAAGAGCGCCAGAAAAACAACCAACAACCAACGGATCATGGGTGTCCTATAAACGGTGGGTTCGGTCTGCTTGCACAAAGCCCATGGGCGTCCAAGGCTCGCCTTTGCCCAAGGCCAAGACTTTGAACAACTCGCCCATCTCGTGGTCTTGAATCAGTTTTTGCGCCATGCTGCGCGCCGACACGCTGGCGTTTTCCAGCAAGGGCAACAAACCGCTGTTGAGTAAAAAATGCGCCTGGCTGGTGTAACCCAACACCTGCAAATCCACCTCTTGTGCCGCCAAAGCCACGCCCGTGAAGTTCACATGCGCGGTGATGTCTTTGTTGCCGACATCCACCAATGGGTTGGCATCACTGCGGTGTCCTTGGTGACACATCAGCGTGCCCATGTGCCGCTGCGGGTGGTAGTACTCGTGCGCTGGAAATCCATAGTCGATCAAGAACACCGCCCCTTGCTGCATGCGCTCGCCCACACTGCGCACAAAAGCCTCCGCTTGGGGGTGTATCTCACACAGGTAATCGTGATCGCCTTCAATGTCACAGGGTGGTTGATCGGACGTGGGTCTGTCTTGCCAAGCAAAAGCTTGTTGGTCTTCAAGCCAAACCACACCCCGCTCATGCCAAATGCCTGCTGTGCGATGCAACAAACGCACCGGCATGGCATCCAGCACCTCGTTGCCCACCACCACGCCTTGGATGGCCGATGGCCATTCGTTCAACCATTGCACTTTGTGCAAATGGGCCTGCAAGGTCTGGGCTTGTCGCGCTCGCAAACCGCCTGACACGTCAACGATGGTGTAGCGCTGCACCCGCTCGCCCAATGCATTCAAGAGCTGCAAAGCCAGCGTGCCATTGCCAGCACCAAACTCACAAACCTCGTGGGTGTGCGTGTGCTGCAAGGCTTCGTCCACACTGCGCGCGAGTGTTTGTCCGAAATGGCTGGATATTTCAGGGGCCGTGACAAAGTCACTGCCGTCTTGCGGCATGCGGCCAATCTGGCGCTGCTGACCGCTGTAATAACCCAAACCAGGCGCGTACAAAGCCAATGCCATGAAGCGGTCAAAGGGCAACCAACCGCCTTGCTGGACCAACTGGGTCTGAATCAATCGCTGCACCGCTGTCGGTACACTCGTCGCCTGTTTGTTCATCAGGCTGATTGTCGTCCATGTCCATTGCTGATTCCTCTTCTTCACAACCTGTTGTGCTGGTGACGGGTGCGGCCAAACGCTTGGGACGCGAATTTTGTTTGGCCTTTGCGCGCGCAGGCTGGCAAGTGCTGGCCCATTTCAACCATTCGCGTGAAGAGGCCCTGGAAACACAAACCCTGGTGCAGGCCTTGGGCGTGGCTTGCAACTTGGTCCAGCAAGATTTGCATGCACCTGATGCACATCTGCTTCTGCTGGATGCCTGTCAACAACTGACCGGTCAGTGGCCTCAATGCATCGTCAACAACGCGTCCATCTTCGTCAGTGACGATGCCCTCTCCAGCACACCCGAACAGTTGCATGCGCACTTCCAAGTCAACACGGTCTTGCCCTTGCTATTGGGCAATGCATTGGCGCAACGCACACAAACGTTGCCCACCCTGAACGGCAAGCGCAGCATCATCCATGTGCTCGATCAAAAAGTGCACAACCTGAACCCCGATTATTTTTCTTATACCGTGAGCAAACTGGCGCTCGAGCGCAGTGTGGCTTTGCAGGCGCAAGCACTGGCGCCTGCAGTGCGTGTGTGTGGTTTGTCACCTGGTTTGATGTACCTGAGTGGCCCGCAAAGCCAAGCCAATTTCGAGCGGGCCAGCCAGGTCAATTTGCTGCAACGCCCGATCGACCCCGCGAACATTGCGCGCAGTGCAGTGTTCATTGCCGAGAATCACGCACTCACCGGATGCACCATCCAAGTGGACAACGGTCAACACCTGATTCCTTTGGCGCGCGACGTCATGTTCACCATTCCCCCGACATCCTCATGAGCACCACCCTGTTGTCATTTGCAGCCCTGGATGCACGCATCCCCACCGAATGTCGCTTGCTCAGCCTGCGTCAGTTCGAACACATGGTGCACATCGGCGTGCATGCCTTTGAAAAAAAGGCTGCTCAACGCATGTGGTTCGAGATCGACATTTGCGTGCGATTGGCAGATGCACCTGCGGAACAAGACGACATCTCGCAAACCTTGGATTACGATTTTTTGCGCGAATTGGTCATTCAATTGACCGGCGATGTGCACCACGAGTTGCAAGAAACCTTGTGTGATGCGTTGCTGAATCAACTCCTGGCCCACCCGCGTGTGGTGGCGGCCCGCGTCCACACCTGCAAGCCCGACGTCTACCCAGACTGTTTATCCGTTGGCACCGAACGTGTCGGCCACAAAACTTGGTGAACCCGACATGCACAACTGCCAACAACAAACACTTTCCCTCACTGGTCTTCGGTTTGATGCCAGCTTGGGCATTTTGCAATCGGAAAAAACCAAGCCCCAACCGATTCAAGTGGATGCCGAATTGAATTTTGGCGAACAGGTTTTGCTGCCCAGCAACGACGACATCAAACAAGTGCTGGATTACCGCCAGGTGCGCAAAATCATCATCGATGAATGCACCGCCGAACACGTCAACTTGCTCGAGACCCTGATTGGCAAGCTCAGCCACCGTTTGCTGCAGTTACCAGGAGTGCTGGGTGTGCGTGTGAAAATCACCAAGCTTGAAATATTTGAGGATTGCGAGGTCGCGATCCACATGGAATCTGGACAGTGGTGAACCCATGAGCATCGAACGCGAAACCCAAAAACTCGAAAAACGCCTGTGCCGCCAAGTGGGCGAAGCCATTGTTCAATACAACATGATTGAAGAGGGCGACAAGGTGATGGTGTGCATGTCAGGTGGCAAAGACAGCTACGGCATGCTGGACATCTTGTTGAAAATGAAAGCCCGCGCGCCGATCCACTTTGACATCATTGCGGTCAATCTGGATCAAAAACAGCCCGGATTCCCGGCCCATGTGTTGCCCGACTATTTGACCCAACTGGGCGTGCCGTTTCGCATCGAAACCCAAGACACCTATTCCATTGTCAAAAGCAAAATCCCTGAAGGCAAAACCATGTGCAGCCTGTGCAGTCGTTTGCGCAGGGGCATTTTGTACCGCGTGGCCGATGAAATTGGCGCCACCAAAATCGCCCTCGGCCATCACCGCGACGACATCTTGCAGACCTTTTTCCTCAACATGTTTTTCGCTGGCAAGTTGAAAAGCATGCCCCCCAAATTGGTGAGCGACGCTGGTGGCCACATCGTGATTCGCCCCTTGGCCTTTGTCGCCGAGCGGGATTTGGAGCGCTGGGCCATCCACCGCGAATTTCCAATCATTCCTTGCACCCTGTGTGGCAGTCAGGACGGCTTGCAACGCCAGCAGGTGGGCAACATGCTGCGTGAATGGGAGAAGAAGCACCCCGGCCGTTTGGACATCATGTTCAATTCGTTGCAGCATGTGGCGCCCTCGCATTTGCTGGACACCACCTTGTTTGATTTCCAAAATCTACAGGCCACCGGCGTGGCCGACCCCGACGGCGACACCGCTTTCGACAAAGAAACCTTCAAAGAACCTGGCCTGATGGGCATTCAAACCATCGCGGTTTGAACTCAGTGCTTTTTGTAGGCCACCACTTGTTGGCGTTGCTCGCCCAAGCCTTCCACACCCAAGGTCATCACATCACCTGGCTTTAAAAACAGCGGGTCTGGTTGGCCTTTTTTGTTTTTGCGCCCCATGCCCACGCCAGGGGGCGTGCCCGTGGTGATCACATCGCCAGGACACAAGGTCATGAACTGACTGACATAGCTGACCAACTTGGCCACATTGAACACCATGGTTTTGGTGTTGCCGGTCTGCACCCGTTCGCCATTCAGATCCAACCACAAGCCCAGCCGTTGCGGGTTGGGCACCTCGTCACGGGTGACCAACCAAGGGCCGATCGGACCAAAGGTGTCACACCCTTTGCCCTTGTCCCAGGTCATGCCGCGCTCGAGTTGGAATGCACGCTCGGAAACGTCGTTCACCACGCAATAGCCCGCCACGTGTTGCAGCGCTTGGGCTTGCGAAACATAACTGGCACGGGTACCTATCACCACACCCAATTCCACTTCCCAATCGCTTTTGAGCGAACCCTTGGGCAACATCACGTTGTCGTTGGGGCCTTGGATGCAACTTGTGGCTTTCATGAACACCACGGGCTCGGCCGGCACGGGCAAGTTGGACTCGGCCGCATGATCGGCGTAGTTCAAACCGATGGCGATGAATTTGCCGACCTGGCTGACCGGGCAACCCATGCGTGGCTTGCCACGCACCAGGGGCAGTTGGTCGGTTTTGAGACGCGCCAATTTGGCCAAGGCTTTGTCATGCAGTTGATCGGGGCTGACATCAGTGATCACCCCGCTCAAGTCGCGCAAGCGGCCTTGTGCATCGATCAATCCAGGTTTTTCGCGACCTGCTGGGCCAAAGCGTACGAGTTTCATCCAGGGCTCCTGTGTTTGGAAGAAGGGTTTTGTGGGCGTGATCATAGGGCTTGCCTCACAGGTGACAGCCTGCGGGTATCTGCCATTGATGACCGCGAGACACGCGGTTATCTTGTCACCCACTGTGTCCAAGTCCTCCATCGCACCATGAACAACACCATTCGCTTGCACCCCGCCGATGACGTGGTCATCGCCCGCCAACAACTGCTCTCTGGTGCATCCGTCGAGGGTGTCACGGTGCGCGGCTTGATCCCGCCGGGCCACAAGATCGCCATGCGCCAGCTTGCAGCAGGCGAGGCGGTGCGTCGTTACAACCAAATCATCGGCTTTGCGTCACAAGCGGTTGCGCCGGGTGAACATGTGCACACCCACAACCTGGACATGGGCCCGAACAAAGGCGACTTTGCCAGGGACTATGCTTTTTGCGCCGACCTCAAACCCGATCCCGTCAGCCGTCACGCCGAGTTCATGGGCTATGTGCGCGCCGATGGTCGGGTAGCCACGCGCAACTACATTGCCGTGCTCTCCAGCGTCAACTGCTCGGCCACCGTAGCGCGGGCCATCGCCGATCATTTCTCCAAAACCACACACCCCGCGGCTTTGGCCCCCTACCCCCAAGTCGATGGCGTGATCGCGCTCACCCATGGCACGGGTTGTGGCATGGACACCGAAGGCCTGGGCTTGCAATTGCTGGAGCGCACCATGCGTGGCTATGCCACCCACCCCAACATCGCTGCCGCACTGGTGGTGGGTTTGGGTTGTGAGTCCAATCAAATCAACGCTTGGCTCTCCCACAGTGGTTTGCAAGAAGGCAGCAACTTGCAGACCTTCAACATCCAAGACAGCGGGGGCACACGGCTGACCGTGGCCAAGGGCATCGAGTTGGTCCAGGCCATGTTGCCCCAGGTCAACCAGGCTCAACGCGTGCCCTGCAGTGTTTCGCACATCACGGTTGGCTTGCAATGCGGCGGTTCAGATGGCTATTCGGGCATCAGCGCCAACCCTGCGCTGGGGGTGGCGGTCGACCTGCTGGTGGCCCATGGTGGCACCGCCATTTTGAGCGAAACACCCGAAATTTATGGTGCCGAACACTTGCTCACCCGCCGTGCCGTCAGCCCAGCGGTTGGTGAAAAACTGGTGGAGCGCATCCGCTGGTGGGAGCACTACACCGCCATCAACGGCGGTGAAATGAACAACAACCCGTCACCCGGCAACAAAGCTGGTGGTTTGACCACGATCTTGGAAAAGTCCCTTGGCGCGGTGGCCAAGGGTGGCACCAGCAATTTGCAAGCGGTCTATGAATACGCCGAGAAAGTCAGTGCCAAAGGCTTTGTCTACATGGACACGCCGGGTTACGACCCGGTCAGTGCCACGGGTCAAGTGGCCGGTGGTGCCAACCTGATTTGCTTCACCACAGGTCGTGGTTCGGCCTATGGGTGCGCACCGTCGCCTTCATTGAAGTTGGCGACCAACAGCGCCTTGTGGCAACGACAGGCCGACGATATCGACATCAACTGCGGCGACATCGTGGACGGCAGCAGCTCGGTGCAGGCCAAAGGGGAGGCGATTTTTCAGCACATCATCGCTTGTGCATCTGGCCAGTCCAGCAAAAGCGAATTGCACGGTTACGGGCAAAACGAATTTGTGCCTTGGCAAGTGGGTGCGGTCATGTGAGCAAGCCCAGGCTGGCGTCCAAATGCTCCAGCGGTGAACGCTTGTAGCCCGAACGGGCAAAGCGCTGCAAACGACCCACCACGAAAGACACCCAGACCGACGCCTGCACCTGGGCATCGACCGTGGGCGTGGCCGAGGCTTGGGCCTGTGCCGCGTCGCGCAGCACTTGGCGCAAACTCGCTTCGACTTTGTCGAAAAACAAATTCATGCGCAGATGCAAACGGTCGTTTTCAAACACCAAGGCATCGCCGACCATGACCCTGGCCATGCCCGGGTTGCGCTCGGCAAATTGCAGCAACACGGTGATCATGCGGCGCGCTTTTTCAACCTGGGTGTGCGGACCCTCCGCGATTTGATTGAGCAGGCCAAACAAACTGGTCTCGATGAAATCAATCAGGCCTTCGAACATCTGGGCTTTGCTGGCGAAATGGCGGTAGAGCGCCGCCTCACTCACTTGCAAACGCGCGGCCAATGCCGCCGTGGTCACACGTTCTGCGCCCGGTTGCTCGAGCATGGCGGCCAGGGCCTGCAAGATCTGAATGCGGCGCTCGCCTGGTTTGGGGCGCTTGCGAACAGGCTCAGCCGTTGGTGCATCTGTCGAAGCTTGCTCATCTGCCATGGGTGGGCCCTCTGGGTTTCAGTGCGAACGGATCATGGTGCCAAACGCTTGGTCGGTCAAGATCTCCAACAACAGCGCATGCGGCACTCGGCCATCAATGATATGGACGGAATGCACACCGCTTTTGGCCGCATCCAAAGCGCCGCTGATCTTGGGCAACATGCCGCCACTGATGGTGCCATCGGCGAACAAGCCATCGATTTGACGGGCGCTCAAATTGGTGAGCAACTGCCCTGACTTGTCCAGCACGCCGGCGGTGTTGGTCAGCAGCACGAGTTTTTCTGCTTTCAGCACGGTGGCCAATTTGGCCGCCACCACATCGGCGTTGATGTTGTAGCTTTCATTGCTTTCACCAAACCCAATCGGACTGATCACCGGGATGAACGCGTCGTCTTGCAAAGCTTTGACGACACTGGGATCGATGCTTTGGATATCACCCACCTGCCCCACGTCGTGCTCGATGCTGGGGTCGTGGTTGTCCAGCATTTTCAATTTGGTGGCGCGGATCATGCCGCCGTCGCGTCCAGTCAGGCCGACAGCTTTGCCGCCTGCTTGATTGATCAGGCCCACGATGTCTTGCTGGACTTCGCCAGCCAAGACCCATTCCACCACTTCCATGGTTTCCGCATCGGTGACCCGCATGCCTTGGATGAATTCGCCTTTTTTTCCCAGGCGCTGCAAGGCGTTTTCAATTTGAGGACCACCGCCATGCACCACCACCGGGTTCATGCCCACCAATTTCAACAACACCACGTCTTCGGCGAAATCGGCCTGCAAAGCCGGGTCGGTCATGGCGTTGCCACCGTATTTGATGACCAGGGTTTTGCCGTGAAATTTGCGGATATAGGGCAGGGCCTGCGCCAGGATTTCAGCCTTGTCGCTGGTGGAAACAGAGGGTGTCACAGGGGTGTTCATGGGTTGATGTGAATGAGTGCTTGCATTGTGCCCCAAGGTGGGTGGATCGGCGGGCGACTCCGCGGGCACTGACAACTTGCCAAAGACCTCATGCAAAAAAACAAGCCAGAAAATATATCAATTTGAATGAGTATATTTTCAATTCAATATGGGTTTGAATATGTCATTGCAGGGTTTGAATATGTTGATAGATAATGTGTGTATATATATTTTTGAAGGAAAAACATAATGTCCCGATTAACAACTTCCGCGCAATTAGAAAAAATCCGTGCCGCCAAACTCAAATTGGAAAAAGAAGAACAGCGTTTGTTGTCGCGCAACCATGACAAAGTGCTGGCTCAAATTGTTCAATTGGCGCATTCCGTCGGTTTATCAGCTTCTCAAATCACGGCAGCCCTGGGTGGCAAAGGCAAAACAACCGCCAAATCGAGCAAAACAGCCAAGACCCCCAAGGTCAAGCGCTCAACCGCTGGCAAGAAAGTGGCGCCCAAATACCGCAATCCTGCCAATGCCGAGCAAACCTGGACCGGCCGTGGCCGCACGCCAGTGTGGGTTCAGGAATTGCAAACTGCCGGCACTTTGGCCAGCGCTGAAATCAAATCAGCGGCTTGAAAGCCCGCGCCGCAGCGTCTTTCACAGACAGTTGCGGCGCGCCTTGAATCAAATGCAAGGGCCAATCAACGCCTAAATCAAGGTCGTTCCATTGGATCGCGTCTTCGTCGTGTGCCACCCAATAATCGGTGGTTTTGTAAATCACCTCCGCTTGAGCGCTCAGCACCAAAAAACCATGGGCAAAACCCGGTGGAATCCACAGCTGGTGGTGGTTGTCGCCACTCAGCAGAGCTGACGTCCATTGCCCGTATTGGGCTGATTCGGGGCGAATATCCACCGCCACATCAAATATCTCCCCCCGCACCACCCGAATCAATTTGCCTTGGGGATATTCTTTTTGAAAATGCAAACCGCGCAGCACACCTTGCTGAGACAAGCTGTGGTTATCCTGCACAAAAACATGCGTCAAGCCTGTGGCTTTTTCAAATTCACGCTGATTGAAACTTTCAAAGAAAAATCCCCGGGTGTCTGAAAATACCTTGGGTTTTAATAAAAGCACCTCATTCAAAGAAGTGGATTCGACTGAATAAGGCATATTTAGTCCAATAAACGCATCAAATATTGCCCGTAATGGGTTTTTTGCAGGGGTTGCACCAGTTTTCGCAAGGCCTCGGCGTCAATCCAGCCCTGCGAAAAAGCAATTTCCTCGGGGCAAGCCACCATCAAACCTTGACGTTTTTGAAGGGTTGCAATGAAAGTGGCCGCTTCGATCAACCCATCGTGGGTGCCCGCGTCCAACCAGGCATAACCACGGCCCATGGTTTCGACGTTCAACTGTTGTTGCTCCAAATAACGCTTGTTCACATCGGTGATTTCCAATTCACCACGGTGCGAGGGCTGAATATCAGCGGCAATATCACAGACCTGGCTGTCATAAAAATAAAGCCCGGTCACCGCGTAATTGGATTGGGGATTTTGGGGTTTTTCTTCAATATGAATCGCTTTTTGATTTTTATCAAATGTCACCACGCCATATCGCTCGGGATCGGTCACGTGATAAGCAAACACCGTGGCCCCTGACTGGCGCTTGTTGGAACTTTGCAATTGCTTGACCAAATCATGGCCATAAAAAATATTGTCGCCCAGCACCAAGGCGCTGGGTTGGTGGTTCACAAAATCACGCCCAATGATGAAGGCTTGCGCCAAGCCATCCGGCGATGGTTGAACCGCATACTGAATGGACATGCCCCACTGCGAGCCGTCGCCCAACAAGTCCGCAAAACGAGGGGTGTCTTGCGGGGTGGAGATGACCAACACCTCGCGGATGCCGCTCAGCATCAAAGTGGTCAAAGGGTAATAGACCAGGGGTTTGTCATAAACCGGCATCAACTGCTTGCTGACCGCCAAAGTCAGTGGGTACAAACGCGTCCCCGAGCCGCCTGCCAACAAAATGCCTTTGCGCGCTGATGTCATGTCATCACTTTCCAAAATGAGAACCTGCGGGTCATTATCAACCTGAACACCGCATCAGATTCAAGCCGCAGGCTTGAGGGCATGAAGCACCTGTTTCACCCCGTCTTCCCACGTGGGCATGGTCAATCCCAGGGTGTTGGCCAGCAGGCCATGGTCCAGCAAGGAATTGGCGGGGCGCGGTGCCGGCAAGGGGTACTCCGAGGTGGCGATGGCATGAACTGTTTCCGGCCGCGCTTTCAAGTGCCAACCTGCTGTCAGCGCCTGCGCCAGCACCCATTGGGCATAGGCATGCCAAGTCGTCTGTCCGGTTGGCGTGAGATGAAACAAACCACTCAACCCCTGGGCATCCGACGCACGCATGGCCATCAAGGTCACCTCTGCCATCCATGCGGCCGCTGTGGGCACACCATGCTGATCAGCCACCACCCGCAAACTGTCGCGCTCTTGCGCCAAGCGCAGCATGGTTTTCAAAAAGTTCTGGCCATGGGCACCCACCACCCAGGAACTGCGAAAAGTCAAATGCCTGGCCCCCGTGGCTTGCACCGCCAACTCACCGTCGCGTTTGGTGCGGCCATAGACCGACAAGGGGTCGGTGGCGTCGGACTCCAGATACGGCTGGGCTGAACGGCCATTGAAGACATAGTCGGTGGAGTAATGCACCAGGCCGGCCCCCAACTGCGCCGCCTCTTCGGCCAAGACACCTGGTGCCACACTGTTGATGGCATGGGCCACATCGGGTTCTTGTTCGGCTTTGTCGACCGCGGTGTACGCCGCGGCATTGACGATCCAGCGGGGCTGATGCTGGCGCACCCGATCGCGCAAGGCCTGGGCATCGGCCAAATCCACATCTTGGTGGGTCAGCGCGGTCAATGGTCCCAGGGCTGGCAACACCGCTTGCAACTCATGCCCCAACTGCCCGGCCGCGCCGAGCAACAAGACGCCCTCAAGCGCCATAGTGTTGTCCTATCCACTGGCGGTATTGACCGCTGGTGACATGGGCCACCCAGTCGCCATGGGCCAAATACCACTGCACGGTTTTGCGCAAACCGCTCTCGAAGGTTTCTTGCGGCCGCCAGCCCAATTCCTGCTCGATCTTGCGCGCATCGATCGCATAACGGCGGTCGTGGCCTGCACGGTCTTTCACAAATGTGATTTGGCTGGCGTAACTCTGGCCATCGGCACGCGGCTGCAATTCGTCGAGCAGCGCACACAAAGTGCGCACCACCTCGATGTTGGGCTTTTCATTCCAACCACCGACGTTGTAGGTTTCGCCCAAACGCCCGGCTTCCAACACCCGCTGAATGGCGCGGCAATGGTCTTGCACATACAACCAATCGCGCACCTGCATGCCGTCGCCGTAGATGGGCAAGGGCTTGCCAGCCAAGGCGTTGTGAATCACCAAGGGGATGAGTTTTTCAGGGAAATGGTAGGGACCGTAGTTGTTGCTGCAATTGGTGGTGAGCACCGGCAAACCATAGGTGTGGTGCCAGGCCCGCACCAAATGGTCAGACGCCGCCTTGCTGGCCGAATAGGGGCTGTTGGGTTCGTAGGGATGGGTTTCGGTGAAAGCGGGCGCATCCGGTGCCAAGCTGCCGTACACCTCATCGGTGCTGACATGCAAAAACCGAAACGCGTCATGCTGCACCGGGGGCAACGCTTGCCAATAGGCCCGCACCGACTCGAGCAACTGAAAAGTACCGACCACGTTGGTTTGGATGAAATCCATCGGACCGTGGATCGAACGGTCCACATGCGACTCGGCGGCAAAGTGCAGCACCGCACGCGGTTGGTGCTCGGCCAACAAGCGGGGCAACAAGGCGGTGTCGCCAATGTCCCCTTGCACGAACACATGGCGCGCGTCATGCGCCAGCGATTTCAAATTGTCCAGGTTGCCTGCATAGGTGAGTTTGTCCAGGTTGACCACGGTCTCGTCCGAACCGGCCAACCAGTTGTGCACAAAGTTGCTGCCGATGAAGCCCGCAGCGCCTGTCACCAAGATGGTCATGCAGGCATGCCCTCTTCAGACACGCCCAAGACCTTGGCGCGCACCATTTCACGCAGCATTTTTTTCTCGGGAAAGCTCAATGGACGGTCCAAGGCGCGACGCACACGCAACAGCATGTGCCGATCGACTTCTTGCGGAATGCCATGGCTGCCACGCAGTTCGTCGCGCAAGTCCTCGCGCAAATCTTCGGGCTCATCGTCCCACCACAAATCCACCACTTCTTGCAATTTCACCCGCACCACCTCGGGGTCCATGGCTGGTGCGGCCGCGCGTGCGGCAGGCCCAGCGTCGCGGGCAACGGGCGGCAAGAACAACACACGGCGATCGGCTTGACCCAACAAACGACACCAAGCGGGGTCTTCGTTGACCAATTGATCCATGTGGCGCGCCGATTCGTCCGCCAGCAAATACACCTGAAGGCCGTGCAACTGTGCTTCGTCAATCACAGCGGTGAGGCGATCGTCATCCGAGGCGATCAACAAATGCTCGCAAGCATGGCGCTCGGCCAACCGGCTGATGTCCAAGCTCATGGCTTGCAACACCACATCGCTGGGCTCACCGGCAGCGCTGTCCAAGTGGCGCACGATTTGGTCTTGCGGAAATTGATGGTCGGGCGAGTCGGCGTACCAATAAACACGTTGCACATCCACTCCCAAGCCTGCTTGTTTGAGTGCATTGGCCAGCGTGGGTATCAAGAATTGACGGTTGAAGGTTTCAGGTTCCGCGCCGTTGTCTGGCGTTTGGCGCATCAACCATGTCATGTAATTGCTGTCGATCAAAGCGATGCAACGACCAGTTCTGGCAGCCGCTGGTTCTTTGCGGGGATGGGGGGTGCGAATCTCGTTCTTCATAAGGATGGACCTGTTGCTTTGAATGAAAAGCTATTGGTGGTAACAATCAAACCTTCTGTCAAAGTGAGCAACAAAGGTTTGAAACTAATGACTATGCCTACGGACTGAATATTAGCTGATCTTGATTTGACCTGTCGCCAAAGGGTTGGCGGGGGTGTTTGACAAACTTTCGCCAGCCACCACCTGCTCGTCGGTTCGGCCAAAACGCCTTACCCGTTGGCCATACCAATCCATGGCCTGTTGCAATGCAGCTTCATCGAAATCGGGCCAATGCAAATCGGTGAAATACAACTCGGTGTAAGCGGATTGCCAGAGCAAGAAATTGCTGATGCGCGATTCGCCCCCGGTGCGGATCATCAACTCGGGGTCGGGCAGATCCGCGGTGCTCAAATGACCGGCCAATGCCTGTGCATCCATGTCTTGCAGGTTTTTGTCGGGGTGCGCGGCTTGCCAACCACGCATGGCGTTGAGCACATCCCATTGACCGCCGTAATTGGCGGCAATGGTCAAGTGAAGTTGGGTATTGTGCGCCGTGTCTTGCTCGGCCTGGTCAATGCGCGATTGCAGCAAAGGGGCAAACGCACTGCGGTCACCAATGACACGCAAACGAATGCCTGCGGCTTTCATCTCGGCGACTTCACTCTCCAAGTACTGCAAAAACAAGCCCATCAGGGCCGACACCTCGTCCGCTGGACGTCGCCAGTTTTCAGAACTGAAGGCGAACAAGGTGAGGTATTTGACACCAAGCTTGTGACAGGCTTTGAGAATGTGACGGACATTGGCTGCACCCCGGACATGGCCCACGGTGCGCGGCATCAAACGCTTCTTGGCCCAGCGTCCGTTGCCGTCCATGATGATGGCGATGTGTTGCAAGCCGTTGTTCATGGGTTCAGATTGTGGCAGGGTGGATGTCGTGGATGCTGGCGGTGACTTTGTGCATTTTGCTCATCAGGTCCACCAAGACCATGGCGCGGGCTTCGCCATCGGTGTGCTGGTAAATGCCTTGCAAGCCTTTGAGAGGGCCATCAATGAACTTCACCTCTTGCCCTGGCTGGAACAAGCGCTCAGGCGCTCGTTGGGGCAAGCCCCGCAGCGCTTGAATCAGATCGTCAGCGATGGGGGCGGGCACATTGCCAAAAGTGACCAAACGGCTGACACCCAAGGTGGAGCGAATGGGCGACCAATTGCTGTGCTCGGTGTCCAAGCGAATGAACAGGTAACGGCTGAACATGGGTTCGATCACCTCGGTCAAGCGACCGCGACGCAGTTTTTCAACCGTGATCAGTGGCAACCAAGCCTCGAAACCCTGGCGCTCCAGGTTTTCCAGGGCGCGTTGTTCCTGTTTGGGTTTGGCGTGGATCGCGTACCAGAGCATGAAAGATTCAATCGTTTTGACTTAATTTTGATGATCAATTGTAAAACGGTTAAATTGGGCCACCTTTGTCTAACAGGAGCGACCAGATGGCCAGCACACCCCCCGATTTCGATCCTTTGAAAATGAGCGAGCACATGAAGGATTCTGCGCAACAAATTTGGCTGGCCGGCATGGGCGCTTTTGCCAAAGCCCAGCAAGAAGGTTCAAAGGTGTTTGAGGCCTTGGTGAAAGACGGCGCCAAATTGCAAGAAACCACCCAGCAGGCCCAGGCCAAAGTGGCCGAGGCCGCGCAAAAAATGAGCGCCATGGCCAGTCAGATGGGCGAACGGGCCACGGGACAGATGGACCGCTTGGAAGGTATTTTCGAAGAGCGTGTGGCCAAAGCCCTGCAGCACATGGGCTTGCCCAGTGCCAAAGACCTGGCTGATTTGCAAGAACGCGTGGCGGCTTTGGAAGCCCAGTTGGCTGAAAAAACCCCCACATCTGCCAAGCGCAAAACCAACACCGATTGACATGGCGAAGAAAGCGCCACGCCGCACCGCCGAGCGGATCTTGACGGCGACGCTGCAACTTTTCAACCGCTATGGTGAGCCGAATGTGGCCACCACCTTGATCGCATCGGACATGGGCATCAGCCCTGGCAATTTGTTCTACCACTACGCCAGCAAAGAGGCATTGGTCAATGCCTTGTTCGATGCCTACCAGCACGAGATGCTCGGCTTGCTCCCCGCCGCCGGCGATGTGCGCGACCTGGAAGACACCTGGTTTTTCATGCACTCGCTGTTCGAGTTGATTTGGCGCTATCGGTTTTTGTACCGCGACCTGAACGACCTGCTCAGCAAAAACCGCCACTTGGAATCACAGGTCAAAGACATCTTGGCGCTCAAAGAACAAGCCTTCCAACTGCTGCTGGCCAAGTTGGCCCATGCCAGCCTCATGCAACAAAACGACACCGAGCGCGCCAGCAGTGCGACGCAAATGGTGGTCATGCTGACCTGGTGGTTGAGTTATGAATATGTGCGCAATCCGCGCCACGCCATGGAAGATGGCAGTGCCGAGCATGGGGTGCTTCGAGGTGCCCAACAAGTGCTGGGCTTGTTACTGCCTTATTTGAAGACAGCGCCGCGGGCGCAACTGCAAGCGCTGATGCAGGTGTACGCCTCTGCACCAGAGGCCAGCACTTCGGCCTAAGCCTTGGCCAAGAACCGTTCGACCATGCGCACCCAGACCGTGCCGCCCAAGGGAATCAGGTCGTCGTTGAAGTCGTAACTGGGGTTGTGCAAGGTGCAGGGACCACCGCCGTGACCCATTTCGCGGTGTTGTCCTTCGCCATTGGCGATGAAGAAATAAGCGCCTGGTTTCTCCAACAACATGTAGGAGAAATCCTCCGCGCCCATGGTGGGCTCTTGGGCCAGCACGTGCTCGGCACCCACGATGTCAGACAACACCTCGCGGGTGAATTCGGCTTCCTTGGCGTGGTTGATGGTGGGCGGGTAATTGCGCACGAACTCGAAGTGGCAAGTGGCTTCGTGGGCAGCGCTCACGTGTTCGGCGATGGTGCGCATGCGACGCTCGATCATGTCGAGCATCTCGACGGTGAAGGTGCGCACCGTGCCTTGCAATTCGCAGCTGTTGGCCACCACATTGGTGGCTTCGCCCGCATGGATCATGGTGACCGAGATGACCGCGGCATCAACCGGTTTGACGTTGCGCGAGACGATGGTTTGAAAGGCTTGCACCATTTCACAGGCAATGGGCACCGGGTCAATGCCGTTGTGCGGCAGCGCGGCATGGCAACCTTTGCCTTGGATGGTGATTTTGAATTCATTGCTCGAGGCCATCACGGGACCAGCACTCACGGCCAGTTGCCCGACCGCCATGCCAGGCCAGTTGTGCAGGCCAAACACCGCGTCCACTGGGAACTTCTCAAACAAGCCGTCCTTGATCATCTCGCGGGCACCGCCGCCGCCTTCTTCCGCAGGTTGAAAAATCAACACCACGGTCCCGTCAAAAGGTTTGTGCTTGGCCAGGTGTTGGGCCGCTGCCAACAGCATGGCGGTGTGGCCGTCGTGGCCGCAAGCGTGCATCTTGCCGACATGCTGGCTGGCGTGGGCAAAGGTGTTGGCTTCATGCACCGGCAAGGCGTCCATGTCGGCACGCAAACCAATGCTGCGAGGGCTGTTGCCGTTTTTGATGACGCCGACCACACCGGTGGTGCCCAAGCCCCGGTGCACCTCGATGCCCCATTCGGTCAACTTGGCCGCCACCAGGTCCGAGGTCCGTTGCTCTTCAAAACACAGCTCTGGGTGGGCATGGATGTCGCGGCGCAGGGCCACCAGACTGGCGGCTTCGGTGGCGATGGAGTCGAGCAATTTCATGTGGCGCACCTCTTTTTGGCTTGAAGAATCAGTCTACCTGATCAGACATTCCCATGATCGTGAGACTTGTTGAAGCCCTATTGAAAGTGGATGGCCTGGTTTTGCTCGCCATGACCGCTGATGCCGTGCAAAATGCCCCCATGACCACCACCATCTTGGGCGCCTGCCCCCACGACTGCCCCGACACCTGCTCTTTGGTCACCACCGTGCAAAACGGCGTGGCCATCAAGGTGCAAGGCAACCCGAAGCACCCGCTCACAGACGGCGTGCTGTGCACCAAGGTGTCGCGCTACACCGAGCGCACCTACCACCCCGATCGCGTGCTGCACCCCATGAAACGGGTCGGTCCCAAAGGCAGCGGTCAATTTGCACGGGTCAGCTGGGATGAAGCCTTGCGCGACATCGCCGCGCGCCTGACCCCGATTGCCGAGAAAACACCCGAACGCATCCTGCCCTACAGCTATGCGGGCACCATGGGCATGGTGCAAGGCGAGTCGATCGCCATGCGTTTTTTCAACCTGCTGGGGGCCGCACAACTGGACCGCACCATTTGCGCCAGCGCCGGCGGAGAGGCGCTGGCCCACACCTTTGGTGGCAAATTGGGCATGAAGGTGCAGCATTTCGCCGACAGCAAGTTGATCCTGATTTGGGGCAGCAACGCCATCACCAGCAGCGTGCACTTTTGGCGCATCGCCCAAGAAGCCAGACGCCAAGGGGCCAAGTTGGTCTGCATCGACCCAAGGCGCAGCGAAACGGCAGACAAATGCGATCAGCACCTGGCCCTCAAACCCGGTACCGATGCCGCGCTGGCCTTGGCCTTGATGCACGAACTCATCACCCACGATTGGCTGGACCACGACTACATTCAACGCCACACCGTGGGCTTTGAGGCCTTGCGCGCACGTGCCTTGCAATGGCCACCCGAACGGGCCGCCCAAGTGTGTGGTTTGCAAGCCGACGACATTCGTCAACTCGCACATGACTATGCGCACACCCAGCCTGCTGCCATTCGCCTGAACTATGGCATCCAACGCGCCAAGGGCGGCGGAAATGCGGTTCGCGCCGTGTTGTGCTTGCCTGCGCTCATCGGTGCATGGCGGCATCGGGCTGGCGGTGTGGTGTTGAGCGCCTCGGGCCATGCCCTGCACAATGGCGTGGCTTTGCAGCGCCCGGACCTGTTGACCAACGCCCGTTCGCCCCTGATCAACATGAGCACGATTGGCGACGCCTTGAACACACCCGGTTTGATTGAAGCCGTGGTGGTTTACAACAGCAACCCGGTCGCCGTGGCCCCCGAATCGGCCAAGGTGGTGAAAGGTTTTGCCCGCGATGATTTGTTCACCGTGGTGCTCGAGCATTTCATGACCGACACCGCTGACCATGCCGACTATGTGCTGCCCGCCACCACCCAACTGGAACATTGGGACATCCACAACAGTTATGGCCACACCGATGTGTTGCTGAACCGCCCGGCCATCCAACCTTTGGGCGAGGCCAAAACCAACACGCAAATTTTTCGCGAGCTCAGCCAACACATGGGCCTGCATCACCCCTTGTTGCAAGAGGACGATGAAAGCCTGTGTCGTCTCGCGCTGCAGCACCCACGCAATTTGCAAAGCGAAGACCCGGTCACTTGGGAGCGATTGCTGCAAGACGGTTTTGCACATTGGCCGGTGGCGGACGCGCCTTTTGCCCAGGGCGGTTTTCCCACTGCTTCGGGCAAATGCGAATTGGTCAGTTCCAGTTTGGTGGCTTTGGGCCAGGACGGTGTGCCCGATCACATTCCCAACCACGAAGCGCCGCAGCCACAAGACCGCTATCCCTTGGCCATGATTTCACCGCCTGCGCGCAACTTTCTCAACTCGAGTTTTGTGAATGTGAAGAGCCTGCGCGACATGGAGGGCGAGCCCTTGCTGGAAATCCACCCCGAAGACGCGGCCACGCGGCAATTGACCGACGGTGAGATGGTGCGTGTGTTCAACGACCGGGGCAGTTACGAGTGCAAGGCCCAGATCAGCACCCGTGCGCAACCGGGCATGGTGGTGGGCTTGGGCATTTGGTGGCGCAAGCTCGGGGCCAACGGCACCAATGTGAATGAACTCACCTCGCAGCACCTGACCGACATGGGCCGCGCACCGGTGTTTTACGACTGCGCGGTTCAGGTCGCGGCCAAACGCTGATCGGCGATTTGGCGCAAGCCGTCGAAGATCAGGCTGTCGACCAATTCAAATTTCACCGACATGCTGGGTGCCATCTTCCAACCCGCGCCGCCAGTCATGTAACACAGCGGTTCGATGTGGCATCGCGCCCGCACATGCTGCACCATGCGCTCGATCGCCCCTGCAATCGCGAAAGTGCCGCCGCTGGTGAGCGCGTCGCTGGTGTTGGTTGGAAACTCACACACCTCGCCGGTGGGCACCCGCAAACCCGCCGTGCCGGACTCCAGTGCGCGCAACATGATGCCGTGGCCAGGCAGGATGAAACCCCCTAAAAAATGGCCTTGTTCGTCGATGGCTTCCACGGTGACGGCGGTCCCAACCATGACCACCACCATCGGGCGCGGAGACTGGCCTTGGGTTTGTTGTTTCATGCGGGCCAATGCACCGATCATGGCGACCCAACGGTCTGCACCCAGACGGGTGGGATGGTCATAACCATTGACCAAACCCGCCTCTTCCGACCTAGGCACCACCCAACTCGGGCTCAAGTCCCACAACTCGAGTTGCTCACCCACGCGGCGGCGCAACGCGTCGCTGGCCACGATGCAGCCCAGCATGTCGGCGGGTGCGGGAATGTCTTTCCAGTCTTGCTCGGCGAGGCGATCGATGTTCTCCAAGAACACCGCACCTTGCGACAACAGATTCGCCTGTGGGCGATGGCTGTCGTACAAGGCCCATTTCAAGCGGGTGTTGCCAACATCAAGGGCGATGAACGTCATGGGGTGAATCCGCAGCCGAGGTGGGCGGGATGATACAGAGCCATGCGACTACTTGTGGCCGCGCCAAGCCTTGGCAAATTGAACCACTTCCTCGGCCACGGTTTGGCAGGCTTGCAAGGCTTCTTGGGCACCCTCGCTGGCGGGGTTTTCAAACGAGGTTTGCAACACGTTCAAGGTCGCGCCAAAGGGCGTGGGCCAGCCGCGCAAACTGTGGATGATGTCGCGCATCGAGGACAGGGTGGTGCCCATGGCTTGTGAACCATAGGCACAGACGATGCACCCGACGGCGCGGCCGCTCAGGTAGACCCGTTCGTCTTGGTTCATGTCTTCGATGTAGTCAATGGCGTTTTTCAGCAAGCCCGAGATGCTGCCGTGGTAGCTGGGGGTGGACCAAATCACGCCGTCGGCGCGGCGCAATGCCGCCACCAAAGAAGCTTCAGCCGCGCTGCGTTCTTGGCGACGCGGGTCATACAGCGCCAAGTTCAAATCAGGACCTGCGAACAATTGGGTGTCGCAACCCAAATGGGCGGCATGGTCCAACGCCAGTTTCAAAGCTTGTTGGCTGGACGAGCCGTCGCGCAAGGTGCCGCCGAGGCCCACAATGAACAGAGGAGAAGTCATGGGTTCAAAACAAATGAATCGGGCATCTTCTCACAGGGCCAGCGCTGGCTTCGCTGGCCCGGGGTGATCCATCTGGGGCCGCAGCACGGGATAGCAGGCCTGCAGTGCCTGCGCGGCTTGCAACACCAAGGCATCGCCAAACATGGGGCCCACCAGTTGCACGCCCATGGGCAAGCCGTCTTTGGTGAGGCCACAGGGCAGGCTGATGGCGGGTTGCTGGCTCAGGTTGAACGGATAGCTGAACGGTGTCCAGCCCAGCATGGCTTGGGAAGTCATGGGACTGTGGCCAGCGGGCCGTGCCGGGAAAGCAGGGACCGCGGTGCTGGGCGTCAAGATCAAGTCAAAGCGCTGCATGAATTGGCGCAGGTGCGAGCCCAGCAACCCACGCCGTTGGTTCAGGGTGTGTATCGCGTTGGCATCCAATTGTGCACCCCGTTCGGCTTGCGCCTTGAAATCGGGATCGGTCAGCGCCTGTTGTGCAGGGCTGAGCGTGCGCCACACCTGGTAAGCCCCGGCAAACCACAAACCGGTGGTGATGTCCAAGGGGTCTTCGGTCAAAGGGTCGACTTGCTCGACATGCGCACCCAGTGCTTGCAGGTGCTCGGCGGCTTGGGCCGTGGCCGCTGCCACCTCGGGGTGGACATGCTGGGCATAGCCCAGCGTGGGTGTATACGCCACGCGCAAGCCATGCACACCACGCTTCAGACCCGCCAAATGGTCCACGCCAACAAAAGGCAGCGAGGTCCAATCGCGGGCATCGGGCTGGCTGATGGTGTTCATCATCAGCGCCACATCTTCGACGGTCATGGCGTGCGGGCCCAAATGGGCCACCGACCCAAAAGGCGACAAGGGGTAAGCGGGCACCCGGCCAAAGCTGGGCTTGAACCCGACGTTGCCGCAAAAAGCCGCCGGAATGCGCACACTGCCCGCGCCGTCGGTGCCAATCGCCAAGGGCCCAAGGCCCGCGGTGACGGCGGCAGCGGCACCCCCCGACGAGCCGCCCGGGGTGTGGTCGGTGTGCCAAGGGTTGCGGCTGATGCCGGTCAACAGCGAATTGGTTTCGCCTTTGCAACCAAATTCGGGCGTGGTGGTTTTGCCCAACAAAACCGCCCCCGATTCACGCAAACGCGCCGTGACGGGCGCGTCCACTTCCCATGGTTGGTCGGGGTCGACGGTGTGGCTGCCACGCAAGGTGGGCCAACCGCGCGTGAGGATCAGGTCCTTGATCGACACTGGCACGCCATCCAAGGGCAGCACCGGGGCGCCCCCATGCCGATGCGCTTGCCAGCGCAACGCGCTTTGCTGGGCGCTGGCCAATGCAGCGCTTTCATCGATCCAGCAAAACGCGTTCAACACCGGGTTGAGTTGGGCGATGCGCGCCAACACCGCTTGGGTCACTTCCACAGGCGAGGCTTGGCCGCTGCGGTAGAGCGCGAGCAACTGGGTGGCGGTGCAGCTGGTGAGCGAGGTCATGTCCTTGGTCCTTCCATCGGCGGCAAAGCAGGGGCACTGCCCAGCAAGGCTTGGGTGTAGGCATGCTGCGGGTGTGCGTAAAGCGCTGCTGTGGGCCCTTGTTCGACGATTTGCCCTTGGTGCATCACGATCACCTGATCGCACAGTTGCGCCGCCACCCGCAAATCGTGGGTGATGAACAACAGGCCCAAGCCCATGCGGGCCTGCACCTCGCGCAGCAATTCCAAAATTTGCGCCTGCACCGACACGTCCAAGGCACTCACCGCTTCATCGGCCACCAGCACATCGGGATGACAAGCCAGGGCACGGGCCAGGGCGATGCGTTGGCGTTGACCACCACTGAACTGGTTCGGGTAACGCTGCCAAGCGCTGTCGGGCAAGCGCATTTGCGCCAGCAATGCGCGGGCGGTTTGCTCGGCGACCGCCGCGCTTTGACCGAAATTACGGGCCCCTTCCACCAGCGATGCGCCAATCGTCAGGCGCGGGTTCAAAGACCGGTTGGGGTCTTGGAACACCACCTGCACCCGATGCCGCAAAGGCCGCAACGCGGCTTGCGACAAGCGCGCGATGTGGTCCTCGCCCCAACAGATGTCACCTTCGCTGGGGTCGATCAAGCGCAACACGCAACGCGCCAAGGTGGACTTGCCCGAACCCGATTCACCAACAATGCCGACCGTCTCGCCAGCACGCAGGGACAAGCTGGCGTTGTGCAAGGCGCGGTGGTCACCGTAATGTTTGCCCAGCCCTTGCACCCGCAACACGGGCGCTGACTGGGGCAGGACTTTGGCAGGGGGCGGCGTCATGCTGGGCACGGCGGCCAACAGTGCGCGGGTGTAGTCGGCTTGAGGGCGCAGCAGCACATCGTCGCGACGACCCATTTCCACCGGCACCCCCTGGTGCATCACCAGGACCTGGTCGGCGATCTCGGCCACCACGCCCATGTCATGGGTGATGAACAGCACCGCACTGCCCGTTTCTTGTTGCAACTGGTGGATGAGTTGCAAGATGTCTTGCTGGGTGGTCACGTCCAAGGCGGTGGTGGGTTCATCGCAAATCAGCAGCGCCGGTTTCATGATCATGGCCATGGCGATGACGATCCGCTGGCGTTGACCACCGCTGAGTTCATGCGGATAACTGCGCGCCATGCGCGGCGGGTCGGGCAAGCGCACCGAGGCCAGCATCTCCTGCACCTGGGCATGGCGTTTCTCGGCCGACCCATCGGTGTGGCAACGCAGCACTTCGTCCACCTGCTCGCCGCAGGTCATGACCGGGTTCAAGGCGGTCATCGGCTCTTGAAACACCATGCCCATGGTCTGCCCACGCAGCGAACGCCACCGCTGGGGACTGGCTTGCAGCAAGTCCTCGCCTTGCAAACGCAAGCTACCTTGGCGCACTTTCAATTCAGGAGCCAACAAACCCATGACCGTGGTCGCCAACACCGATTTGCCTGAACCCGACTCGCCCACCACACACAAGGTTTCTCCCGCATGCAATTGCAAGCTGATGCCCTGCACCGCATCGGCACGATCGGCACCTGCGGGCAATGCCACGCACAACTGGTCGATGGACAAGACGGGATGGGTCATCGGCCCACCCGCCTGGCCAATTTCGGATCGAGCACGTCACGCAATCCATCGCCCAACAGGTTGATGGCGAGCACCGTGGGCACCAAGAACAAGGCTGGGAACAACACATGGCCAGGTTGTTGGCTGAACTGGGTGCGCCCTTCGGCCATGATGTTGCCCCAAGTGGGCACATCGGGTGGCAAACCCAAACCCAAGAAACTCAAGATCGCTTCGGTGAGCACCGCCGAGGCCGCGACAAAGGTGCCTTGCACCAACAGCGGCGCCATGGCGTTGGGCAGGATGTGCCGCCACAAAATCACAGGCGTGGGCGTGGCCAAGGCGCGGGCCGCTTCCACATAGGGCTCTTCGCGCAAGGTCAAGACCAAAGAGCGCACCAAGCGGGTCACGCGCGGCACTTCAGGTATGGCGATGGCGATCACCACCGTGGCCACATTCGCCCCCAAGGCCGCCACCAAGGCAATCGCCAGCAACACAGCAGGAATGGCCATCAAGCCGTCCATGACTCGCATCAGCAGCATGTCCACCCGTCTGAAATAACCGGCCAACATGCCACACACACCGCCCAAGCCCAGTGCCAGCAACGCCGTGGCGATGCCCACCACCAAAGAGATACGCCCACCAAACAGCACACGGCTGTACACGTCGCGGCCAAAACTGTCGGTGCCCAACCAAAACTGGTGCTGCACCACGCGCCCATCGGGCAAGACAAATTCACCCGCACTGCCCACGGCTTTGTTGATGTGGTTGGCGTCCATGGCTGCGGGGTCGACCGTGCCCAACCAAGGGGCGAGCAAGGACAGCAAGACCATCAGACCCAACACGGCGATGCCAAAACGCACCGAGCCGTGGGCCCAAAGACGGTTGGAGAGCGCGGCCATCAGTGGCGAATCCTGGGGTCCAGCCACAAGTAACTGGTGTCGACCAGCAAATTGATGCCGACATAACTGAACGAGAACAACAACACCAAACCTTGAATCACCGGGAAGTCGCGGTTGAGCACCGCGTCAACGGTGAGCGAACCCAGACCAGGGATCGCGAACACGGTTTCGGTGACCACCACACCACCGATCAGCAAAGCCACGCCAATGCCAATCACGGTGACGATGGGCACGGCGGCATTGGCCACGGCATGTCGCCACAACACGCGGGTCTCGGCCAAACCTTTGGCACGGGCGGTTCGGATGAAATCTTCACTCAGCGCCTCAGACACACTGGCGCGGGTGATGCGCGCAATCAAAGCGATGTAGATGGTGGACAGCGTGAGCCAGGGCAAGACCAGTTGCCGCGCCCAATCCCACAGGCCTTGCGACTGCGCCCCGGTGAGGGGTTTGTAGCCTTGCACGGGCAGCCATTGGAGTTGCATGGCGAACAGGTAAATCAGGCCATAAGCGATGACGAAGACCGGCACCGAAAACCCCGCCACCGAAAAGGCCGACAACGCGCGGTCCAACCAACCGCCCATGCGCCACGCGGCCAAAGTGCCCAAGGGCACGGCCAGCAACACGGCCAACAAAGCCGTGCCCAAGGCCAAGGCCAAGGTGGGTTCGAGCCGCTGCGCGATCAGCGCCAACACCGGTTTGCCGAGGTAATAGGAATAACCGAGGTCTCCTTGCAACACGCGCCCCATCCAGATGCCGTATTGGCTGACGATGTGGCCGTCCAAACCCAGTTGGCTGCGGATCTGGACGATGTCCTCGGCGGTGGCGTTGTTGCCCGCGATCACCGCAGCGGGATCGCCGGGGGCCAAGCGCAACATGAAAAACACCACCAGCGACACCACCAACAAGACCGGCAGAACCGCCAGCACCCGCCTGAACAAAAAGGTCCACATGTCAGCGCTTGGCCAATCCCCACATGACCGGGATGCCTGGGGTTTGCAGCATACCGCTCACGTTGTTGCGCAGCACGGTCGGGTTGCGGTATTGGCCCAGCGGCACAAACGCGGCGGTTTCAAACACCAGCGCCTGGATTTGCGAGGCGATTTTTTTCTGCTCGGCCGCATCGTGGGCACGCGCGAACTTGGCTTTCAACTCTTCGATGCGTGGCTCATCTTGCCAACCAAACCAACCGGTGGCGCCCTTGGCATTGAGCATGGCGCTGCTGAGCGGGCTGTCGATGTCTTGCGCGCTCCAGGTGGTGAAAAACATGTTCCAGCCACCTTGCTTGGGCGGGTCTTTCTTGGCGCGCCGCGCGACCAAAGAGGCCCAGTCCATTTGCTGCAAATCCACCTTGAATCCCGCCGCTTCCAATTGCTGTTTGGCCACCAAGGGCAGTTTGGTGATGGCCGCCAAATCGGTGGGGCGCATCATCACAATCGGCGTGCCGTCATAGCCTGCTTCTTTCAACAACTCACGCGCTTTGGCCGGGTTGGCCACGCCGGTGAAGCCAGGCGTGTTTTCATCGGCGAACACCGAACTGCAGGGGTAAATGCTGCGGCAAGCTTGAACCAACTCGGGCATGCCCACTTGCGTGTTGATGAAGGCTTGCTGGCCGACCGCGAGCATGGCGGCTTGGCGAATCTTGGGGTTGTTGAACGGCGCATGCAGGTGGTTGAACCGCATGATGTACTGAAAGCCGGCCGGGGTGAAATCGTCCACCTTGACACCAGCGGTTTTCTTCAAGGTTTCGTATTGCTCGAAGCTGGGCTGTTCAACCATGTCGACTTCGCCAGCCAAGATGGCATTGAACTGGGTTTGCGGGTCACGAATGATGACCCACTCGACCCGGTCGAAGTGGACCGGACGACCGCCGGCCAGGCCACTGGGCGCTTCGCTGCGCGACACATATTTGGTGTTGCGCTCGTACACCGCGAGGGCACCGGGTTTGAATTCATCAGCCTTGAAGATGAAAGGCCCCGAACCAATGTGCTCCTTGATTTGCTCGGTGCCAGGCGTGGCGGCCATGCGCGCGGGCATGATGAACGGCACATTGCTGGAAGCCTTGCCCAGTGCCTCGATCACGATGGCGCAAGGCTCTTTCATGACAAAACGAAAAGTATTGGCGTCGGGCGTTTCAATGCGGTCAATGAAATTGAACAACACACCGCCCATGGCGTCACGACTGGCCCAGCGTTTGAGTGAAGCCGCCACGTCTTCACTGGTGACTGGCTTGCCATCGTGAAACGCCAAGCCAGGGCGTAGCTTGAAGGTCCACAGCTTGCCGTCTTTGGAAGTGCTGTGGCTTTGCACCATTTGCGGCTGAATCTTGCCCTTGCCGTCCTCAGAGAACAAGGTGTCGTAAATCATGTAACCGTGGTTGCGGGTGACATAGGCGGTGGTCCAGATCGGGTCGAGCACCGCCAGGTTGGCATGTGGCACGAAGCGAAACACCTTGTTGGCGGGCGGCGTTTGTGCCGAGGCGTTGACACCCCACAAACCCACTGTGAAAGCCACCAACATTGTTTTGAAAAAAACTCGGCGCATCGCCATCCCCTTGTTCGCAAGCTACATTTGAAAGCCCAATATAAGCGATTCCTTTTTGCAAGGGCTCCCGCATGGTCATCACCGAACTCAGCGCCCACAACCTCTCGCAAGCCATTCATGCGCGGCAACTGTCTTGCCGCGAGGTGATGCAGGCGTATTTGCACCGCATCGAACAGGTCAATCCACGTTTCAATGCCCTGGTGAGTTTGCAAGACCCCGCCCATCTGGTGGCCCAAGCCGACGCCGCCGATGTCGCCTTGGCGCGCGGGGAATCGGCAGGCTGGCTGCATGGCATGCCGATCGCCCTGAAAGACCTGGTGGATGTGGCGGGCATCCCCACCACCTGCGGTTCACCCTTGCTGCGTGACAACATCCCCCACCAAGACGCGCTCTTGACCCGACGCTTGAAAGCGGCCGGCGGCATCGTCATTGGCAAGACCAACACCCCAGAGTGGGGCCTGGGTTCGCACACCTTCAACACCTTGTTTGGCAGCACAGGCAACGCCTACAACCCCGCATTGTCTGCCGGAGGCAGCAGCGGCGGCGCGGCGGTGGCCTTGGCGCAGCGCCTGCTGCCCGTGGCCGATGGCTCGGACTTCATGGGCAGTTTGCGCAACCCGGCGGCTTGGAACAATGTGTTTGGCCTGCGCCCGTCCCAAGGCCGCGTGCCCGCCTTCCCTGCCAACGATGTGTGGGTGAGCCAACTGGGCACCGACGGCCCGATGGCCCGCTGCATGCGCGACTTGGCCTTGTTGCTGGAAACCATGTCGGGCTTCGCCCCCGAAGCGCCGTTGTCGTTGGCCGCGCTGCCCACTGGCTTTGCCATGCAGTTGCAGCCCCATGCGCCAGGTTTGCGGGTGGGATGGCTGGGCGACTTGAACGGTTATTTGCCCATGGAAGCGGGTGTGCTGGCCGCATGTGAAAACGGTTTGAAACGGCTGGCGGACTTGGGATGCCATGTGGAGCCCGTTGCTTTGGGCTGTTCACCGCAAACGGTGTGGCAAACCTGGCTGGCGTGGCGTCGGGTGCTGACCGCTTCACGCATCGCGCCCATGGTGTCCCAAGGCCGCGAATCGGTGAAGCCCGAGGCGCTGTGGGAGTTTGACCAAGCCGCAGGCATGACCGCCACTGATTTTTTGCAAGCCAGCACCGAGCGCAGCGCGTTCTACCAACACATACAGGGGCTGCTGCAACGCTTTGACCTGCTGGTCTTACCCAGTTGCCAGGTTTGGCCGTTTGACATCGATGTGCGCTGGCCCTCGCACATCAACACCCCCAACGGGCCCGTGGAAATGGACACCTACCACCGTTGGATGGAGGTGGTGATCTACGCCAGCTTGGCAGGTCTGCCCGCGCTGAACGTGCCTTGCGGGTTCAACCTGCAGGGCATGCCCATGGGCATGCAACTGATCGGGCCGCCACGCGGCGATCTGGGTTTGCTGTCGCTGGGCATGGCCTATGAAGAAGCGGTGGGGGATTGGTTGGGGGTGGGCCCCGCCTGAGTTACTTCAGCATCCAAAACATCCAGCCACCCAATGCCATCAACAGCACCCAGCCTGCGGCCAACCAACGAATTTTCATCTGCAACCGGGTGACAGCGGTGACCAAGGCGGCGTTTTGTTCGGCCAACTCGGACAAGGCTTGCGCCATTTGTTGTTGCGCTTGCATCAACTGGTCAAGCTCCGTGGGGGTCTCGGCAACACCCGATCGTCGCTTGTCCATGAATCCCCGTGCCTTGTCCAACACGCCTGGCGCATGCTCGAGCACCTTGTCCCAGGGGACGACTTTGAGTGCGGATAACCAAGAGAGGGCCATGTTTGGGATGCCTGCGGCAGGTTGTGAATGTGCTGTCTCATCATAGAAGCAAAGACATGGTCGAGATCCCAAAGTGCCAAGCTTCAAACATGGCGCAGGCACCACCTGTGCAGCACCTTGCCCGATGGACCTGCAAGCGAGATGCCCGTCGGGACTTGGGACTATGATTGACGTTACGTCAACTTGATTTGATCAGCTACTGGCCAATCAGCAAGGTCTTTTCTGCTTTTTCACGGCTCACCCCGCCCACACCATGACCGATTTGTCCGCCGAATTCCAAGCCCTTGCCAACTACCGTCCCCAACACAAGGTGCGTTTTGTCACGGCCGCTTCTTTGTTCGACGGCCACGATGCCGCCATCAACATCATGCGACGCATTTTGCAAAGCATGGGCGCTGAAGTGATTCACCTGGGGCACAACCGCTCGGTGGACGAAGTGGTCACCGCCGCTTTGCAAGAAGACGTGCAAGGCATCGCCATCAGTTCTTACCAAGGTGGCCATGTTGAATACTTCAAATACATGGTGGATTTGCTGCGTGAACGGGGTGGCGCGCACATCCAGGTGTTTGGTGGCGGTGGCGGCGTCATCGTGCCCGCCGAAATCGACGAGTTGCATGCCTATGGCGTGACCCGCATCTACAGCCCGCAAGACGGCCAGCGCATGGGCTTGGCGGGCATGATCGGCGAGATGATCATGCGTTGCGACCAAGACCTGTGCAGCCATGCGCCCACCCGTTTGTCGCAGATCCAAGGCCACACCGAGGCCAGTTGGCGCGCGCTCGCGCAACTCATCACAGCGCTGGAAAACCAAGCCACGGGCAGCAACGCCGCATTGGACACTTTGCGTGCACAAATCCGACAACAAGCCACTGGTCTGCAAGCGCCCGTGGTTGGCATCACCGGCACAGGCGGCGCGGGCAAGTCCTCGCTCACCGATGAATTGATTCGACGCATTCGCTTGGACCAAGACGATCAATTGCGCATCGCGGTCATTTCCATCGACCCGTCCAGGCGCAAGAGTGGCGGTGCCTTGCTGGGCGACCGCATTCGCATGAACGCCATCTCACCTTGGCAAAACGGCGCCCATGTGTTCATGCGCAGTTTGGCCACGCGCGAATTTGGCAGCGAAATCAGTGCCGCCCTGCCCGACGTCGTGGCCGCGGCCAAATGCGCTGGCTTTGACCTGGTGATCGTTGAGACATCGGGCATTGGCCAGGGCGATGCGGCCATCGTGCCGCATGTCGATATTCCGCTGTACGTGATGACGCCCGAGTTTGGCGCAGCCAGCCAACTTGAAAAAATCGACATGCTCGACTTCGCCGAGTTTGTTGCCATCAACAAATTCGATCGCAAAGGCGCGGCCGACGCCTTGCGCGATGTGGCCAAGCAAGTGCAGCGCAACCGCGAAGCCTGGGGCACACCCACCGAACAGATGCCGGTGTTCGGCACCATGGCCGCGCACTTCAATGACGACGGCGTGACAGCGCTCTACCAAGCCATGAAGCCGCGCTTGCAAGAACGCGGCTTGAAGTTGCAAACGGGTCGCCTGAGCCCTGTGAATGTGCGCCACAGCTCGCACCAAACGCCAATCGTGCCACCGGCTCGCAGCCGCTACCTGGCCGAGATCAGTGACACCGTGCGCGGCTACAAACGACGTGCCCGCGCACAATCGCAACTGGCCCGTGAAGTGCAACAACTCAAAGCCGCATCGGCCATGTTGGCGGTGGACGTCAAAGGCCGTCCGCGCGCCGCGGAGGCCACACTCGGCTTGGCCACCGAGCGCGAGCAACGCTTGGACGCCGATGCCCGCGCCCTGCTGCTCGACTGGCCGCAACTCCAGCAAGACTATGCCGGCGACGAGTTGGTGGTGAAGGTGCGCGACAAAGAAATCCGCACCGCGCTGGTGACCAAGTCCTTGAGCGGCACCTCGGTCCGCAAAGTCGCCTTGCCTGGCTTTCATGACCATGGTGACATCTTGCAATGGCTGATGCTGGACAACGTGCCTGGCCGCTACCCCTACACCGCTGGCACCTTTGCGTTCAAGCGCGAGGGCGAAGACCCGACCCGCATGTTCGCCGGTGAAGGCGATGCGTTTCGCACCAACCGCCGCTTCAAGCTCTTGAGCGAAGGCATGCCTGCCAAGCGACTGAGCACCGCTTTTGATTCGGTCACGCTCTACGGCAACGACCCCGATCTGCGTCCCGACATTTACGGCAAAGTCGGCAACTCGGGTGTGAGCATCGCCACGCTTGACGACATGAAGGTGCTCTACAGCGGTTTTGATTTGTGCGCCCCCAGCACCAGCGTGTCGATGACCATCAACGGCCCTGCCCCCACCATCTTGGCGATGTTCATGAACACCGCCATCGACCAACACCTGGACAAATTCCGCACTGACAAAGGCCGCGAACCCAACGAGACCGAAACGGCTGACATCCGCGCATGGGTGATGCAAAACGTGCGCGGCACGGTGCAAGCCGATATCTTGAAAGAGGACCAAGGGCAAAACACCTGCTTGTTCAGCACCGAGTTCTCGCTGAAAGTCATGGGCGACATCGCCCAGTATTTCGTTGAACACCAGGTGCGCAATTTCTACAGCGTGTCGATCAGCGGTTATCACATCGCCGAAGCAGGTGCCAACCCGATCAGCCAACTCGCCTTCACGCTGTCTAACGGCTTCACCTTTGTGGAAGCCTATTTGGCGCGAGGCATGCACATCGACGATTTCGCGCCCAACCTGAGTTTCTTCTTCAGCAATGGCATGGACCCCGAGTACACGGTGATGGGCCGCGTGGCGCGTCGCATCTGGGCGGTCACCATGAAAGAAAAATACGGCGCGAACGAGCGCAGCCAAAAACTCAAATACCACATCCAAACCAGCGGACGCAGCCTGCATGCGCAAGAGATCCAGTTCAACGACATCCGCACCACCTTGCAAGCGCTGATCGCGATTTACGACAACTGCAACAGCCTGCACACCAACGCGTTTGACGAGGCCATCACTACACCCACCGAAGACAGTGTGCGCCGCGCCATGGCGATTCAACTCATCATCAACCGTGAATGGGGTTTGGCGAAAAACGAAAACCCCTCGCAAGGGGCGTTCATCATCGAAGAACTCACCGAGTTGGTGGAAGAAGCGGTGCTCTCTGAGTTTGTGGCCATCGCCGAGCGCGGTGGCGTGTTGGGCGCCATGGAAACGGGTTACCAGCGCGGCAAGATTCAAGACGAATCCATGCACTACGAAATGCTCAAGCACACAGGCGAGCTGCCCATCATCGGCGTCAACACCTTCAAGCCGCCCAAGGCCAGCGAGGTGCCGCAAACCATCGAATTGGCCCGCTCCACCGATGAAGAAAAACAAAGCCAACTGAAACGCTTGCACGATTTTCATGCCCTGCACGCGCAAGAAGCGCCCAAGCAATTGGCCCGCTTGCAGCAAGCGGTGCTGGACAACGCCAATGTGTTCGAGGTGCTGATGGACGCGGTGCGCCACTGCTCCTTGGGTCAGGTGACCAAGGCTTTGTTCGAGGTGGGTGGCCAGTACCGTCGCAACATGTGAGGCGTCAATCGCCCATCTTTTCTCCGAGTCGCACGGCTTGGCTGGGTTGCCAATCGGGGCGGAGTTGGATGGTGTCGCGCGGCCAAAGCATCACCACTGTGGAGCCGAGTAAAAAACGGCCCATTTCATCGCCTTGTTGGAACTGCAAGTCCTGATCGTCGTAGGTCCATTCGCGCACACGACCAGGGCGTGGCGGGTTGACCTGGCCGTGCCAGGTGGTGGCCATGCTGCCCACGATGGTGGCGCCCACCAACACCAACACAAACGGCCGGGCTGGTGCGCCAGACGAGCCGGGCATGTCAAACACACACACCACCCGCTCGTTGCGGGCGAACAAACCAGGTACCCCGCGCGCCGTGGCTGGGTTGACCGAGAACAGTTCACCCGGCACATGGATCATGCGGCGCAACCGGCCCGCGCTGGGCATGTGGATGCGGTGGTAATCCTTGGGGCTGAGGTAAATCGTGGCAAACACACCGTTGTCAAACTGTGCCGCCAACGCGGCGTCACCACCCACCAAAGCCTGAGTGCTGTAACTGTGGCCCTTGGCTTGGAAGATTTGGTTGCCCTCGATCGCACCCAGCTGGCTGATGGCACCGTCCACCGGACAGACGAATGCCGCATCGGCCAAGGGGCGCGCAGTGGCTTGAAGCGCCCGCGTGAAAAAGGCGTTGAAGCTGGTGTATTGGAGGATGTCGGGCTCAGCCGCTTCCTGCATATTGACCTGGTACTGGGCCACAAACCATCGAATGAATGCATGGGTGATGCGTCCACCACGCCAATGGGCCAGCCATCCGGCCAGGGTGGTCAGGGCCTGCTTGGGCAACACATGTTGCAAGGCCACAAAGGTATGGTCGTTCATGGCGTGATTCTAGGCGGCAGGGGTTGCTGACAAGGCAGTGTGTAAACTCCACGCGATTTCACAAAACAAAGACACACCGTGCGTTTGAGTGCCATTCAAGAGAAATGTCTGCTGCTGGCATTGTGCGCGCCCTTGTTTGCGGCTGCACACCTGTTCAACGGCTGGGTGTTTCAACAATGGGAGTTGTCCAGCCACATCGCGTGGATCTATCTGCCCGCCTTTTTGCGTTTGGCCTATGTGTTGGTGTTGGGTTCGGTTTGGGGATTCACATCGGTCTTCATCGGAAGTCTGGCGCTGGGCATTGGCATGAATGAAGATTGGATGCATGCCAGCACCAATGCATTGGCCTCGGCATCAGGCCCCTTGCTGGCGCTGTGGCTATTCAAGGTGTTGAAAGAGCGGCCCTTGCAAATTTCACGCTGGCCAGATTTGTTGCAAGTGTGCATTTTGTACGCCTTGCTCAACGCCTTGGTGCATCACGCGGCCTGGAGTTTCAACCAACCCGAACAACTCATGTCGGTCCATCAAATGCCGGTGATGGTGATTGGTGATTTGGTGGGCGCATTGTTGGGCTCGGCGCTTTTCACCGTGGCGATGCGTCAACTGGGGCTCTACCAAGTGATCAACCGTTTGTCCCAAGACCCCTCGGTCTCAGACAAAGGGCAGGCTCAGGACTGACCTGCGCGTTTGCCTCGCGATAAATCCACGCCCAGTTGTTTGAGTTTGCGGTAGAGGTGGGTGCGCTCTAAACCTGTTTTTTCGGCCACACGGGTCATGGAACCGCCCTCTTGCGCCAAGTGAAATTCAAAATAGGCTTTTTCAAAACTGTCGCGCGCCTCACGCAACGGGCCTGACAAATCAAACGATTGCTGAGACTGGAGTGCAGGGGCAGGCACCGCTTGCACGATGGACACGGTTTGAATCGGAGGTGCAGGACTGGCCACCACGCCCGTCATGGTCGGTTTGGTCGCGGCAGTGGGTTTGCGCGCCAAGCCTTGGTCCACGGCTTTGAGCAGTTTTTGCAGTGTGATGGGCTTTTCCAAAAATGCCAACGCACCAATGCGTGTGGCTTCCACCGCCGTGTCGATGGTGGCATGACCACTCATCATGATGACCGGCATGTTGAGCAAGCCAGCACCGGCCCACTCTTTGAGCAAAGTCACACCGTCGGTGTCGGGCATCCAAATATCGAGCAAGACCAAATCGGGGCGCGCATGGGCGCGGGCTGCACGCGCTTGGGCGGCGTTTTCAGCCAGCTCAACCTGATGCCCTTCGTCGTTCAGAATCTCAAACAAGAGATCGCGGATGCCGAGTTCGTCGTCAACCACCAAGATTGTTGCCATATTGCTGTGTCAGTTCAGGTTGAGTTGAGAATCTGCGAGTCGAAATGATAACGATACTTGCGCACCCATCACCACCTCGTCTTGCAGCCTGTTTTTCAATTCGATGCGTGCATTATGCTCATCGGCGATTTTCTTGACCACGGCCAGCCCCAGGCCAGTGCCATGGGTCTTGGTGGTGACATAAGGCTCAAACGCACGTTGCAACACCGCCTCCGAAAAACCGCTGCCATTGTCTTGAATGATGAGCCGGGCCCGTTGGGAGTGCGGCCGCAATTCGGTGCGCACTTCAACCATTGCATGGTCGGCCTGTGCACAAGCATCTTGAGCGTTTTGAATCAGGTTGTGCACCACTTGGCGCAACTGCGCCGCGTCACCCAGCACTGGTGGCAACGCGGTGGCGAGTTGCCAACTGACTGGCACCCGCGCATTGTCGTTGTCATAAAGCGGCATCATCTCGGTGAGCATTTGGTTCAAGTCCAGCGCTTGCAAACGCGCCTGCGGCAATCGACCAAAGTCGCGAAACTCATTGACCAATCGTTGCAAGGCCTCGACCTGATCGACGATGGTCTTGACCGACTTGGTGACCAAGGTTTGTTCAGTGGGTTCGAGTTTGCCGTCCAACTTCATGGCCAAACGTTCGGCAGAGAGTTGAATCGGTGTCAACGGATTTTTGATTTCATGCGCCAAGCGTCTGGCCACTTCGGCCCAGGCCTGGGTGCGCTGAGCAGAAATGATTTCGGAGATGTCGTCAAACACCAGCAACCATTCACCTTGGGGCAACAAAGCGCCACGCGCCACCAAGGTGGTGTGCTTGGGTGCGTTTTGTCCAAAATCGGTTTGCCGGTCACGCTGGGGTGAAGCGTCCAATTCGAATGAGGCCTGCCAATGGTCCAGGTGTTGGTGCTGCTCGCCCACCAGTTCTTCAAACTGATCCAGCACCTTGTGCCCCAGGTTTTGCAAACCCTCCACGTCTTGCAATGGACTGCCAATGTGGGCCCCCAAAGGCAGTTGCAAGATGCGCGTGGCACCTGGGTTGACCGACAAAATCACGCCCTCTTCGCTCAACAACACCACCCCTGAAGTGAGATTGTCGAGCATGGTTTGCAAATGGTTGCGGGCCAAATCCACTTGGGCCATGCTGCGCTCCACCGTGCTTCTGGCCTCGGACAGTTGCTGCGTCATGTCCGCGAAAGAACGTGTCAGACCGTCCAGTTCATCCTGCCCTTGCAAAAAAGGTTTGGGACGCAAATCACCCGCTGCCACTTCGCGCACACCTTCGGCCAACACCAACAAAGGTCTGGCCAATTGATTGCCCAGCAACACGGCCAGCAACACCGCGCCAAACACGGCCAAAAACAAAGCCAAAGTCAAAGTGCCGATGTACATGCGCTGCAAGCCATCACGGGCCAGGGCCCGCTCTTGGTATTCACTGTTGGCCGCCAACACCGCTTGGGCATTGGCGACCAACTGCGGCGGCAGCTTTTTCACCACCTGCAAAGCCAGTTGCTGCTCGTCCAATTGAAAGCCTGCCCCAGGCAATTGCACCAGGACCTTCAAGCGCGGCACCATGCCGGTGGTGTTGTCATCCAGTCCCTCACTGCGCCAGCTCATGCCTTGGTTGCGCAGTTGCCGCCACTCCGACGCACTGGGTCGCTCGGGTTGCAGTTGGTAGCGCTCCTCGCCCGCACTGGCCACCACGGTGCCATTCAATTGCCACACCGTCACCTCAGAGGCTTCGAGTTGCTCGCGTATTTTTTCCAACTCGACGGGCAGGTTGCTGGCAGGCATGCCACGCAAGTTGTTGCGGGCACTGCGCACACTGGCGCTGAGTTCATTGGCCAAACTCTCCAAGGTGGATCGGCTCAGGTTCAAACCCGCGTCCAAAGCCACTTCCACTTTGCTGTCAAACCACACTTCCATGGAACGGGTGACAAACTGATAGGACACGCCATAGATGAGCACCCCTGGCAAGATGCCCACCAGGCCAAAAATAGCCGCCAACTTGACCAACAAGCGGCTGCCAAATTTGCCCTGTCGCCATCGCAACCAGAGCCGCCAGGAGAACCACACAATCACCGACAACAAAAAGACGGCGAAGACGGTGTTGAGCCCAAACAAGAGGCTGTAGTTCTGTTCGTAGACGTCCCAGCGTTGCGTGGCTTGAATCAGGAGAAACAACAAGACCAAGGCCATGGACATGAGGATGGTCAAAGCCACCCCGAACAACCAACTTCGGCGGCGCCATAGCGAGCCCGACGATGGTTGCGTCATGGGTCCAACTCGTCCATGCGCAAACTGCGGTGAAATTCCAAGACCCAATCACTGCTGGACAAATTGCCAAATTGCAAGGCTTGCGGCAGTTGGGTCAAGTCCAGCATGAAGTGAAAGTCCAGCCGCTGCTTGGCATCGGTTTTGAGCACACCCACATCAGCCACTTTCCAACGGTTGATTTTTTGCACCGCTTGCATGGCGTCTTTCAAACTGTCGTAACTGTTGCCCAGCGTCACCCCCAAGCCGGTGGATTGGATGGCTTGCGAAGAGACATGCACACGCCAGCGGCGCGACAAGGGTTGGTAACTGACACGGATGTAGCGCTCCGCACGCAAAACGCGTTTGTCATACCAGTACCAACGCTCGCGCATCACATCAGCTTGGACCAAAAAGTTCAAAGGAATGCCCCGCGTCAAGGCCTCTTCCAAGCTGGCTGGCAAGGTCAATTCCAAGTTGGCAGTGAGGTACAGACCGTCTTCACCGCGTTCGAGTTGAACATCACTGGCTTGAACGGCTGGCTGGGCCTGTGCCCCACCCGCCAAGCACCAAAGCAAGCAAGCCAGCAACACCAGATGCCAAGGCCAGCGCGACCCACGGTGACGCGAATCAAGCGTCTGGGCGGCGTTCAAGCAGGGCATAAAAAAATCCATCGTGGTCACGGGCATGATTGTCGGTGACTGTTTCCTCATTGGCTGTGACACCCGGCAAGAATGGACCTGCCGAGGGCAACAAGCGCGCTTGGTTGTTGTTTGCAAGAAACGCTTGTATTTGATCACGTCCCTCGGATGCAAACACCGAGCATGTGCAATACAACAGGCGACCACCCGGTGCCAACAAAGGCCACAACGCATGAAGTAACGCTTTTTGTTGCGCCGCCAAGCCAGCCACATCACTGGCACGTCGAAGCCAAGGAA
>JBDKLR010000063.1:0-21036 GCA_039795515.1 Pseudomonadota bacterium | reverse complement strand
TCTTATTGCTGTTGTCACCCTTGGCCTATTTGGCCGGCATGAGTCTGAAATGGGTCATTCAATTCACAACAGGCATATGTGCCATTGGTGTTGGTCTGATCTCGATTCAAACGGGTGGCATTCATTCATCACAAATTGCATGGTTGTTGTTGATTCCTGTGATGCCGCTGCGACTGATCTCAGTGCAAGCAGGTTTGGGATGGATGGGCTTGTGCGTGCTCTATATATGGATGGTCAGCAACATGGATCCCCAAACGTTCAGTTCATGGGTGATATATCAGCAAAACCAAGACATCATGGCTTGGGCATTTATGCAAAAACTGTTTCTGTGCTTTTGCTTGCTTGCATTGCCATGGTATTACGCCAAAACATACCGGCAATCCATAGCGGTCATGCGCCAACAAAGCAAGGTTATTCATCAAAAAAAATCAGAATTGATTCATGAACAAGCCAATAAAAAATTGTTCATTTCGCGCTTGAGCCATGAAATGCGCACCCCCATGAATGCCGTGGTGGGATTTTCGCACTTGCTTGAATCTGAAGCGGAGCAGAATCCAAAGGTGCGAGAGGTGGTTCAGCACATTCAAACCACCTCCAAACACCTGCTGGCCATCATCAACGGCATCATGGACTACACCCAATTGATCGATGGACAATTGGTGGTGAAGAGCGAGGTGGTGGACGTTCACAAGGTGCTCAACGAAGTGTTCTACATGTATGCCCAGCGCCTCAGGAGCATGCAAGTGGAATATACCTGCGACTGTCCCATCCATGTGCCGCGTTGGATGAGAACAGATGGCACACGACTGACTCAAATCATCATCAGCTTTTTGGAACATTCTTTGCAAAGAACCTCGGATGGTTTTTTGCATCTGGACATGGAAAAAAACAGTCAAAACGTTGTGATCTCTGTTCATGATTCCGGAGACCACATCGACCCGGAAGAGTTGCGTGTTTTGAATGCCATGTGGAGCAGCGCCAAGGAAATGCCCGACAACCATTTGAGTGGCCCTGGTATGGGTGTTTGCATGGCCAAGGCTTTGGCCCATTTGATGGGGGGTGATGTGAGTGCCATCAACCACCCTGGCAAAGGCTCGAGTTTGTCCTTGCGCTTGCCTTTGCATCTGGTGATCGAGCGCAATCACCCTTTGGCAACCAAGCCACAACAAGAGGATCTGCAAATCAATGACTTGACCATCGAAGTTCTCGTGGTGGACGACAGTCCAGTGAATCGTTTGTTGGTCTCTCAAGTGATAGCCGCCCAATGGGGCAAAGCCAAAGTGGTGCAAGCCGACAACGGCATCAAAGCCCTGGATCGTTTGCATCAACAAAAATTTGACTTGGTGTTGATGGACATGCTGATGCCAGAAATGGATGGCATCGAGGCGACCAAACATTTGCGTCAATCGGACATGTCGCCGAATCAATGGATTCCTGTGTTGGGCTTGACAGCCAACATCAGCACCGAAGACCACGTGCGCTGCTTGAGCGCTGGCATGAACGATATTTTGCTCAAGCCCTTTGACAAACATGTGCTGGTCACACGGATCGAGGAGTTGTTGCTGGCCTGCCCGCTGTTCACCACCAAACATGCGATTTCCAGTGGCCCCCGACGCGTCAAGGTTTTCGAATAAAGCCCCTGCTTGCCCCGTGTAATGGCTGTTAGCATTCCACTTTTACTCACAAGTGGTCTGCTTCATGTCCAACAACAACATTGACCAAGGCGTTCCAGTGTCCGTGAAAATCCGCGAACGCATCAAGGCCGCTCAAAGACGTTTTCACGCCAACGACAACATCGCTGATTTTTTACAAACGGGTGAACTTGAAGCCTTGCTGGACGAAGTCGAAGAGAAAATGCGTGGCGTTTTGGACAGCTTGGTGATCGACACCGAAAACGACCACAACACCACTGACACAGCCCGTCGTGTTGCCAAGTTGTATGTTCAAGAAGTCTTCAATGGTCGCTATGTGCACGCGCCCGAAATCACCGAATTCCCCAATGCCGAACGACTCAACGAGTTGATGATCGTGGGACCGATCACGGTGCGTAGCGCATGCAGCCACCATTTTTGTCCCGTCATTGGCAAGATTTGGATTGGCATCTTGCCCAATCAGCACACCAATGTGATTGGCTTGTCGAAATACGCCCGATTGGCTGAATGGGTCATGGGTCGTCCCCAAATCCAAGAAGAGGCGGTGGTGCAATTGGCAGATTTGATCCAAACCAAAACCAACCCAGATGGCTTGGCCTTGGTGATGGAGGCCACACACTATTGCATGGCTTGGCGCGGCGTCAAGGACATGGACAGCCGCATGATCAATTCGGTGATGCGTGGTGCGTTTCTGAAAGACCCGAACTTGCGTCGTGAATTTCTGTCCTTGATTCCGCAAAAAAACTGACGACGCAAACGAGGACACCGCCGATGCACTTGCTTGGTTGCGATTTCAGCAGCAGCCCTTCCAAGCGCAAAGCCATTGTGTTGGCCTGGGGTCATTGGAAACAAAACCGCTTGGTACTGGCACAACTCGAACGGTGTGAAACGCTGGAGGCTTTTGGTCTGAAACTGCGAACACCTGGACCGTGGGTGGGAGGTTTTGACCTGCCATTTGGTCTGCCGCGCGAACTGGTGACTCAGTTGGAGTGGCCGACAGATTGGTTGGCTTGCATGAGCCATTACGCACAACTGACTCGTGAAAACGTTCGAGAACAGTTTGCCGCGTTTTGCAACGCCAGGCCAGTGGGTGGCAAATTCGCGCACCGCGCCACCGACGGGCCCGCGGGTTCGAGCCCTTCCATGAAATGGGTCAACCCCCCTGTGGCATTCATGATGCATGCGGGCGTTCCAGTGATGATCAACGCAGGCTTGCATTTCCCGGGTTTGCATGATGGCGATCGACAGCGCGTGGCCTTGGAGGCCTACCCCGGTCTATGGGCTCGACGTGTTTTGGGTGCGCGCAGTTACAAAAGCGATACCGTTGCCAAACAAACGCCCGATCGATTCATTGCCCGAAAAGACTTCATGCATGCCTTGATGTGGGGGCATGAGGCCCTGCCGATGCGTTTGCAACTGCGTTCTGCCCAACAAGATGCTTTGCTGGCAGACGCCACGGGTGACAGCTTGGACGCGGTGGTGTGCATGATGCAAGCAGCGTGGGCGCAACAGCAACATGCACAAGGACATGCGTTGTATGGCTTGCCGGCCCACATGGATGCGCTGGAAGGGTGGATCGTCAACGCATGAACACGCCCGCGTTCTTGCAGTTGATCGAGACGCCGCGCATGTGGCTGCGCTGCCCGCTTCCGGGTGACGGCGACGCGCTGTATCGGGGGGTCTCGGAAAGTTTGCAACAGTTGCGCCAATGGCCAGACTCATTGCCTTGGGCGCAAAACGAACAGTCGCCCCGTGTCTCAGAGGACTATTGCCAAACTTGCTATGCGGCTTGTGTCATGCAAGTCGCTTGGCCCATGTTGCTGATCGACAAGGGCAGTGAAGACGTGATTGGGACCGTGGGTTTTCATCACATCGATGGCGTCCAGGGCATATGGGAATTGGGCTACTGGTGCAGATGGCGTTATCAAAAACAAGGGCGTATGTCCGAAGCTGTTGTGGCCCTGACCGAGGCCGCTTTGGGTTCATGGCCCGGTGTGCAACTGACCTCACGCGTCGATCAGCGCAATGTCGCCAGTGTCAAAGTGCTCGAGCGCGCAGGCTATGCGTGTGTGAGGGAAGAACGGACCACCGCCGTGTCAGGATCCGTGCAAGTGGTGTTGCATTACGCGTGTTCGCGACCGCCACAAACGGCGCAATCGTCCTGACGCTGCAAGCGCAATTCGGTCCAACTCAAATCACGACCGTCCATCATTTGCAAGCGACCTGCCAACGAAGTGCCCAAGCGGGCTAATAATTTCACGGCTTCGGCGGCTTGCAAACTGCCGATGACACCTACCAATGGGGCCAACACACCCATGGTGGAACAACTCACTTCTTCGGGCGCGTGATCTGGTGGGAAAACACATGCGTAGCAGGGAGAGGCGAGATCGCGCACATCGTAGGTGGTGAGTTGCCCATCCATGCGAATGACGGCGCCACTGACCAAAGGAACTTGATGGGTCACGCAAGCCGCGTTGACCGCATGGCGGGTTTGGAAGTTGTCGCTGCAGTCGAGCACCACATCGGCTGTGGCAACCAGTTGATGCAGCATGGCGGCATCTGCTCGCTGCGACACCAACTGCACCTGGCAATCGGGGTTCAAAGCCAGCATGGCAACACGGGCCGATTCCACCTTGGACATGCCAATGCGCTCGGTGGTGTGGGCGATTTGGCGTTGCAGGTTGGTGAGGTCCACCGTGTCATGGTCCACCAAGGTGATGCGACCCACGCCTGACGCCGCCAAGTACATGGCGGCTGGACTGCCCAGTCCGCCTGCACCCAAAATCAGGGCATGGCTGTTGAGGAGTTGGGTTTGACCCTCGTCACCCAGTTCATTCAGCAGAATGTGGCGCGAGTAGCGCAGCAGTTGCGCGTCATCCACGCCTTACTGTTCCTTTTTCTCAACCGGACGCTCGCTCAGTGTTTTGCTGAGTTTGACGGGTTGGTTTTTCAGGTGATTGAGGGCTTGCTGCAATTGAAAGTCTTCGGCGCTGCCAAATTCGGGCGTCTTGCGTTCAGCCATTGGTTTCTTGGACTCTTCTTCCAATCGCTTGAGTGCGTATTCACGCGCTTTTTCGCGGGCAGGGTCCTTCTCTTCAGTGCCTTGACCACTGTTGAGGTGTTTTTCCAAATCCGCTTCGCGTGTGCGCAATGCCGCGAAAGGACTGCCTTCAGCGGTGTCATCGACCAGCAATTCGGGCACGATGCCCTTGGCTTGAATCGAGCGACCGCTGGGGGTGTAGTAGCGTGCCGTGGTGATTTTCAAGGCCGTGTCGGCGCCGAGTTGACGCACGGTTTGGACCGAGCCTTTGCCAAAGGTTTGGCTGCCCATCAGGATGGCGCGTTTGTGGTCTTGCAGAGCGCCTGCGACGATTTCGCTGGCTGAGGCAGAGCCTTCATTGACCAACACCACCAAAGGAATCTTTTTGAAATAGCCCTTGGTGTTTTTGTCCAGTGCCGCCACGGTGTCTTGACCGCCACGGCGCAGATAAAACTCTGGACCTGCCTTGAATGTGAATTTGCTTTCCTCAAGTTGTCCATTGGTCGAGACCACGGTCACGTTGGAGGGCAAAAAGACGGCAGAAATGGCCACGGCTGCATCCAACAAACCGCCGGGATCGTTGCGCAAGTCCAGCACCAAGCCCTTCATTTTGGGATCTTGTTTGTAGAGCTCTTCGAGCTTGCGGGTCATGTCGTCCACGGTGCGCTCTTGGAATTGACTCACCCGGATCCAGCCGTAGCCGTTTTCAATCATCTTGCTCTTCACGCTGACCGTTTTGATTTCTTCACGGATGATGGTGACCGGGAAATTGCGGTTTTCTTCTTTGCGGAAAATGGTGAGCACCACTTTGGAATTGGGTGCGCCTTTGATGCGCTTCACGGCTTCACTGAGTGACAAGCCTTTGACTGGCGTGTCGTCCACCTTGGTGATCAGGTCGCCTGGTTTCAAACCAGCGCGATCAGCTGGCGAGCCCTCAATGGGCGACACCACTTTGACCAAACCGTCTTCTTGGGCAATTTCAATGCCCACACCAACGAATTTGCCAGTGGTTCCTTCGCGGAACTCTTCAAAGGATTTTTTGTCAAAGTATTGAGAATGGGGGTCCAAGCTTGAAACCATGCCGGCGATGGCGTCTTTGATGAGTTTTTTCTCATCGACGGGTTCGACGTAATCGGTCTTGACCATGCTGAATACAGCCGCCAGTTGTTGCAACTCTTCCAGGGGCAAGGGCGCCATGTTGGCGCGAGCCACGGTTTGAAGAGAGAACGTGGTGAGTGCACCTGTGAGTGCGCCAACGGTCAACCAACCTGCAATTTTGAGTTTCTGGCCCATGAGTACCTTGTCAATGTAGCAATCGCTGCCGAGGTGGCGATTTAGGCAGATAGTCTACTGTGGAAGCACACGGGCTGTTGGATCAAGCCCCAGATCCCCCATCTCAGGCGGATGGGGTGGGCAAGGCCTGGTCCTGTAAGTAGTAATGACACATGGGACGCAGCTCAGCATCCAGTTCATAGATCAAAGGTTGGCCATTGGGAATGTTCAGTCCGACGATGTCTTGATCAGAGATGCCATCGAGGTATTTGACCATGGCGCGAATCGAATTGCCGTGGGCGCTGATGATCACCCGTTTACCGCTGCGCAAAGCGGGCGCGATGGCGTCTTCCCAAAAAGGCATGACCCGCACCACGGTGTCTTTCAAACATTCGGTGAGTGGGATTTGATCGGGATCCAGTTTGGCGTAGCGCAAATCACCACGCTCGCTGCGGGTGTCTTCAGGCGTGAGGGCGGGAGGGGGTTCGTCATAACTGCGTCGCCATGCCAGCACCTGGGCATCGCCATATTGCTGCGCTGTTTCCGCTTTGTTGAGTCCTTGCAATGCACCATAGTGGCGCTCGTTCAAACGCCAGTGGTGCGCGACAGGCAGCCAAGCGCGGTCCATGCCGTCCAAGATGTGCCACATGGTGTGGATGGCGCGTTTGAGCACACTGGTGTAACCCAGGTCAAATTCGAAGCCGTGGGCTTTGAGCATCTCGCCAGCAGCACGCGCTTGGGCCACTCCGGTGGCCGTGAGGTCCACATCGGTCCAGCCGGTGAAACGATTTTCCAAATTCCAGGTGGACTCGCCATGGCGAATCAAAACAAGCGTGTACATGGGGAGAAAGACCTTGAGGTGAACTGAATAAAAAAAGGATTCTAAAATGCGACCACACTCCGAATGAAAGCTTGCGCGTGAATTTTTTACTCGAAAACTGGTTATTGGTCTTGGTGGCCATCACTTCGGGCGTTGCCTTGTTGCTGCCCAGCCTGAGCACCTTGGGTGCGCCAGGTTTGTCCCCCACGCAAGCGGTTTTGATGATCAACCGTGAAAAAGCCAATGTGGTGGATGTGCGCGGCGCCGACGAGTTTGCCTCTGGCCACTTGATTGGGGCCCGCCATGTGCCACTGGATCGTTTGCAAGACGATTTGGCCAAAACCATCACCGACAAAAAACGCCCCCTGATCTTGGTCTGCCAAAGTGGCATGCGCTCCCAAAAAGCCCTGACCATTGCCAAAGCCCAAGGCTATGAGCAAGCCCACAGTTTGGGTGGCGGTTTGAAAATTTGGCAAGAAGCCAATTTGCCCCTCGAAAAGGCCTGAACCATGCCCCCCGTCAAGATGTTCACCACCGCCGTTTGCCCTTATTGCGTGCGCGCCAAGCAATTGCTCAAAGCGCGTGGCGTGGCTCACATCGAAGAGGTGCGCATCGACTTGCAACCAGACCAACGCGACCAAATGATGGCTCTCACAGGGCGTCGCACCGTGCCTCAAATCTTCATTGGCGACACCCATGTCGGCGGTTGCGATGATTTGATGGCGCTTGACAGCCAGGGCGGCTTGTTGCCCATGTTGCAAGCAAACTGAGATAAACTTTTCCCATCTAACCCCACCCGCTACTGGCCTGGTTGCTCAGCGGGTTTTTTTATTCAGGAAGCCCCATGGCCGAAAACCTCGAACCCGTGTTCCAAATTCAACGCGTCTATCTCAAAGACTTGTCATTGGAGCAGCCCAATTCACCTGCCATCTTGTTGTCTCAAGAAACGCCCACCGTGGACATCCAAATTGGCATTGGTTCCGAGCAAATTGGTGATGGTGTTTACGAAGTGGTGGTCACCGCCACCGTCACCACCAAAATCAAAGAACAAACCATGTTTTTGGTGGAAGCCAAGCAAGCCGGTATTTTTGAAATCCGCCACATGCCCGAAGGTCAACTCGACCCGATCCAAGGCATCGCCTGCCCCCAAATTGTCTACCCCTATTTGCGGGGCAATGTAGCTGACGTGATCCAACGCGCTGGTTTTCCACCGGTGCACATGGCTGAAATCAATTTCCAAGCCATGTACGACCAACAGCAACAAATGAAAGCCGAGCAGCAACTGCAGTGAAACTGCTGATTCTTGGCGCGGGTGCCTGGGGAACGGCACTCGCCATTCAAGCCAGCGCTCGCCACGAAGTCACCCTGTGGGCGCGGCGAGAGGCATTGGTTGACGACATGCGGCAGCGCCATGTCAACCAGCGTTACCTGCCTGGTCAAACACTCCCAGACAAGCTCCAACTCAGCGCGGTCCCTTTGGCCGACTGTTTGCACTTGGCTGATTTGGTCGTGTTGGCCTCTCCCATGTCCGCGTTGCGTGACTTGCTGTTGGCCACAGCACCCCTGATCGCTGATCGGCCCATGGCCTGGTTGTGCAAGGGCTTTGAAGCCGTGCAACCGTCCATCGCCAATCCCCATGCGGCCTTTGGTTTGTTGGCGCACGAGGTGCAGCAGCAAGTGGCACCCCAAATGAAGGCCGGCATGTTGAGCGGGCCCAGTTTTGCGCAAGAGGTGGCGGCCAAACAGCCTGCAGCCTTGGTTGCAGCCAGTACCCACGCGGAGGTGCGCGATGCCTTGGTGCAAGCGTTTCACGGCGACAACCTGCGGGTCTATGCCAACGAGGACATGGTGGGCGTGGAGGTGGGCGGCGCGGTGAAAAACGTCATGGCCATTGCCACGGGCTTGTGCGATGGTTTGCAACTCGGGATGAACGCACGTGCGGCGCTGATCACCCGGGGCTTGTCGGAAATGACCCGATTGGGCTTGGCCATGGGTGCCAGGGCCGACACCTTCATGGGTTTGAGTGGTTTGGGCGACCTGGTGCTGACGGCCACGGGTGACTTGAGCCGCAACCGCCAAGTGGGTTTGGCACTGGCGCAAGGCAAATCGCTGGACCAGGTGTTGCAGGCTCTGGGCCATGTGGCCGAAGGTGTTTACAGCGCCCACACGGTGTTGCAACGCGCCCAACATTTGGGTGTGGACATGCCCATCACCCAAGCGGTGGTGTCGGTATTGCAGGGTCAAACCTCACCGCAACAGGCGGTGGCGGGATTGATGGGCAGGGGCGCCAAAGGCGAATAGGCTGTCCGGCTCAAACGGCCAGGTTGTCGATCAACCGGGTGGTGCCCAATTTGGCTGCGCCCAGCGCCACCATGGCGTCCCCCGCTTGTGGCGTTTGCAAATCATGGCCACGACGCACGGTCAAGTAGTCGGGCTGCCAGCCCTGAGAACGCAACTCGTCCATGGCTTGGGCTTCCAAAGCCGCCATGTTCACAGCCGAAAAGGCGTTGGCGGCTGACATTTCACGCGCTTTGGCTGCCAGGTCTTTCAGTGCTGTCGACAACTGCACCGCCTGCGCCCGCTCGCTGGGCGACAGGTACATGTTGCGAGAACTCAGCGCCAAGCCATCGTCGGCGCGGGTGGTGGGGCAGGTGACGATGTCGATGGGCAACGCCAATTGCCGCGCCATGTGCCGAATGATGAGTTGTTGCTGGTAGTCTTTTTGGCCAAACACCGCCACGCCCCGTCCCCCCGCGAACACGCAGTTGAACAACTTCATCACCACGGTGCACACACCGGTGAAAAAGCCTGGCCTGAATTCGCCTTCCAAGATATTGGCCAATACCGGATCTGGCACCACTTTGAAGGTTTGGGGTTGGGGATACAACTCGGCTTCAAGGGGGGCAAACAACAGATCGCAGCCCAGCGCTTCGAGTTGAGCGCAATCTTGTTCGAAGGTGCGTGGGTAGCTGTCAAAGTCCTCGTGCGGCAAAAACTGCAAGCGGTTGACAAAAATACTGGCCACCAAAGCGTCGCCCAAGGGTTTGGCTTGGCGCAGCAAGGAGGCGTGTCCTTCGTGGAGGTTGCCCATGGTGGGCACGAAAGCGGGTTGGTCAGCGTGGGCCAGTTGCTGGCGCAACTCGGCCACGGTACGGGCGATGAACATGAATTACCAGGCGTGGAGAGTGTTGTCGGGGAAACTGCCGTCTTTGACCGCCGCGACATAGCGGCTCAAGGCCGATAAAACGCTGTCGGTGCCGCTCATGAAATTGCGCACGAACTTGGGGTTCTTGCCCAGGTTGATGCCCAGCATGTCGTGCAGCACCAGCACTTGGCCGGCGGTGCCATTGCCCGCGCCAATCCCGATGGTGTGGCATTTGGGCAGTTGTTGGGTCAGGCTCGAAGCCAGCGAGGCGGGCACCATTTCCAGCACCAGCATGCTGGCGCCAGCGTCTTGCAAGGCCAGGGCATCTTGTTGGAGTTGGGCTGCTGCGGCTGGTTCACGCCCTTGCACCCGGTATCCGCCCAAGGCGTGCACGGTTTGGGGCGTGAGACCCAAATGCGCGCACACAGGAATGCCGCGCTGAACCAAGAAATGCACGATCTCCGTGGTCCAGTCACCCCCCTCGAGCTTGACCATGTGCGCGCCTGCCTGCATCAAGACGATGGCGCTGCGCAAGGCCAGTTCAGGGGACTCGTGGTAGCTGCCAAAGGGCAGGTCGCCGATCACCCAAGCGGTGCCTTGCACCCGGCGCAAGCCACGCACCACGCTTTCGGTGTGGTAACGCATGGTCTCCAGGCTCACCCCCGCCGTGCTGTGCAGCCCTTGGCAGACCATGCCCAAGGAGTCACCCACCAAGATGCATTCGACACCCGCCGCATCCGCCACGGCTGCAAAGGTGGCGTCGTAGGCGGTGAGCATGGTGATCTTCTCGCCACGGGCGCGCATGTCGTTCAAGCGCGGCAGACTGATCGGCTTGCGCGAGGCCATGTCGGCCGCTGGGGGCAAGGTCCCATAAGGACTGGCAGGATTGGTCATGCGGGTTCTCCCCTTCAACAATCAATTGGTGGGCGCATAAGCCAGACGCACATAGATCGGTGCATAGGCTTCGGCCTGGGTGATGTCCACCAGGGTTTCTTTGGCCAGTTCGAGCAAGGCGATGAAAGTGACCAACATGACCGGCACACCCAAGCTGGGGTCGAACAGGTCTTGGAACTCGACAAAGCGTTGGCCTTGCAGTTTTTTCAGCACGATGCTCATGTGTTCCCGCACCGACAGCTCTTGGCGACTGATTTTGTGGTGTTCCACCAATTTGGCGCGGCGCAAGATGTCGGCCCAGGCTTGTTGCAATTCCAGCGCTTCCACATGCGGGAAACGCGGCTGGATGGATTGCTCGATGTAGACCTGTGCGCGCAAAAAATCGCGCCCTTGCTGTGGCGCTTCGTTCAGTCGTGCGGCAGCGAGTTTGAGTTGCTCGTATTCCAACAGGCGGCGCACCAACTCGGCACGCGGGTCTTCCGGTTCGACACCTTCGGCCACTTTTTTGGGTGGCAGCAACATGCGCGATTTGATTTCAATCAGCATGGCCGCCATCAGCAGGTATTCAGCCGCCAGTTCCAAGTTGGTCTTGCGGATTTCCTCGACATAGCTCAGGTATTGACGGGTCAAGCCCGCCATCGGGATGTCCAGGATGTTGAAGTTTTGCTTGCGAATCAAATAGAGCAGCAAGTCCAACGGACCTTCAAACGCCTCCAAAAAGATTTGCAGGGCATCGGGCGGGATGTACAAATCCTGCGGCATGGCAAACAGCGGTTCACCATACAGGCGCGCCACGGCCACATGGTCAATGACCGTGGGCATGTGGGGCAAATCGGCGTTGGTGCTGGGCCAAGTCGCCTCGGGCGTGGTGCTCACTTGGTGCCAGCGTTGAAGTACACGTAGGGTTTCTGGGGCACCCGAGCGGCTTGGAAATCGGCTTGGCTGTCTCGGTCAATCGATTGGTCCCACAACAATGCACGCCCTTGGCGTTGTTCGGCTTCCAGTGTGGGCTTTTGCGCCTTGAGTTGCTGGATGAACGCTTGGGCTTCAGAGGTGTATTCGGGTCGGGCAAACAATGACATGACAGGGGTCCTCAAAGGGGAGCCGCATTCTACCCAGCCAGGGTTTTCAGGGTGTCTGTCCAGTCTGCCTGGACATTGGCAGCCCCCAGTTGTTCCAACATGCGGGTGCGGTGTAACAAATCAAGGGCTTGTTGGTTCAAACCGGCCAGCACCAAGCGCACCCCCGCTTTTTGGCAGCTTTTCCACAAACTGTGCAAGGCGTCTGCGCCGCTGGAATCGATGTAGATCAGGCCACTGCAATCGAGCACCAAGGTTTCTTGGGGAAGCTGCTGTCTGATGGTTTCCAACAAATCCACGGCACCAAAAAACAGCGCCCCCTGCAAGCCCCAGACCTGCAAATTCGGGCTGAGCCGCAGTGGAATGCTGCGGGTCAGGCTCGAGATGCGGTAAACCAATGTCATGCAGGCAGCCAGCAGACCCACTTCGATGGCCACTGTCAAGTCCACCAGCACGGTCAAGGCCAACACCGCCAACAAAGTGAAGCGGTAGGGCCACCGAAATTGGCCGAGGTGGGCCAAGGTCCGCCACTCTCCCATGTTGAAGGCCACCAACATCAGGATGGCGCTCAGGACCCCCAGCGGAATGTGGGACACCAGCGGAGCTGCGAGCCAAATCATCAGCAGCAAGCCCAACGCATGCACCATGCCCGCAACTGGGCTGTTGGCACCATTGTTGACATTGGACACGGTGCGTGCAATCGTTCCAGTCGCTGGCATTCCTCCAATGAATGGCAGGACCACATTGGCAATGCCTTGTGCCATCAACTCTTGGTTGGGGTCATGACGGTCATCGATCATGCCGTCGGCCACACGGGCGCACAGCAGGGATTCGATGGCGCCCAACACGGCCAAGGTGAGACTGGCAGGCCAGACAGCTTGCACCATCGTCCAATTGAACATGGGCCACACCAACGGCGGCAGGCCCGACGGTATGTCACCAAAACGACTGCCCAAGGTTTCCACGGGCCAATCTGTCAGCTGGGTGAATGCCGTGGCACAGATCAACACCCACATGGCACCTGGCATCAGCGCCAGTGATTTGGCCCATTTGGGGGGCAAGAGACGCGGCAACGCAAACTGCCACAGCACCAAAAGTAGCAAACTGCTGGCGGTCATGATCAGCGTGGCCGCTTGGGTTTGGTTCAGGTGCGCGGAGATGGCACTGATCATGCCAATGCCATCTGCTGGCATGGTCTTGATGGGCAAACCCAAAAAATCCTTCAACTGTGAAAGCGCAATCAAGACCGCGATGCCATTGGTGAAACCGACGATCACGGCAACTGGGATGAAACGGATCAAGACACCCATGCGCAACAAGCCCATCAGCATCAAGCACAGACCAGAGAGCAAGGTGGCCAGCAACAAACCGCTGAAGCCGTGTTGCAACACGATGCCATACACAATGACGATGAAAGCACCAGCTGGCCCCCCAATTTGCACCCGGCTTCCGCCCAGTGCCGAAATGAGAAATCCCCCAACAATGGCGGTGAACAAACCGGTTTCGGGTTTCAATCCCGAGGCGATGGCAAACGCCATGGCCAGGGGCAGCGCCACTATGCTCACCGTCAAACCCGCGCCCAGGTCCTTCACAAACCGCCCTCTGTTGTAGCCCTTCAAGGCCTCAAGGAGCTTGGGATTGAAGCGCAAGTTCAGCTTCATTCAGGGGCCCAGGCTGGGGGCCAGGTGAGTTGGCGTCCGGTGCGTTGGGTGAACAGGGCCAAATCGTCCAATCGGTCCAGGTCCACGGTGTAGTGCGTGTTCTCGCTGGGAAAGGCCTGTACTTGCCCTTTGTGGGTTTGTCGCCATTCTTTGCAACCAAAGTCAGGGCCTTGCGCCAAGATGGCCGCACGGGCGGCGGCGCTCAGCATCACGGGGTTGCCAGGTTCATCACCCACCTTGGGAAACACCATGTCGATGCCGGTAGCGCGGGTGGCAAATTGCATCTGCAAGGTCAGGATGTCGTCGGTGTCTAGCAGGGGTTGATCGGCCAGCATCATCAACACACCAGCGCTGGTCTCGGGCACGGCTTGCAAACCCAAACGCTGCGAAGACACCAGGCCGTCATCAGGACGCGGGTTCAAAAGCGTGTGTACAGGCAGGCCCTGCAAAGCAGCGCCTATGTCCTCGGCGTAATGCCCCAGCACCACCACCACCAGGGCTGCACCGGCTTGTTGCAGGTGCTGCACATGGCGGCGAATCAGTGGCTCGCCATCGAGCAACAACAGGGACTTGGGCCGGTGGCCCATGCGGGAACCCGCACCGGCTGCGAGCAAGACCGCAGCCCAGTTCATCAATGAATCCGCATGCCTGGCGTGGCGCCAGGCCAGGGGTGCAGCACGTGGATGCCGGGCTGGGCTTTTTCATCGGCGTGCGAGGCGGCCAAGACCATGCCCTCAGACACACCAAATTTCATTTTGCGCGGTGCCAGATTGGCCACCATGACGGTGAGTTTGCCAACCAGGTCTTCGGGCTTGTACATGCTGGCAATGCCGCTGAAGACATTGCGGTGGCGGCCTTCGCCCACATCCAAGGTCAGACGCAAGAGTTTGGTGCTGCCTTCGACGGGCTCGCAGTTGACGATGAGCGCGATGCGCAAGTCCACCTTGGCAAAGTCGTCGATGGAAATCGTGTCGGCGATGGCTTCCCCGCCGGGCATCGGTGTTGCAACGACCTCGGGTGGCGGTTCAAACAGCGCTTCGAGCATCTTGGGGTCGACACGCTGCATCAGGTGTTGGTAGACGCCGATGCGGTGTCCTGTGCCCATGCGTTGGTCGCGCTGGGCAAACTGCAAAGGAGCAATCTTCAAGAAGTCTTCCACCTGCGCCACCAGCGCGGGCAGTACCGGTTTGAGCGCCAAACTCAGCAGGCGAAAGGCCTCCATGCAAGTGCTGCAAACGTCTTGCAAGCGGGCGTCTTGGCCTTCTTGCTTGGCGAGTTCCCAAGGCTTGTTGGCGTCCACGTATTCGTTCACCCGGTCCGCCAGCGCCATGGTGTCGCGCAAGGCTTTGGCGAAATCACGGTTGTCGTAGAGCGCCTCAATCGCAGGCAGTCCTGCATGGAGTTGCGCCAACAAGGCGTCACCGTCTGCACTCACCGCGCCCAACTGGCCGTCAAAGCGCTTGGCGATGAAACCCGCTGCACGCGAGGCGATGTTGATGTATTTGCCCACCAAATCAGAGTTGACGCGGGCCATGAAATCGTCGGCGTTGAAGTCGATGTCTTCGTTGCGGCCATTGAGTTTGGCGGCCAGGTAGTAGCGCAGCCACTCGGGGTTCATGCCGAGTTCGAGGTACTTCAGCGGGTTCAGTCCAGTGCCCCGGCTCTTGCTCATCTTTTCACCGTTGTTCACCGTGAGAAAGCCATGCACAAACACTTTGTTGGGCACCTTGCGGCCACTGAACTTCAACATGGCCGGCCAAAACAAGGTGTGAAAGGTGACGATGTCTTTGCCAATGAAATGGTATTGCTCTACCTCGGGGTCGTTGATGTAGGCCTCGAAGTCCTCGCCGTGCTTGTCCAGCAGGTTTTTCAGGGAAGCCAAGTAACCGACGGGGGCGTCCAGCCACACATAAAAGTACTTGCCCGGCGCGTCTGGAATTTCAATGCCAAAGTAGGGCGCGTCGCGGCTGATGTCCCAGTCGCCCAAGCCTTCGCTGGTGGAGCCATCGGGGTTGGTGCGCACGCTGAACCACTCTTTCACCTTGTTGGCCACTTCGGGTTGCAGGTGCTGGCCGTTTTGGGTCCAGTCTTGCAAAAACGCCACGCAGCGCGGGTCAGAGAGTTTGAAGAAAAAGTGCTCGGCGTGTTTCAGCACGGGTGTTGCACCCGACAAGGCGGAGTAAGGTTTTTTCAAATCGGTGGGTGCATAGACCGCACCGCAGTTTTCGCAGTTGTCGCCGTATTGGTCGGGGGTGCCGCATTTAGGGCATTCGCCCTTGATGAAGCGGTCGGGCAAAAACATGTTTTTCTCGGGATCGAAAAACTGCTCGATGGTTTTGCGTTCGATCAATGTGCCGCCTTGGTCGGCTGGAAGGTCGCGCAGGTCCCGGTAGATCTGTTGTGCCAAGGCGTGGTTTTCAGGGGCGTCGGTGCTGTGCCAGTTGTCAAAGCCAATCTGGAAGCCGTCGAGGTACTGTTGACGGCCAGCGGCGATGTTGGCGACGAATTGCTTTGGGGTGAGACCGGCTTTTTCGGCGGCGATCATGATGGGCGCACCGTGGGTGTCGTCGGCACACACAAAGTAGACCGCGTGGCCCTGCATGCGTTGATAGCGCACCCATATGTCGGCTTGGATGTATTCCATCATGTGCCCGATGTGGAAATGGCCATTGGCGTAGGGCAGGGCGGTGGTGACGAAGAAGCGGCGCTGGGTCATGAGGGGGTCAATGCAGAGAGGGAGGCCGATTTTATGCGGTGCTTGTTTGGCGCAGGCTCTACTTTGCTGCGAGGTCCATGCAACGTTTCCAAGAAGCCTGGCCACGGCGGCTCGGTCGCCTCTCACCGCAGCAGAGCTGCGACGTTCGAGTCGGCCCGACCGCCATGTCCAGGCTTTATTGAACAAACGTTTTGTGCCATTTGGTCTATCCCCGGCCGACACGCAAGGCCTTGCCAACGGTAATGACCTCATCAACCACCATGACGCCGAGGCCTCGCTAGACTAGCGCCCTTTGCCGATCGACACACTGGAGTACACATGGCCCTGAGCGAACAAGACGTCACCAACGCATTGAAAACCGTGGTCGACCCCCTCACTGGCCTGGACTTCGTCAGCAGCAAATCGGTCAAAAACCTGCACCTGAGTGGCGGCGACGTCCGCTTCGAGGTGGAACTGGGTTATCCCGCCAAAAGCCTGTGGGCGGCCTTTGAGCAGCAGTTGCAACACGTGGTGGGTCAGGTTCCGGGGGTGACCTCGGTGAAAGCCACTGTCAGCAGCAAAGTCATTGCCCACGCCGCCCAACCCGGCGTGGCCTTGCTGCCGCAAGTGAAAAACATCATCGCCGTCGCGTCTGGCAAAGGCGGTGTTGGCAAATCCACCACCGCCGCCAATCTGGCGCTGGCGCTGGCCGCCGAAGGTGCCCGCGTGGGCCTGCTGGATGCCGATATTTACGGTCCCAGCCAACCGATGATGATGGGCTTGTCGGGTCGACCCGAGAGCGAAGACGGCAAAACCATGCAGCCGCTGCAAGCCCATGGGGTGCAGGTCATGTCGATCGGCTTTTTGGTGGCGCAAGACCAGGCCATGGTTTGGCGCGGCCCCATGGCCACGCAAGCACTGGAGCAATTGCTGCGTCAAACCCATTGGCGCGACCTGGACTATTTGATCGTCGACATGCCCCCCGGCACCGGCGATATTCAACTCACCCTCAGCCAGCGCGTGCCGCTGACGGGCGCGGTGATCGTCACCACACCGCAAGACATCGCGCTGATTGACGCCCTCAAAGGCATCCGCATGTTCCAAAAAGTGGGCGTGCCGATTTTGGGGATTGTGGAAAACATGGCGGTCCATGTGTGCAGCCAGTGCGGTCACGCCGAACACATCTTTGGTGTCGAAGGCGGCAAAAAAATGGCGAACGCCGAAGGCATGGCTTATTTGGGCGCCTTGCCCTTGAGCATGGCGATCCGTGTGCAAGCCGACAGCGGCTTGCCCAGCGTGGTGGCCGACCCCGATGGCGACGTCACCGCCATCTACAAAGCGGTGGCCAGACAACTCGCGGTGGCCGTGGCCGCCAAGGCCAAGGATTTTTCATCCAAGTTCCCAACCATCAAGGTGTCCCCAAACACCTGAGCCCAAGATGCATTAAAGTGCATCCATGCGCCACACCCTGATTGACGAAAAACACCCCTACCTGGTGGCCCTGGGAGAGCGGGTGCGTTTTCTGCGCGCGCGCCGGGGTTTGTCGCGCAAAGCAGCTGCGGCCAGGGCGCAGGTGAGCGAGCGGCATTGGGCCAATTTGGAGACCGGCACCGGCAATGCCTCCATTTTGGTGTTGTTGCAAGTGGCCAAAGCCTTGCAATGCGGCCTGGTCAGCTTGCTCGAGGAATCCCCCGCTGCGGGCAGTCTGCGCCGACAGCACATCGCGCTCATCGGTTTGCGGGGTGCGGGCAAATCCACGCTGGGCCAGCGTTTGGCGCAAGAATTGGGCTATGTTTTTGTGGAACTGAGCCGCGTCATTGAAAACTTGGCGGGTTGCAGCATCAGCGAAATCCATGGCTTGTATGGCCCACAGGCTTATCGCCGCTATGAACGCCGCGCCTTGGAGGACAGTCTGGCCCAACACCCGCATGCGGTGCTGGCCACGCCGGGCGGCCTGGTGTCCGAAGAAACCACCTTCAACATGATGCTGGCCCAGTGCTTCACCATCTGGCTGCAAGCCACGCCTGAAGACCACATGGCGCGGGTGTTGGCACAGGGCGACACCCGTCCCATGGCCGCCAGCACCGAGGCGATGCAGGACTTGCGCCGCATCTTGAACAACCGCTCGCCCTTTTATGCCAAGGCCGATTTGTACTTTGACACCAGCGCCCATCCCTTGGAAGACAGCTTTCAATTGCTGAAAAAAGCCTGGCTCGCTCAACATTGAATACCTGCAATATATTGCACTAACTTGGTCTGATTCTGCACGATGATGCACGGCTTCGGAGGAGAGCCCGCATGTCAGATTTCAAAGTCGATTACCAAACACACCCCAGTCAATACCGCCATTGGTCCCTGAAAGTGGACGGCGAGGTGGCCACCCTGTCACTCGACATCCAAGAAGACGGCGGCATCCTGCCCGGCTACAAGCTCAAACTCAATTCCTACGACCTCGGTGTGGACATCGAGTTGCACGACGCCTTGCAACGGGTGCGCTTTGAACACCCGGAAGTGAAGTCGGTCATCGTCACCAGTCTGAAGGACCGCATTTTTTGCTCAGGTGCCAACATCTTCATGCTGGGTCTCTCCACCCACGCGTGGAAGGTCAACTTCTGTAAATTCACCAATGAAACCCGCAATGGCATTGAAGACAGCAGCCGCCACAGTGGCCTGAAATTTGTCGCCGCGGTCAATGGCGCTTGCGCGGGCGGCGGTTACGAACTGGCGCTGGCTTGCGACGAGATCGTATTGGTCGACGACCGCTCCAGCAGCGTGTCCTTGCCCGAGGTGCCGCTGTTGGGCGTGTTGCCCGGCACCGGTGGTTTGACCCGGGTCACCGACAAGCGCCATGTGCGCCACGACCATGCCGATATTTTTTGCACCAGCGTGGAAGGGGTGCGCGGTCAGCGCGCCGTCGACTGGCGTTTGGTGGACGCCATCGCCAAGCCCGCGCAATTCGCCGAGGTGGTGGCCCAACATGCCCACCAACTGCCTGCCCACAGCAAACGCGCTGGCGCATCCGCCAAAGGCCAGGGCGTGACCTTGAACCCGCTGCACAAAACAGCCACGACCGACAGCTTGCACTACAACCATGTGCAGGTGGAGATCGACCGCGCCAAGCGCACCGCCACCCTCACCGTGTCAGCGCCCACAGCGGCCGTGCCCAGCACCATTGAAGCGATTCATCAAGCGGGTGACAGCTGGTATCCCTTGCAAATGGCGCGCGAACTGGACGATGCGATCTTGCATTTGCGCACCAACGAACTCGACATCGGTACTTGGTTGTTGAAGACCCGTGGCGATGCAGCACTCGCCTTGCAATCCGACGCAGTCTTGGTGCAGCACCAACCACACTGGTTGGTGAATGAAACCATCGGTTTGTTGCGTCGCACCTTGGCACGCTTGGACGTGTCCTCACGTTCGTTGTTTGCCTTGATCGACGAAGGTTCTTGCTTTGCTGGCACCTTGGCCGAACTGGCGTTTTGTGCCGACCGTGCTTACATGTTGGATTTGCCCGGCCAAGACAACGCCCCCCACCTCACCTTGAGTGAACTCAACATGGGCCACTTCCCCATGGTGAACCACCAGTCGCGGTTGCAACGCCGCTTCTACGAAGAAACATCCCCCTTGGAAGCCGTGCGCGCTGCCATTGGCAAACCTTTGAATGCCGAACAAGCCTTGGCGCTGGGTTTGGTCACCGCCACACCCGACGACATCGACTGGGCCGACGAGTTGCGCATCGCCATTGAAGAGCGCGCAGCCATGTCACCCGACTCGCTCACCGGCTTGGAAGCCAATTTGCGCTTCAGCCAAAAAGAGTCGATGGAAACACGCATTTTTGGCCGTTTGTCCGCCTGGCAAAACTGGATCTTCAACCGCCCGAACGCGGTTGGCGACAAAGGCGCTTTGAAGGTGTATGGCAAGGGTGAGAAAGCCGCTTTCGATTTAAACCGTGTTTAAGGAAACATCATGACTGCAATCAATTACAGCGAAAAAATCCCGAACAACGTCAATTTGAGTGACGACCGCACCTTGCAACGCGCCTTGGAGCAATGGCAGCCCAACTTCATCAATTGGTGGGACGACATGGGCCCCGAGGGCAGCACCGACAGCGAGGTGTATTTGCGCACCGCGGTCAGCGTCGACCCTCAAGGCTGGGCCCAGTTTGGCCACGTGAAGATGCGCGACTACCGTTGGGGCATCTTTTTGAACCAAGGCGAAGCCGACCGAAAAATCCATTTTGGCGACCACAAAGGCGAAGCCGCTTGGCAAGACGTGCCTGGCGAACACCGTGCCAATTTGCGCCGCATCATCGTGACCCAAGGCGACACCGAGCCCGCATCGGTTGAGCAGCAACGCCACTTGGGCCTGACCGCGCCCAGCATGTACGACCTGCGCAACTTGTTCCAAATCAATGTGGAAGAAGGCCGCCACCTCTGGGCCATGGTCTATCTGCTGCACAAACACTTTGGTCGCGATGGCCGTGAAGAAGCCGAAGCCTTGCTCGAGCGCCGCAGCGGCAACGACGACAACCCCCGCATCCTGCAAGCCTTCAACGAGCAAACGCCCGATTGGCTGAGCTTCTTCATGTTCACCTACTTCACCGACCGCGACGGCAAGTTCCAGTTGTGCGCTTTGGCTGAAAGCAGCTTCGATCCGTTGGCGCGCACCACCAAGTTCATGCTGACCGAAGAAGCCCACCACATGTTCGTCGGCGAGTCGGGCATTTCACGCGTCATCCAGCGCACCTGCCAAGCCATGAACGATCTGAAGACCGA
>JBDKLR010000062.1:0-4042 GCA_039795515.1 Pseudomonadota bacterium | reverse complement strand
TTGAGGGCGTCGATGTTGTGGCCATCGAGCAGCTTGGTTTCGTTCTTCGCCATGGACGGCGCTGGTCCACCGGCATTGGAGGTGGAAAAGAAGACGGGTTCAATCAGCGCAAAGTCGTTTTCGGTTTGCATGCGGTCCATCAGGACCGAGCCCACCATGCCTCGCCAGCCGACCAGACCGACACGATTGCCTTGTTTTTTCATTTGTTTGCCCTTTCAATCAATGAGTTCTTGACCCCCGGCTCGTCTGGCCGGGGAGGGCACGACGAACCAGAGCTGTTCAGCCCTTGGTGGTTGTCGTTGTAATGGAGATGGCACGCAGCACACCAACCGCCGAGGCGTTGGTGGTGTTCAGGAGAACAGATTGCGTGGATTTCATGGTCGCAGATTCTAGCGGCTAAATCAGGGGGTTCAGGCCAAGGCCTTGACCACCGCATCGCCCATCTGCGCCGTGCTCACCTTGGTCGTGCCTTCGCTGTAGATGTCGCCGGTGCGAAGCCCTTGGGCCAGCACTTTTTTCACCGCCTCTTCAATGCGCACAGCGGCGGCTTCTTGGTTCAGGCTGAAGCGCAGCATCATGGCGGCCGAGAGGATGGTGGCCAGCGGGTTGGCGATGCCTTGGCCCGCGATGTCAGGCGCACTGCCGTGGCTGGGTTCGTACAAACCTTGGCTGCTGGCGTTGAGCGAGGCCGAGGGCAACATGCCGATGGAACCGGTCAACATGGACGCTTCGTCGGACAAGATGTCGCCAAACATGTTGCCGGTCACCACCACGTCAAAGCGCTTGGGCTCTTTCACCAATTGCATGGCGGCGTTGTCCACGTACATGTGGTCCAGCGCGACATCGGGGTAGTCTTTGTGCACCTCGATCACGATGTCTTTCCAAAACTGGAAGGTTTCCAGCACATTGGCCTTGTCCACGCTGGTCACGCGCTTGCTGCGTTTGCGCGCGGCTTCAAAGGCCACACGGGCAATGCGTTCCACCTCGGGTCGGGTGTAGCGCATGGTGTCAAAGGCTTCCTCGGCTCCTGCGAAGGCACCATCGGGCGAGACACGGCGACCACGCGGTTGACCAAAGTAAATGTCACCCGTGAGCTCGCGGATGATCAAGATGTCCAAACCAGCCACCAACTCGGGTTTCAGGCTGGACGCGTTGACCAATTCTTTGTAGCAAATGGCAGGGCGGAAGTTGGCAAACAGACCGAGGTTTTTACGCAAACCCAAAATGGCCTGCTCAGGACGCAAAGGGCGGTCCAGGGTGTCGTATTTCCAGTCACCCACCGCGCCAAACAAAATCGCGTCGGCTTCTTTGGCCAATTTCAAAGTGCTTTCAGGCAGTGGATGGCCGTGCGCGTCGTAAGCCGCGCCACCCACCAAGGCTTGTTCCATCTCAAAGCGCAAGTCCAGCGCATGCAAGACCTTGATGGCCTCGGCGACGATTTCGGTACCAATGCCATCTCCTGGCAAAACAGCGATTTTCATGGGTTGCTTTCTGTCATGGTGTGGGCCAGCCACGGTTTGGCAGCCAAACGGGCGGCTTCAAAAGTGCGGATTTTGTCAGCGTGTCGCAGGGTCAGGCCGATGTCGTCCAAGCTGTTCATCAGGCAGTAGCGACGGAAGGCTTGCACCTCGAAGGGTATTTCTTCACCTTGCGGACGCACCACGACTTGGCGCTCGAGGTCCACGGTGAGCTGGTAACCAGGGAAGGCCAGGCATTCGCTGAACAAGGTGTTGATGGCGGTCTCGGGCAGCACGATGGGCAACAGACCGTTTTTGAAACTGTTGTTGAAAAAGATGTCCGCAAAACTCGGAGCCAAGATGGTGCGAAAACCATATTGGTCTAGCGCCCAAGGGGCGTGCTCGCGCGACGAGCCACAGCCGAAATTTTTGCGTGCCAACAAGATGGAGGCGCCTTGGTAGCGCGGCTGGTTGAGCACGAAGTCGGGGTTGGGTCGGCGGCTGGCCGGGTCTTGACCAGGCTCACCTTTGTCAAGGTAGCGCCACTCGTCGAACAAGTTGGGACCAAAGCCGGTTTTTTTGATGGATTTCAAAAACTGCTTGGGAATGATGGCGTCGGTGTCCACGTTCTCGCGGTCCATGGGCGCAACCAAGCCTTTGTGGATGGTGAATGTTTGCATGTGGTCTTTCAGCTGAACTGGCGCACGTCGACGAAATGGCCATGAATGGCGGCAGCGGCAGCCATGGCGGGGCTGACCAAGTGGGTGCGGCCACCATTGCCTTGTCGGCCTTCAAAGTTGCGGTTGGAGGTGGAGGCGCAGCGTTCACCGGGTTCCAACTTGTCGGCGTTCATGGCCAGACACATCGAGCAACCCGGTTCACGCCACTCAAACCCGGCGGCTTTGAAAATCTCGTGCAAGCCTTCTTGTTCGGCTTGGGCTTTGACCAAACCAGAACCGGGCACGACCATGGCCAGTTTGATGTTCTTGGCCACTTTTTGACCCAGCTTTTTCACCACCGCTGCCGCTTCGCGCATGTCTTCGATGCGGCTGTTGGTGCAAGAACCAATGAACACCTTGTCGACGAACAAATCGTTCAAGGCCTTGCCGGGTTGCAGGCCCATGTAGGAGAGGGCGCGTTCGATGGCGTCGCGTTTGTTGGCGTCTTTTTCTTTGTCGGGGTCGGGCACGCGGTCCAACACCGAGAGCACCATTTCGGGCGAGGTGCCCCAGGTGACTTGCGGTGCGATTTGCGCCGCGTCGAGTTGCACCACCGCGTCGAAATGCGCATCGGCGTCGGAGTGCAAGGTGTGCCAGTAGGCCACGGCTTGGTCCCATTCCACACCAGTGGGGGCGAGTGGTCGGCCTTTCACATAGGCGATGGTTTTCTCGTCCACCGCCACCAAACCCGCGCGGGCACCGGCTTCGATGGCCATGTTGCACACCGTCATGCGGCCTTCCATGCTCAAGCCACGGATGGCCGAGCCTGCAAACTCGATGGTGTATCCCGTGCCACCTGCGGTGCCGATCTGGCCGATGATGGCCAGCACGATGTCTTTGGCGGTGATGCCCTTGCCGAGTTCACCGTCCACTTTCACCAGCATGTTTTTGGCTTTTTTGGCCAACAAGGTTTGCGTGGCCATCACATGCTCGACCTCGGAGGTGCCGATGCCATGGGCCAAGGCGCCAAACGCGCCGTGGGTGGAGGTGTGCGAGTCACCGCAGACCACGGTCATGCCGGGCAGGGTGGCGCCGTTTTCAGGGCCGATGACATGCACGATGCCTTGGCGCTTGGACATGAAAGGGAAAAAAGCGGCTGCGCCAAATTCGCGGATGTTGTCGTCCAGCGTGGTGATTTGGGCTTTGCTGATCGGGTCGGTGATGCCGTCGTAGCCCAACTCCCAGCCGGTGGTCGGCGTGTTGTGATCGGCTGTGGCGACGATGGAGCTGGTGCGCCAAATCTGGCGCTTGGCCACGCGGATGCCTTCAAAGGCTTGGGGGCTGGTGACTTCATGCACCAAATGCCGGTCGATGTACAAAACGGCAGTGCCGTCTTCTTCGAGGTGGACGACGTGTTCGTCCCAAATTTTGTCGTAGAGGGTGCGTCCCATGAGGGGTCCTGGTCAGGGTGGCTGAAGTGAGCCCGCTATTTTAAGTGTCTGGGGCTTGGCGACGATTCCAACGGTTACAGTCTTGCATTGGAGGCCGCTGTTCATGCGGCTGGATGATCAGCAAAGCATGACAATATGAAAATTTCGGTCTTTGGAACGGGCTACGTGGGATTGGTGCAAGGCGCGGTGTTGGCCGACGCGGGGCACCAGGTGATATGTGTGGACATTGACGAGGGCAAACTGGCGCGCCTGAGAAAGGGCGAGATCCCGATCTTTGAACCCGGTTTGGAGCCGATCGTCAAGGCCAACCATGCCGAGGGTCGTTTGCAGTTCACCTCCAACGCCGCCGAAGCTGTGGCGCAGTCCGAGTTGCAGTTCATCGCGGTGGGCACCCCGCCCAATGAAGACGGCAGCGCCGATTTGAAACACGTGCTGGCAGTGGCCCAGACGATTGCCACGCACATGAGCGGCTACA
>JBDKLR010000061.1:0-7653 GCA_039795515.1 Pseudomonadota bacterium | reverse complement strand
GCCAGAGTTGGCCCTCGTCTATCAAATGCGGCGGGGCGTGCATCGCGTCAGCCAGGGCTTTGATGTCGCTGTAGCGCAGCGGGGCGCGGCTGGGGCGGTTGTACAAAATTTGCAGCGCGGTGATTTCGTCTTTGTTCTGCGCAATGAATTGTTCAAAGCTTTGCACCAAGCCTTTGGCGCGGTCGCTCATCTCTTCGCTAAAGCCCGCGTGCAGCACCTCGTCTTGCGTGACGATGTCCACCACCAGGTCGGCCTTTTGGCGCAGTTGCAAGATCAGGTGGCGCAGCGCGGGGTTGGCAAAGGGTTTGGCGGCTTCTTGCAGCAGGGCCTGTGCCTCGCCAGGTGCGGTGTCTTCATCCACATTCAGCGCCTGCACAATGCCGCTGGCCAGGTCGCGCAGGCTTTTGCCGCCGCTGGTCTCCAGCACTTTGGCGTGGTCGGCGGGGCTCAGGTCTTTGTCTAGCCTTGCCAAGCGGGCGGCCACGCTGCTCAGCACCTCGTCTTCCACATTGCCCAGGCTGACGGCTTGCAGCAGTCTGTCCAGGGGCACGGTCTTTTTAGTGTCCATGGGGCGGCTGTCGGTTTTGTCGCGCTCGCACACGCCCACGGCGTCCACGATCACGAAATGGTCTTTCACCTTGGCGTCGGGCGTCACGGATTGCAGGTCAGCCGGGTTGCACACGCGCACGCCACGGCCTTTCATCTGTTCAAAGAAGCTGCGGCTCTTCACACTGCGCATGAACATGACAACTTCCACCGGTTTGATGTCGGTGCCGGTGGCGATCATGTCCACCGTCACGGCCACGCGGGGAAAGTAGCTGTTGCGAAAGGCGCTGATCAAGTCTTCGGGCTTGGCACCGGTGGTGCGGTAGGTGATTTTTTGCGCAAACGCGTTGCCCTTGCCAAACTCTTCGCGCAGGATTTCCACAATCTTTTCGGCATGGTTGTCGTCTTTGGCAAAGATCAGGGTCTTGGGCACTTCGGTGCGGCCCGGGAAAATGTCGGTGTGCAGCCGGTCGCGGAAGGTGGTGATGACTTTGCGAATCTGGTCCGGCGTTTGCACGCTGCGGTCCAGTTCGGCGGGATCGTATTCAAAGTCTTCGTCCAGCTGCCAAGCGGTTTTGCGGCGGGTGGCTTTGTCCACCGTCTCCAGCCAAAAACCTTTTTCCACCTTGGCGCCGCGCTCGCTCACTTCGGTCTGGATGCGGTAGACGTCGTAGTTGACGTTCACGCCATCGGCCACGGCCTGGGTATGGCCGTATTCCATGACCAGGTTTCGGTTGAAGAAGCCAAAGGTTTGTTTGTTGGGCGTGGCGGTCAAGCCCACCAAATACGCGTCGTAGTACTCCAGCACTTGCCGCCACAGGTTGTAGATGCTGCGGTGCGCTTCGTCGGTCACCACGATGTCAAACAACTCAATAGGGAAAGCCGGGTTGTAGCCTATGGGCTCGGGGTCTTTGAACAGGCTCTCGGCCCCCTCAAGGCTTTCTTCGTCGGCCTCGGGCGGCAGCTCTTTGCCTTTGAGCAGGCTGAACATGCGCTGGATGGTGCAGATGACCACGCGGGCGCTGGTGTCCACCTGGTTGCCCTGCAGGTGCTGGACGATGAACTCTTCGCCAAATTTGTAGCTGTTGTAGGGGCTGGCGTATTGGTCAAACTCTTTTTTGGTCTGGCGGCCCAGGTTGCCCCGGTCCACCAAAAACAGCACGCGCCGCGCACCACCAAACTTGATGAGGCGGTAAATGAAGCTGATCGCCGTGAAGGTTTTGCCGCTGCCCGTGGCCATCTGGATGAGGGCCTTGGGTTTGTTGGCCGCGAGGCTTTTCTCCAGGTTTTGCACCGCCTTGATTTGCGCGGGCCACAGTTGGTAGTTGGCCCCGCCCTGTCCCCATTGGGTGACCAGCTCGGGCATGTGCTGCATGCGGGCCAAAAAGGTGCCGGAGGGCAGGTAGCCGGGGGAGGCATCGTCGGCGGGCAAGGTGCCCACCGGGACAACATTGGGCGACTGGGGCGCTGCGGTGTGGAGCCACTGCGCCAGCAACTCGGGCCGGAAAAACGCAAACACCCGGCGCGAGCGGGGCTGAGGGTCCAACCCATTGGTGAATTGGGTCTCGACCCCGGTGGACTCGAACAAAAACGGCAAGGGCCTGCGCCAGGCAGGCAAGGCAGCGGGCAGGCCTTGGGCGTACTTCCCTGACTGGATTTCCACGCCTTTGAGGGTGGCGCCTTCTCTCTTGGCCTCGATCACACCACAGGCTTTGCCATTCACGTACAGCAGGTAATCGGCTTCGCCGTGGCCGGGGTTGAGGGGGAATTCGCGGATGGCGACGCCTGTCGTCGCGTGGATGTTGGCGTGCTTGATGTCATGCACCTGCCAACCTGCCGCTTGCAAGAGTTGGTCAATCTGGATGCGGGCAAGGGCTTCGGGCGTCATGCAAACAGAAACAGGCAAAAGTAATGAATATGGATTGCATTCTAGGCTTGATTCATCGCCCCACGAGCGGCTTCGAACAAAGTGAAAAACCGTCCAAAAGCCCGCCTGTGCTTTCGTGCGAGAATGTTCCTCAGTTGATGCCACCAGTTGCCTCAACATCAGCGCTTCTGCTGGGGCCGGATTCAAACAAACTGTTTGTCCTTTACCTGCCCACCTGTGTTTCCTCGGTCTTTCACTGGCTGCCCTGCTTCTGGGCAGAACGGGCCGAACTCAAGCGTCGCAAAAAGCGCGCTCCACTATGAACTTTGATGAACTGAACTTGGCTCCGGCCATTTTGAAAGCTGTGCGCGAGCAAGGCTACGAAACCCCCACCCCGATTCAAGCCCAGGCCATTCCTGCGGTGTTGGCCGGACAAGATTTGCTGGCAGGTGCGCAAACCGGAACTGGCAAAACCGCCGCTTTCACCCTGCCCTTGCTGCACAAACTGAGCATGAGCCGAAGCGCCACCAACCGCTTTGGCGTGTTTGGCATCCGCGCCTTGGTGCTCACGCCCACCCGCGAACTCGCCGCCCAAGTGGAAGAGTCGGTGCGCCAATACGGCAAACACCTGCAACTCAAGTCCGCTGTCATTTTTGGTGGCGTGGGCATGAACCCGCAAATCAACATGCTGAAAAAAGGCGTGGACATCCTGGTCGCCACCCCTGGACGCTTGTTGGACTTGCAGCAACAAGGCTTTTTGGACTTGTCCACGGTGCAAATGCTGGTGCTCGACGAGGCCGACCGCATGTTGGACATGGGTTTCATCCATGACGTGAAAAAAGTGCTGGCCTTGGTGCCCAAAGAAAAACAAAGCCTGTTGTTCTCGGCCACTTTCAGCAGCGAGATCCGCGAATTGGCGGCGCAATTGCTGCACAACCCGCAAAGCATCCAGGTCACGCCGGAAAACACCACGGTGCAACTGATCAAGCAGGTGATCCACCCCGTGGGTCGTCAGCAGAAAAAAGCCTTGTTGGCGCACATCATCGAGACCAAGCAATGGAGCCAGGTGCTGGTGTTTTGCCGCACCAAATTCGGTGCCAACCATGTGGCGGATTTCCTCAACAAACAAGGCATCACCGCGATGGCGCTGCACGGCAACAAGAGCCAAACCGCCCGCACCCAAGCGCTGTCTGGCTTCAAAAGCGGCGAGATCCGCGTGCTGGTGGCGACAGACATCGCGGCGCGCGGCATCGACATTGACGAATTGCCACACGTGGTGAATTACGAAATCCCCAACATCAGCGAAGACTATGTGCACCGCATCGGCCGCACCGGTCGCGCGGGGGCCAGCGGCGAAGCCATCAGTTTGGTGTCCTTGGATGAAGAAGGATTTATGCAAGAAATCGAAAAATTCACCCGTCAAACCATTGAAGTGGAAAAGGTCGAGGGCTTTGGCCCAGGACCTGATGAACGCGCTGAGCCCATCGCCATGGGCCGCCAAACCCTCTGGGGCGGCTTGGGCAAACCGCCCAGCCGGGACGTGATGGCCGCTGCTGCGCGCGCGGCGCGTCAAGAAATGATGGAACGCATCCGCGAGAAAAAACCGGCCGGTGGACGTGGCGGCGAAGGCCGTGGCGATGGCCCCCGTGCCAATGCCGGCCCCCGATCAGAGCCCCGTGGCGATCGCCCACCCCGTGCCGCGCACCCCAATGGCGGTGCGCCCCATCCCGGCGGTGGCCGCAACCAGCCCAGACGCGATCGGCCAGAGCGCGGTCCTCGCCCCGCCCCACAAGGCATGGCGCATGACCACGACGCGCAACCGCCCAAGCATTTTGAAGATGATTTCCAGCCCCGTGCCAATGCGCATTTGGGCACCCAAAGTGGCGTCAATGCCTTTGGCCACAAATCGGGCGGCGGCGCAGGTCGTCAACCCGATCCCACCATGACATCGGTGGATCTGCTGAGCCGCGGCAACCGCGGAGGCGGCGGTGGCAACCGTCGTGGTGGTGGTGGCAAATCGGGTGGCTACGGTGGCGGCAAGCCCGGCGGCTTTGGCGGCGGTGGCGGCAAACGTGGCGGTGGCGGCGGCTTTCCTCGCTGACGTCCAGGCGAGGCTCATGGCGCCTCGCCAAACAAGGGCTTAATCCTCGGGCGGGAAATGCTCGGCCAAATGGCGCAAGGCCATCTCGCCCATGGCCTTGCGGGCTTCATGGGTGGCGCTGCCCATGTGCGGGGTCAGCACCACATTGGCTGCGTTGCGCAACTCGGCGGGCACGCGGGGTTCCTCAGGGAACACATCCAAAGCCGCACCCGCAATCACTTTCTTTTGCAAAGCTTCAATCAAGGCCACGGTGTCAACGACGCCCGGGTTGGCCATGTTGATCAAATAACCTTTCAAGGCCAGCGCTTGCAAGACATGGGCGTTGATCAGCTTGGGGGGGGTGTCGACGCCCGCTTCGGGCAACACCAAAAAATCCACCTCAGCCGCCAAGGTTTTCACGTCAGCCACGTAGTGGTAGACCGATGAAGACACTTCTTGTTGTGCGGTGTAGCGGATCTGCATGTCAAAAGCCAAGGCTCGTTTGGCGATGGCTTGGGCCAGATCGCCCATGCCCACCAGCCCCAAACGGGCACCGCTTAATCGGCGGGTCAAAGGATAAGGGCCGTCCACCCAATCGCTGTTGCGTACGAAACGGTCGGCATGCGCGATGCGACGTGCAGCCGCCAGCATGAGGCCCAAGGCAAATTCCGCCGCGTCTGGAATGTGGACATGGGGCGTGTGCTTTACCAAGATGTTGCGTTGCGCGGCGGCCTCCAGGTCGACATGCTGGGTGGTCTCGCCGCAAATGCAAATCATCTCCACGGCGGGGAACAACATCATGAGTTTTTTGTCGATGACCACACTGTCTGTGCCCACCATGGCCCGGATGCGGCCCAAGGCCCCCGGGTCGGTGATGTGATCGCGGTCATGGACCAGGTACGTGGTCTGTAACACGGAAAGCATGTCGTGGGGCAAGTTGGATACACGCAGGATGTTGATCATGTTCAGGTACTCCGAGGTGATTTCATGCTAACCCAATAATCGACCGCAAACGCCCTAAGATGAGCCCTTTGTACCGCCCCGACACCATGAGCAAACCCACCCTGGCCGACATGCGCAAAAGCTACCAGCGCGCCGAACTGCTGGAGCACCAAGCCGCATCCGAGCCGCTCCAACAATTTGAACAATGGTTGCAACAGGCCCTGCAAGCAGAAGTGCCCGAGGCCAACGCCATGACCTTGGCCACGGTGGGCAGCAACCTGCGTCCCAGCACCCGGGTGGTACTGATCAAGGGCTATGACGAACAAGGCCTGGTTTGGTTCACCAATTACAGCAGCCGCAAAGGGCAGGAACTGGCTGGCAACCCCTATGCCGCTTTGCAGTTTCATTGGGTGGAATTGGAACGAGTGGTGCGCATCGAGGGTCGGGTGGACAAGATCAGCGAGGCCGACAGCGATGCTTATTTCCACAGCCGTCCGCTGGATTCACGCATCGGCGCTTGGGCCAGCCCGCAAAGCCAAGTAATCACCTCTCGCGGCGAATTGGTCACCAACGCGGCCACCTATGCCGCCAAGTTCATGTTGCAACCGCCGCGCCCCCCGCACTGGGGCGGCTACCGTTTGGTGCCCGACCGTTGGGAGTTTTGGCAAGGTGGCGTGGCACGCTTGCACGACCGCTTGGTCTATCGCTTGCAAGACGGTCTTTGGGTGAAAGAGCGTCTCGCGCCCTGAACACCTGCCTCAGGGCTCGCAGCCCTCGTCAGCCCTTCAACCACTGGCTGAAAGTCTGGCGCAACTTGCCCACCTTGGGTGCCACCACGAATGAGCAGTACCCCTGGTGGGGGTTGTTCACAAAATAGTTTTGGTGGTAATCCTCGGCAGGCCAAAAATGCGCCAGCGGCAGCACTTCGGTGACCAAGGGTTTTGAGAAATCAGCTTGCAATGCCGCCAGGGTTGCCATGACCCTGGCTTGGTCTTGGGGGTTGCTGACGTAAACCCCACTGCGGTACTGCGTGCCCACGTCATGGCCCTGACGGTTCAAGCTGGTCGGGTCATGGATTTCGACAAAAATGCGCAACAAGTCCTGCAAGCCAATGACATCGGAGTCGTAGACCACCTTGACCACCTCGTTGTACCCGGTGTCACCCCGGCAAACCTGTTCATAAGTGGGCTGCGCCGGTTGCACACCATTGCAATAGCCCGAGGTCACCGACACCACACCACGCACTTGTTGAAACACCGCTTCGGTGCACCAGAAGCAGCCGCCACCCAGCACTATTTCACTGTTCATTGCATTCTTTCTGTTGTTCCTCTTGCAGATTGTGCCCGCCCCGCCCTCTGCCGCAGGCCGATCCTGACCTCAGGGGGTATTCGCTACCATTCCACCGCATGACACTGCTCGGACCCCTCAAACCTTTCCTCACCAATCTGATCATGCCGCCCGCTGGGCCATTGCTGCTCATGCTGGGAGCGGCCTTTTTGGCCCGCTACCGCCGCCGCCTGGCCTGGGGCTTGGCCAGCGTGGCTTTTGTCAGTTTGTGGGTGCTCAGCTGCGACGCCACTGCCTACGGGCTGCACAGGCTGCTTTTACATTCATACCCACCCATCACGACCGACAAACTGCAACAAGCAAAAGCCATTGTGGTGCTGGGAGGTGGGGTTGAGCCGAATGTGCCGGAATATGACCGATCTATATTGGGCGCAAGAGCCCACATGCGCTTGATTTATGGCGTTCATTTGGCCAAACAAAGTCAGTTGCCCTTGGTCTACGCAGGTGGCAAAGGCTGGGAGGCTCTGAACTCTCAAATTGAAAGTGAGGCAGCTGTCGCAGCCTATGTGCTGGCCCGTGACCACCAGATGCGCTTTGCTTGGGTAGATGATCAATCCCGTGACACGCGGGAAAACGCCCAGCGCAGCCATGAAAAACTCCACGGCCAAGGCATCCAAACGATAGCCCTGGTGACCAATGACTGGCACATGCAGCGCAGCGTGCGCAACTTCGAACAAGCGGGTTTCAGCGTTGTTCCAGCCCCCATGGGTTATGTGTCCAAGCCTGAGGGTTGGGAGAGTTATTGCGTACCAACCGCCTCTGGCCTGGGCAACAGCAGGATGGTCCTTCGCGAATGGCTCGGTTTGTTGTTCACCTGAAGCCCCTTTGCATTGACCCGCAAGAGCCCTGCGGTTATATTACTAACCAGTCA
>JBDKLR010000060.1:0-2750 GCA_039795515.1 Pseudomonadota bacterium | reverse complement strand
GCTCGAACAAGGGTGGTGCGTTTTTCAGCACCTGTCGGCCCACCTCTTTGGCGGTGGCGTAAAAACGCCCGCTCATGAGCTGTGCCAAATAACGGTTCAAGGCGCCCACGGGTGGGCTGATCGACATGTCGTTGTCGTTCAAGATCACCAACATGTTGCAGTCGGACACGCCAGCGTTGTTCATGGCTTCAAAGGCCATGCCTGCGGTCATCGCACCGTCGCCAATGATGGCCACGCTGTGGCGCTGCTCGCCCTTTTGTTTGGCCGCCATGGCCATGCCCAAGGCGGCAGAAATGCTGGTGGAGGAATGCGCGGTGCCAAAGCTGTCGTATTCACTTTCATCGCGTTTGGGAAAGCCCGCCACGCCAGCGAGTTGACGAAGGGTATGCATGCGGTCGCGACGACCGGTCAACATTTTGTGCGGATAGGTTTGGTGACCCACATCCCATACCAAGCGGTCATGGGGGGTGTTGAACACATAGTGGAGCGCCACCGTGAGTTCCACCGTGCCCAGGTTGGAACTCAAATGACCACCGGTTTTGGACACACTGTCAATCAAGAACGTGCGCAATTCATCCGCCAGTGCAGGCAATTGGTGTGGCGACAGTCGCCGCACATCGGTGGGCGATTGGATGCTGTCGAGCAATGGGGTCATGAACCGTTCTCCTGCAATCCCTGATCAGCATTCAGGGTGGGGCTATTGTCGTGGCAACGAGCTTAAGTGTGTCAAGTTAAGTTGACAACAAGGGGTTTACCCTTGTATCGATGAATGCATCCAAGAAAAAACCCCTGGGCGATGCGCCGCAGGGGTTGGCAGAGACCGCGCCTCGCGGCGCGACAACATCAGCCTTTTTTGGCGTAAGCACTGCACCAGCCTGCGCCAGCGACTTGCTTGCCAGCAAACAAGGGGCAGCCACCCGCTTTGTCACCGGCCTTGCCTTGGAACAACGCGCAGTTGTCGCAACGTTGTTCGGCTTTGTGGTTGGCGTATTTTTTATTGTCCACTTTGGTGGTGTCTGCTTTGTAGCCCAAAGCTGCGGCTTGGGCATCACCTTCGGCGACCATGGCTTGGGCCATGGCTTGTCCTGCCAACAAGGCGGTGCCGCCCAAACTGAGTTGAATCACAAATTCGCGACGACTTGTCATAAATGTCTCCATTGAATTGAAAACCCCAATTGGGGAGTAAGTGCGGCTGGATTTTGTCTGATTCCAACGGCTTTGCCTAAAACGTGCCCCCAATGTCCCAGGTTGACGCTCAGGTAAGTCCTAGACAAACGGGCCGTTGAGCTGCACCGTGCCCCAGTTGAGGCCCCCTGCCAGGCTCACCCACACCAAATAAGGCACCAGCAGCAAAGAGGCGCGCCGGCTGTACCGCCAATGGATCACGATCAACACGAGCACCGTGAGCCAGATGAATGGCAACTCGAACAAAGCCCAATCCGGGCGCTGCCATTTGAAATAAATCAGGCTCCAAAACACATTGAAAAACGCGTTCATGGCCCACCAAATCAGGGCCAAACGCCGCATGCCCCTGGACGGGAGGGCATGCCAGCCCAGCCAGGCGCTGATGGCGCTCAGGCTGAAGATCACGGTCCAAATGGCTCCAAAAGCCGCATCTGGTGGTTTCCAGTCGGGTTGTTTGAGCTGGAAATACCAGGCATTGAGCTCGGTCAAGCCTGAGCCCACGCCCGCCACTGCAAAGCTGATGGCAAACGCCAACAACAGGCTGCGCCATTTGAATGGCGGTTTTTCCTGGGTTTGTGTGGTTTCGTCTTGTGAAGTGTTCAATTTGTCCACCTTAGGGTATTCCCTAGTTATATATTTTGAGAGACACTTTGTAATGTCAACATTGATTGACACAATCTGACTGTCAACCAGCTGTCCAACCTGACCCACCGAATGACCGCCCAAAACGCCAAAGCCAGCACCATCAAAGTGGTCATCCTGACCATGGACACGCACCTCAACAGTGCGGCCATGAAGGCGCGAGAAAGTTTGCAGCGCTTGGTGCCGCAGTTGGCATTCTCCATCCATTCGGCTTCCGAGTACGCCACCGACGAACACAAACTGGCGCGGGTGAAAAACGAGATCGCCCATGCCGACATCTTGCTGGTGACCATGTTGTTTTTGGAGGACCATTTCCAGCCCATCATGGCCGACTTGCAAGCACGGCGTGATCAGTGCAAGGCCATGGTGTGCATCATGTCCGCCGCCGAGGTGGTCAAACTCACCCACATGGGCCGCTTGGACATGGGCAAGCCCAGCACCGGCCCCATGGCTTTCCTGAAAAAATTGCGCGGCAGCAAGCCGCAAGCGGGCCAAGACGCCTCCGCCGGTGCCAAGCAAATGAAGATGCTGCGCCGCCTGCCGCAAATCTTGCGGTTCGTGCCAGGCACGGCGCAAGACCTGCGGCTTTATTTTTTGAGCTTGCAATATTGGCTGGGTGGCTCACAAGAAAACATCCACAACATGGTGTTGATGCTGGTGGACCGTTATGCCAAAGACGCATTGGGCAAAACCACCTTGAAAGTGGGCGAACCGGTGGAATACCCCGAACTTGGGGTTTACCACCCGCGGATGAAAAACCGCTTGGACGCCGATTGGCGTCACCTGCCCAACATGGTCAAAACCGAAGCAGCCAAAGGCCGCGTGGGTTTGTTGGTGCTGCGCTCCTACCTGATTGCCAACAACGCACAGCATTACGACGCGGTCATCGCCGCCTTGGAGGTGCAGGGTTTGCAAGTGGTGCC
>JBDKLR010000059.1:0-23803 GCA_039795515.1 Pseudomonadota bacterium | reverse complement strand
AGGCTCCAGTCCTTTGAGAACCCGGATGGAGCCTTCGGAATAGTCAGATTGTTTGGTGGCCATGCGGCAGATTGTAGACAGGCCAGACACCCTCTACTGGATGGAATCACAGTCTTGTTCGGCTTTTGGAAAGAATCTGAGCAACCTCGTTACAGTTAAGGCATGCAAACCGACAACAAAACACTGCCAGTTTGGCAGGTCCTGGTCTGCGGCGCACTGATCGTGTCCATGGCCATGGGGGTGCGCCACGGCTTTGGCCTGTGGATGCAGCCCATGACCCAAGACATGGGCTGGGGCCGCGAAGATTTCGCGCTGGCCGTGGCGGTGCAAAACATCAGCTGGGGCTTGGTCGGCATTTTTTCGGGCATGTTGGCCGACCGTTTCGGCGCTTTTCGGGTCATCTTGGCCGGAGGACTGCTTTATGTGGCGGGGCTTTGGGGCATGGCCCACGCCACCACACCGCTGGCACTCACGCTCACAGCAGGTGTTTTGATTGGTTCGGCCCAAGCCGGCACCACCTTTGCCGTGGTGTTTGGCGTCATTGGCCGCAACATCCCCCCTGAACGGCGCTCTTGGGCCATGGGCGTGGTGTCCGCCGCGGGCTCGTTTGGCCAATTCGCGCTGGTTCCAAGCTCTTCTTATTTGATCGCCCACATCGGCTGGCAACAAGCCCTGGTGCTGTTGGCCATGGTCTTGGTGACCATCCTGCCCTTGGCCATGGGTTTGCGCGAGCCCGGATTTGCAGGCGGCCAAGCGCCCCAGCGCGACCAAAGCATATGGCACGCCCTGCGCGAGGCCTTTGGCTACCGCAGCTTTCAGCTGCTGATGGCGGGTTACTTTGTGTGCGGTTTTCAGGTGGTGTTCATCGGGGTGCACATGCCCAGCTATTTGAAGGACCAGGGTTTGGAACCGCAAGTGGCGGGCACCGCCTTGGCACTCATTGGTTTGTTCAACATTTTCGGCACCTACATGGCGGGCAGCCTGGGGCAGATTTGGCCCAAGCAACGCATCTTGTCAGGCATTTACCTGGCCCGTGCCATCTTCATCATCGGCTTCATCAGCTGGCCAATTTCACCGCTCTCGGTGTATGTGTTCGCCGCCCTCATGGGCCTGCTGTGGCTGTCCACCGTGCCAGTCACCAGCGCTTTGGTGGCCCAAATTTTTGGCGTGGCGCATTTGTCCATGCTCAGCGGATTCGTGTTTTTGAGCCATCAAATGGGCAGCTTCTTGGGCGTGTGGCTGGGCGGTTGGGTGTATGACCGCACCGGCAGCTACGACTTGGTCTGGTATTTGACGATTGCCCTGAGCTTTTTTGCCATGCTGATCAACCTGCCCATCGAGGACCGCGCCATCGAGCGCGCGCCAGCTGCTGCATGAGAAAGCTGGCCCTGTTCTTGACCTATGCTTTGGGCGCGGTGTCCATGGCAGGGGTCTTTGCCATGTACTTGCAGCCTGAGTTTGTGTTCAATTTGGCCAACCAAGTGTGGAGTTGTCTCTAGCATGCCCAACATCATCATCACTGGCGCATCCGACGGCATTGGCGCCGAATTGGCCCGTCAATTGGCTCGCCGCCACGGCCTGCAAGCCATGTTGGTGCTGGCCGCGCGCAATGTCGCAGGCCTGCAAGCGGTGGCCGCCGAATGCAACGCTCTGGGCGCGCGCACCCTGATCATGCCCACCGATGTGACCGACCCGCAGCAATGCCGCCATTTGGTGGACACCACGGCACAACAATTTGGCAGCTTGGACATCTTGATCAACAACGCGGGCATCTCGGCCCATGCCTTGCTGGAAGAGGTGCCCACCGACAGGCTGCACTGGTACGAAGACCTGATGCGGGTCAATCTGTGGGGCAGCGTCTACTGCACCCATGCGGCCTTGCCCTATCTCAAGGCCAGCCATGGCCGCATCGTGGCGGTGTCCTCCTTGGCCGGCATGGTGGGCGTGCCTGGGCGCACCGCCTACAGCGCCAGCAAATTTGCCATGGCCGGTTTTTTTGAAGCGCTGCGCGCCGAAGTGAAAGACGCGGGTGTCAGCGTCACCATCGCCTACCCCGGCGTGGTGCGCACCAACATCCGATTTCATGGGTTGAACGCCGAGGGCGAGGTGGCGGGCATCAGCGGCTTGCGCGAGGAAAAAGCCATGACCACCGCCGAATGCGCGCGTCAAATCATTTATGGCATGGTGCGGCGGCGGCGCGAAGTGGTGATGACGGCACAAGGCAAACTGGCGCGCTATCTGAAATTGGTCGCGCCCTGGTTGGTGGAACACCTGGCCATGGCCGCAGTGAAAAAAGAATTCCGCCCCAAAGCCCCATGAGCAGTGCTGCGCACGGCACTGGCGCCCCCTCTGAATGGCTGCTCAGGTGGCAGCACCTGATTCCTGCCCACACCACGGTGTTGGACCTGGCCTGCGGTCATGGACGCCACATGCGGGCGCTGCAAGCGCGCGGTTGTCTGTGCCTGGGCGTGGACCGCGACCCCGTTGCCTTGGAGGCCGCCAGCGCTTTTGGCAATGTGCTGCAAGCCGATCTGGAAAACAACCCCTGGCCTCTCGAAGGACAGACATTTGGCGCGGTGGTGGTCACCAACTACCTGTGGCGCACCTTGTTTCCAGCGATTTTGGGGAGTTTGGCTGTTGGGGGTGTGCTGGTTTACGAAACATTCGCCGCGGGCAACGAAACCGTGGGCAAACCCTCCAACCCGAATTTCCTGTTGCAACCGGGCGAATTGCTGAATGTTTGCCAAGTATTGCGGGTGGTGGCCTATGAGGACTGTTTTTTGCCCGATCCAGCGCGGTTTGTGCAGCGCATTGTGGCAGTGCGTGAACGTTAGAATCCACCCTTTGTCACACCTGACGATATTCAATGGCACCCATCACTGGAAGCATCGTGGCCTTGGTCACACCGATGTTGGAAGACGGCAGCATCGACTACCCCCACCTGCGCAGCCTCATCGATTGGCACATCGCTGAGGGCACCGACTGCATTGGCGTGGTTGGCACCACGGGCGAATCGCCCACGGTCACTGTCGAAGAACACTGTGAAATCATCCGCGTGGCGGTCGAACAAGCCGCAGGGCGCGTGCCCATCATGGCGGGCTGCGGCGCGAATTCCACTGCCGAAGCCATCGAATTGGCCAAATTCGCCAAAAATGTTGGTGCCGACTGCCAATTGCAAGTCGTCCCCTATTACAACAAGCCCACGCAAGAAGGCCAGTACCTGCACTTTCGCGCCATCGCCGAAGCGGTGGACCTGCCCATGGTGCTCTACAACGTGCCCGGCCGCAGCGTGGCCGATATGCAGCACGACACGGTCATGCGTTTGGCTCAAATTGACGGCATCGTGGGCATCAAAGAAGCCACGGGCAACATCGAACGCGCGCAATGGCTGATCCACGAGGCCCCGAAAGGCTTTGCCATCTATTCGGGTGACGATGGCACCGCTGTTGCCCTCATGTTGTGCGGCGGCCAGGGCAATGTCAGCGTGACCGCCAACGTCGCCCCCAAACTGATGCACCAACTCTGCGTGGCCGCCATGGCGGGCCAAGCGGCCGAGGCCATGGCCATTCAGCGCCAATTGCTCAACCTGCACAAACACATGTTCATCGAAGCCAACCCGATTCCCGTCAAATGGGCGGTGGCCCGCATGGGTCTGTGCGGCGGCGCCATGCGTTTGCCCATGACCCCTTTGTCCAGCGCCAATGAACCCCTGCTGGAAACCGCTCTTCGCAAGATGGGCCTGATATGAACACCCCTGAAGGACGCAAGTTGAAGACACAACTGTTGGTCAGCACCCGTGTGGTCGGTTTGATGTTGGCCGTGGGCTTGACCGCCTGCGGTTCGGTGATGGACACCGACAAAATCAACTACAAATCGCAGACCGAGGAACCCGCCCAAACCGGTCTGGAAGTCCCTCCCGATTTGTCCAAGATCACCCGCAACAAGCGCTACGAGTTGCCCAACGGCAGCGTCAGCGCCAGCAAATTGGAAGAGGCCAAACCTGGTGCGCCCAGCGCCGATGGTGTTTCACCTTTGCAGTTGGCCGACATCCAAGTCAAGCGCTCGGGCAACCAAATGTGGCTCGAGATCGCCCGCCCACCCGAGGTTCTGTGGCCCACCGTGCGCGACTTCTGGAAAGAATCGGGCTTCATCCTGGTCCGTGACGAGCAACAAATTGGTGTCATGGAAACCGAATGGGCTGAAAACCGTGCCAAATTGCCACAAGACTTCATCCGCCGCAACTTGGGCAAGGTGCTTGACACCCTGTATTCCACCGGCGAACGCGACAAATTCCGCATCCGTTTGGAACGCACGGCCAACAACCACACCGAGTTGTTGATCAGCCACCGAGGTTTGATCGAGGTCTACACCGACAAACTGTCGCGCAACACCACCTGGCAGCCCCGCCCCAACGACCCCGAACTGGAAAAAGAGTTCTTGCGCCGCATCATGGTCAAGCTCGGACCCGCCAATGCCAACACCGACAAAGCCCTGGACCAAGTCGCCGCCACCAGCATGAGCAGCCTGATCGCCATCGAGGGCAAGCCCGCTGTCAGCTTCAACCAAGGCTTTGATGTCGCCTGGCGTCGCGTGGGCGTGGCGCTGGACCGCAACGGCTTCACCGTCGAAGACCGCGACCGCAAACAAGGCATTTACTTTGTGCGCTTTGTCGATGTGGGCACCGAAGCCGAAGAAGGCTTTTTCAGCAAATGGTTTGGCAAGTCCAAATCGGGCCCCAGCGGTCCGCAGCAATACCGCCTGAAGGTGGAAAGCAGCAATGCCTCCAGCTCGACGATTCGCATCCTCAACTCGTCTGGCGAGCCTGACGGTTCGGCCAACGCTCAAAAAATCGCCCAATTGCTGGTGACCGAATTGCAATAAGCCTGTGCTGCGGTTCAAAAACCTGGGCAGCGGCAGCGCTGGCAATGCGACCTTGGTCGAGGCGCATTGCGGCCATCAAGTCTCGCGATTGCTGATCGACTGTGGTTTGAGCGTGCGCGAACTGGGCAAACGCCTCACCCAAGCCGAGTTGAGCCTGGAAGACATTGACGCGGTCTTCATCACCCATGAACACGCCGACCACGTCGGTCATGCCAAGTCGTTTGCGCTGCGCACCGGCGCGGCGGTTTGGATGAGCCGAGGCACGGCGCTGGCCTGCGATTTGGCCAACTGGGGCTTGTCGCCGCTGCAATGCCAGGTGGCACGTGATGGCGAAGCGATTGCATTGGGGGCCTTGCAACTCCACCCTTTCACCGTTCCGCATGATGCCCGCGAACCATTGCAACTGCGCTGCACCGATGGCGATGTGCACCTGGGTGTGCTGACCGATTTGGGCCATGGCAGCAACCACGTCATCAAGGCTTTGCAGCACTGCCAGGCCTTGCTGCTGGAATGCAACCACGACCCCGAGTTGCTGGCCAACTCCAGTTACCCTGGCTTTTTGAAGAAACGGATCGCTGGACCACAAGGCCATTTGTCCAATGAAGAATCGGCCCAACTCACCCGGGCCTTGGTGCATCCACAGCTCAACTTGATCGTGGCTGCGCACCTGAGCGAACGCAACAACCGCCCTGACTTGGCGCAAGCCGAGGTGGCTTTGGCGGCAGGTTGTGCACCGCAAGACATCGAGGTGGCCGACCCCGAACAAGGCACTCCCTGGTATCAGGTGCACTGAACGTTTGAAACGCACAGACTAAAAAAAAAGCCACCCGGAGGTGGCATTTTTTTTGGAAGCAGAAAAAATTACTTCTTTTCGCCTTCAGCAGCAGGTGCAGCAGCAGGAGCGGCGGCAGGCGCAGCAGCGTCAGCAGCAGGTGCAGCAGGAGCGGCGGGCGCAGCAGCAGGAGCTTCAGCAGCAGGAGCAGCAGCGGGGGCTTCTTTTTTACCGCAAGCGACCAGAGCAGCAGCCAACAATGTTGCCAACAAGAGTGATTTTTTCATGGGGAATATTCCTTTAGATGATGCGAAAACGTTTTCAAGGGATGCCGCGAATTTGACAATTGTCAAATTTGCAACCGAGCCGACGGAATCAAGCTCCACCAACTCAGCCTCGGATTATAGGTGATTTCCCGTAGCCAAAAGGGCTGGCATGGCAAATGGTTATTGATCAGATTGCAACCAACCCGCTGCCCACCAGTCTTTCAACAGGTTTTTCAGTGCAACCGAGGCTTTCGCCACCTGCGCAGCAGGCAAAAAACGCTGATCGGCCAGCAGGCGCAAGTGCCGTGCGTCTTGCCCTTTGCAGCGCCAGCTTTCGCCATTGATGAACACGAAATCATCGTCATAAAGCATTTTGGTTTTGCGGTCCAAGCGCACCCCGCGCAGCTGGCGCGGCAAGGCTTGGCCCTCGAACCAAACTTGGGATTTGGGTTCGCTCAAGAGCTCCCCCAAGGCGCAATGCAAGTCACCGGGGTGTTGCACCGCCTGCAACACCGCTTTGCGGGCAAACTGCTGCAAGGCCGCAGGGATTTGCGCGGGCTGGCTGGTGGCGGTTTGGCGCGGATCGGCGTAGCGCGCTAGGTCCACCTCAGGCCCCATGTCCACCAAACGAGGCAACAGTTCTTGCGCCAGACTTTGGGGTGATTCGGCTTTGAAGCCAATGGAATAAGTCATGCACTCCCCCACCGCCACACCTTCGTGGGCGTAGTGCGGTGGCAAGTAGAGCATGTCGCCCGCATCCAGCACCCAAGTCTCGGTCGGTTTGAAGGCTTTCAAAATTTTCAGCGGCAGGTCTTCACGCAGACGCAGGTCCTTTTGCGGGCTGATGCGCCAACGACGCTGTCCCTGGGCTTGCAATAGAAACACGTCGTAGCTGTCAAAGTGCGGACCCACACCACCGCCGTCGGTGGCGAAGCTGATCATCAGGTCGTCCAAGCGGGCGTCGGGCACAAAACGAAAACGGTCGCGCAACGCCGCCACCGCGTCGTCGTGCAAATCCATGCCCTGCAACAACAAGGTCCAATGGGTTTGCTTGAGCGCAGGCAAGGCGCGCGGCTTGAAGGGGCCGTGGGCCAAAGTCCAGTGGTTGGTTTGGGTGTCCCCCGTGATCAAGCGTGTTTCCACCGCGTCCTGCCCCGCCATCGCGAACAGGGCTTGTCGGCTGAGCAAAGGCTTCATGGCCGGCACCGCTTGGCGAATCAGCAAAGGCTTTTTCTGCCAGTACTGGCGCATGAACGCCTCCGGGCTGATGCCCCCCAAAACGCTGGGCAGTGGTGTTTTTTTCATCGGGATCTCCAAACTGCGACAATTCTGCCCCATGAACATCACACCAGACAGCGTTGTGGCCCTGACCTGGGTCTTGAAAGACACCCAAGGCGAACTCTTGGATGAACTCGACGACCCGGTCGAGTTTTATTTGGGCGGTCACGACCTGCTCGACAAAATCCAACATGCCTTGCACGAGCATCAGGTGGGCGATCAAATTGATTTGCACCTCGAACCCGAAGATGCATTTGGTGATTTTGATGAAAATCTTATTTTTCTCGAGCCGCGCCGTTTGTTTCCCGAGGGTTTGGAAGAAGGCATGACCATCGAGGGCCACGCCCTGCCTGCCGATTGCAGCGCCGAGATTCCCAAAGATGTGATCTACACCATCACCGATATTTACCCCGAACATGTGGTGTTGGACGGCAACCATCCTTTGTCAGGCATGGCGCTGCGCATCTCTTTGAAAATCACCGGGGTGCGCCACGCCACCTCGCAAGAAAAAGCCCACGGCACTTGCGGTTCGGGCTTTTTCACGCTGCCCCCCACGCCGGGCAGCGACACCTTGCACTAAAGCTTACTGTTTGCCGGTCGAGCCGTAGCCACCCGCGCCACGCTCGCTGGGGGCGGCAAATTCTTCAACGATGTTGAACTGCGCCTGCACCACTGGCACGATGACCAACTGGGCGATGCGCTCCATGGGTTCGATGGTGAAAGCCACATCGCTGCGGTTCCAAGCGCTCACCATCAACTGCCCCTGGTAGTCGCTGTCAATCAGCCCAACCAAATTGCCCAACACGATGCCGTGTTTGTGTCCCAAACCCGAGCGCGGCAAGATCAGCGCGGCATACGCCGGGTCGTTCAAGTGGATCGCCATGCCCGTGGGCACCAATTGCCACGCGTTGGGCTGCAAGGTGAGTGGCGCGTCCAAACACGCCCGCAAATCCAAGCCCGCACTGCCAGGTGTGGCGTAACTGGGCAACTGACCCGCCAAGCGGGGGTCCAACACTTTCACATCCAACTTCATGATTTGTCCTTCAGGTCAGAGGCGTCGCGCGATCTCGGCCACCAGCTGCCGTGCCAGGGGCAATTTGCCTGCGCGCGGCCATTCGGTGGCGCCATGTTCATCGATGACTAACAAGGCGTTGTCGTCCGCGCCAAAAGTGGCTGGACCGATGTTGCCGACCATCAAGGGCACGCCTTTGCGCTGGCGTTTGGCTTGGGCGTGCGCCTTTAAATCGGTGCTTTCAGCGGCAAAGCCCACGCAATACAGCGCGCCGCTTTGGGCGCGGTCGCTGGCGGCCATCTCGGCCAGGATGTCAGGGTTTTCTTGCCAAGCGATGGCCGGCATTTGGCCGCTGCCGTCTTTCTTGATTTTCTCGCGGGCCACTTGGGCCGGCCGCCAATCGGCCACGGCCGCGGTGGCGATGAACACATCCGCATGGGCGGTTTGGGACCGCACGGCGGCCTGCATGTCCAGCGCAGACCGTACATCGATGCGACGCACCCCATGCGGCGTGGGCAAGGCCACTGGACCGGCCACCAGCGTGACTTGCGCGCCCGCTTCGTGCGCGGCGCGGGCCAGTGCAAAGCCCATCTTGCCGCTGGACAAATTGGTGATGCCGCGCACCGGGTCGATGGCTTCAAAAGTGGGCCCGGCGTTGATCAGGACTTGCTTGCCGCGCAACAGCTTGGGCTGGAACAAGGCCACCACTTCTTGCAGCAGTTCATCAGGCTCCAACATGCGGCCATCGCCGCTTTCACCGCAGGCTTGTTCGCCCTGCCCGACGCCCAGCACCTGCGCGCCATCGGCTTGCAATTGCGCCATGTTGCGTTGGGTGGCGGGATGCGCCCACATTTCGCGGTTCATCGCTGGGGCCAATAGCAAGGGCACGGTGTCCAAGGGGCGCGCCAAACACATCAGGCTGAGCAAATCGTCGGCACGGCCATGCAGCAGTTTGGCCATGAAATCCGCGCTGGCGGGGGCCACGATGATGGCGTCGGCCTCGCGACTCAGGTTGATGTGGGCCATGTTGTTGGGCTCGCGTGCATCCCATTGGGACACATAGACCTGGCGGTTGGACAAGGCCTGCATGGTGACCGGGGTGATGAACTGCGCCGCCGCCTCGGTCATGACCACCTGCACCGTGGCGCCTTGTTTCACCAAGGCCCTGCACAATTCGGCGGCTTTGTAGCAGGCGATGCCCCCGCTCAAACCCAGCACCAGATGTTTGTTGGACAGATCAGTCATGGGGCGCAATGTAGCAGAGCCTATAATTTCGCATTACCACCTCTGGGGAGACGGCCCTCCCAATCCGACATGACCAAATTTGTCTTCGTCACAGGCGGTGTGGTGTCTTCCCTGGGCAAGGGAATCGCCGCCGCCTCTCTTGCAGCGATCCTGGAATCGCGGGGCCTCAAAGTCACCCTCATCAAGCTCGATCCCTACATCAACGTGGACCCTGGCACCATGTCGCCCTTCGAACATGGCGAGGTGTTTGTCACCGAAGACGGCGCGGAAACCGACCTTGATTTGGGCCACTACGAACGCTTCATCACGACGCGCATGCGTCGAACCAACAACTTCACCACCGGCCAAATTTACAAAAGCGTGCTGGAAAAAGAACGCCGTGGCGACTATTTGGGCACCACGGTGCAGGTCATTCCCCACATCACCAATGAAATCCAAGATTTCGTCAAACGTGGTGCGGGTGTTGGCGCCCCCGACGCGGTCGATGTGGCCATCGTCGAAGTGGGTGGCACCGTGGGTGACATCGAGTCCTTGCCATTCTTGGAAGCCGCGCGCCAAATGAGCCTGCGCATGGGGCCGCACAACACCGCTTTTGTGCACCTGAGCTATGTGCCTTGGATCGCCGCCGCTGGTGAACTCAAAACCAAACCCACCCAGCACACCGCCCAAAAACTGCGTGAAATCGGTATTCAGGCCGATGCCTTGCTGTGCCGCGCCGACCGCCCGATTCCCCAAGAAGAACGCGCCAAGATTTCGCTGTTCTCCAACGTGCCCGAGTGGGGTGTCATTTCCATGTGGGACGTGGACACCATCTACAAAGTGCCGCGCATGTTGCACGAGCAGGGTTTGGACGCCCTCATCTGCGAAAAACTCAAACTCAACACCCCGCCTGCCAGTTTGAAACGCTGGGACGATTTGGTCGAGGCGGTGGAACACCCCGAGCGCGAACTCACCATCGCCATGGTGGGCAAATACGTCGATTTGTCCGACAGCTACAAATCGCTCAACGAAGCGCTGCGCCACGCGGGCATTCACAACCACGCCCGGGTGCACATCGAATACATCGATTCGGAAACCCTGACCAACGACAACACCAGCCAGCTGTCCCGTTTTGACGCCATCTTGGTGCCCGGCGGCTTTGGCAAGCGCGGCATCGAAGGCAAGATTTGCGCGGCGCGCTACGCCCGCGAGCACAAAGTGCCTTACTTGGGCATTTGCCTGGGCATGCAAATCGCCACCATCGAATACGCCCGACATGTGGCGGGTCTGAAAGACGCCAACAGCACCGAGTTCGAGCCCAACAGCCCCAACCCGGTCATTGCCCTGATCACTGAATGGAAAGACGCCGACGGCAGCGTGAAGCAGCGCCATGCCCATTCCGACCTGGGCGGCACCATGCGCTTGGGCGCGCAAACGTCCAATGTGTCCAAAGGCACACTGGCGCACCAGATTTATGGCGACATGGTGACCGAACGCCACCGCCATCGCTACGAGGCCAATGTCAATTACCTCGACACCTTGCGCCAAGCGGGTCTGGTCATTTCGGCACTCACCCAGCAAGAAAACCTCACTGAAATCGTCGAACTGCCCCAAACCGTGCACCCCTGGTTCATGGGCGTGCAGTTCCACCCCGAGTTCAAATCCACCCCCTGGGACGGCCATCCGCTGTTCAGCGCGTATGTGCGTGCCGCCCTGAGCTACCAAGTCGAGCGCAAAAAACTCAAGGTCGTGGCATGAAGTTGTGCGGCTTTGAAGCTGGGCTGGACCAGCCCTTCTTCTTGATTGCCGGTACTTGTTCGATCGAGGGTTTGCAAATGTCTTTGGACGTGGCGGGGCAACTCCAGGACATCTGCAAGGAATTGGGCATCCCGCTCATTTACAAAGGATCGTTTGACAAAGCCAACCGGTCTTCGGGCAGCACCCAACGGGGCTTGGGCCTGGACGCCGGCTTGAGCATCTTGGCCGAGGTGCGTCGTCAACTCCATGTGCCGGTGCTCACCGATGTGCACGACGAGTCGCAAGTGGCGGCGGTGGCCAGCGTGGTCGATGTGCTGCAAACACCCGCCTTCTTGTGCCGCCAAACTGATTTCATCCGCGCCGTGGCGCAGTCTGGCAAACCTGTCAACATCAAGAAAGGGCAGTTTTTGGCACCTTGGGACATGGCCAACGTGATCGACAAAGCCCGCGCTGCGGCCCGCGAGAAGGGCCTGCCCGAAGACAACTTCTTGGCCTGTGAGCGTGGTGTCAGTTTTGGCTACAACAATCTGGTGGCTGACATGAGCAGCTTGGCTGAAATGCGCAAGAGTGGCGCCCCTGTGGTCTTTGATGTGACCCACTCGGTGCAAAAACCAGGTGGCCAGGGGACCAGCAGTGGCGGGGCTCGCGAGATGGTGCCAGTGTTGGCGCGAGCGGGTGTGGCGGCCGGGGTGGCGGGTTTGTTCATGGAAACACACCCCAAGCCCAGCGACGCCTGGTCCGATGGTCCCAACGCCGTGCCCTTGCACCACATGAAAGCCTTGTTGTCGTCCTTGGTTGAACTCGACCAAGTGACCAAACGCCATGGCTGGCTGGAGAACCGTTTCTCCGCCTGACCCTTTTTATTGCAACCCCGGGCTGAATGGGCCTGACGAAAACTTTCGAAGAGAGAAAAAAATGAGCGCAATTGTTGACATCGTTGGCCGTGAGATTTTGGACAGCCGAGGCAACCCAACGGTGGAGTGTGATGTGCTGCTGGAAAGCGGCGTCATGGGTCGTGCCGCTGTGCCCTCTGGCGCTTCCACGGGCAGCCGCGAAGCCATCGAATTGCGCGATGGTGACCCCAACCGCTACCTGGGCAAGGGTGTCATGACCGCGGTCGAGCACATCAACCACGACATCACCCAAGCCGTCATTGGCTTGGATGCGTCTGAGCAAGCTTTTTTGGACCACACCCTGATCGAGTTGGACCGCACCGACAACAAAGCCCGCCTGGGTGCCAACGCCATCCTGGCCGTGTCCATGGCAGTGGCGCGCGCCGCCGCAGAAGAATCGGGCTTGCCGCTGTACCGCTACTTCGGCGGCATGGGCCGCATGCAAATGCCCGTGCCCATGATGAACGTGGTCAATGGCGGCGCACACGCCAACAACAACCTCGACCTGCAAGAGTTGATGATCATCCCCGTCGGTGCCCCCACCTTCCGTGAAGCCGTGCGTTACGGCGCCGAGGTGTTCCACGCGCTGAAAAAAATCATGAGCGACAAAGGCATGAGCATTGCTGTGGGTGACGAAGGGGGCTTTGCACCCAACGTGCCCAGCCACGAAGCCGCCATTCAAATGATCTTGGACGCCATCGACAAAGCGGGCTTCACCGCTGGTGAGCAAATCGTGTTGGGCCTGGACTGCGCGGCCAGCGAGTTTTACAAAGACGGGCTTTACCACCTGGATGGCGAAGGCCTCAAGTTGGATGCGGGCCAATGGACCGACATGCTGGCCACCTGGGTCGACAAATACCCGATCATCAGCATCGAAGACGGCATGGGCGAAGGCGACTGGGATGGCTGGAAAACGCTCACCGACCGTCTGGGCAAAAAAGTGCAGTTGGTGGGCGACGACTTGTTTGTCACCAACACCAAAATCCTGCAAGAAGGCATCGACAAAGGCATTGCCAATTCGATCCTGATCAAGATCAACCAAATCGGCACTTTGACCGAAACCTTTGCAGCCATCGAAATGGCCAAACGCGCGGGCTACACCGCGGTGATCAGCCACCGCTCTGGCGAGACAGAGGACACCACCATCGCCGACATCGCGGTGGGCACCAATGCCGGTCAAATCAAAACCGGCTCCTTGAGCCGCAGTGACCGTTTGGCCAAGTACAACCAGCTGTTGCGCATCGAAGAAGACCTGGGTCACGTGGCCAGCTACCCCGGTCGCTCAGCCTTCTACAATCTGCGCAGCTGAACCTTTCCACCCCACCGACCTGAGCTGTACCCATGCGTCGTCCTGTCCCCTTGATCCTGATGAGCTTGCTGCTGTTGTTTCAGCTGCAGCTTTGGTTTGGGCGAGGCAGTATTCCCGACGTGTGGCGACTGCGCCAGCAGCACCAGGCGCAGTTGCAACTCAACGCGACAGCCGAGCAAGACATCGAGCGTTTGCGGGCCGAACTGCGGGATTTGCGCGATGGTTTGGAAATGGTTGAAGAACGTGCCCGCTCGGAAATTGGCATGGTCAAGCCCAACGAAATTTTTGTGCAAATCGCCAAATAAACCGTGCCCAAACCCGCGCTTCAGGTGGTGCTGATTGGCGCAGAAATCTCTCAACGGCAGCATTTGGCGCAGGCGCTCCAACAGGTGTTGCGCACTCTCGCATCAGAGGTTTCGCTGCACATCCCCCCTGATCCAGACGACTTGACCGCCTGCCCCGCGGACGCGGCACATCTGCTGTGGACACAGGCCAACAGCGGCCCTTGGCGACAACAACTGCATGTGCTGGCCCGCCCCTACCAGGTGGTGCATGGTGAACCCGCCGAGGCCTTGAAGCAATGCATCTACGCCTTGCTGCCCCCGGCCCAGGCGCAAGACTGGGCGCGCCAATTGCCGCCTGTGCGCTGGCAAGGCGTGTGTGAAACCTGTGGGGACGCCGACTGCGAGCAGCGCTTGTTCAGCGGTTTACTGAAGGGCTGAACTGCCGGGTGGCAGTGGTTCGCCGTGGGCAAAGATGTGCGCCGTGTCCACCGCGTCGTAATGGTATTGCTGGCCGCAAAAGTCGCAACCCACCTCGATGTTGTCGCGCTCGGCCAAGATGCTGTCGGCTTCGGCCTGACCCAAACCACGGATCATTTGGCTGACCCGCTCGCGGCTGCAACTGCATGAAAAACGCGGTGTCGGATCGCCGGGCTGCGGCGCAAAGTGGCGCACATGTTCCTGCCAAAACAAACGGTGCAACACCTTCTCTGGTGAGAGGTTGAGCAACTCGTCGGCGGTCAGGCTGTTGGCCAAGATGGCGATGCGGTTGTAGTCCTCGTTGCGACCAATCGCGTCTTCATCGGCCATGGTTTTGCTGCCGCCCAGGTTGCCAATGCCCCCCATGGGCAGGCGTTGAATCAGCAGGCCCGCAGCGACTTGGTCGTTGGCGGCCAGCACCAAGGTGGTGTCGAGTTGCTCGCTTTGCAGCATGTAATGCGCCAGCACCTCGCTGAACCGTTTCAATGGCACACGCTGATCGTCATACAAAGACACCACGCCTTGGTATGGCTGTTGCCCAGGGCGGCGACCCACCGGGTCCAGCGTGATGGCGCAGCGGCCCAGGTTGTCTTGGTTGCACAGGTCTTCCAAGGACATCTGCGGGGTCACCTCGCCGATGGTTTTGGCTGTCGCTCTCAAGCGCAAATCGGATTGCACCTCCACCACCGCCAGCTTGAGCGGGCCTTCGCCGTGCAACTGCAATACCAAGGCGCCATCGAACTTGATGTTGGCTTGCATCAGCACCGCTGCAGCGGTCATTTCACCCAACAAATGCCGCACCGCTTCGGGGTAGGGCCCCGTCTCGAGGTTGTTGGCACGGCGGCGCAAGATGTCTTGCCAGGTGTCGGTGAGTCGAACCAACAGGCCGCGCACGGGCAGACCCTCGAACAAAAACGGATGCAAGACACTCATTTGATTTTTTTCAAACCCGCTTGGTAACGCTGGGCGTTGTGGATGTAGTGGCGGGCGCTGGCACGCAAACCTTCGATTTGCTCGGGGGTGAGTTGCCGCACCACCTTGGCAGGGCTGCCCAAAATCATGGAGCCATCGGGGAATTCTTTGCCCTCGGTCACCAAAGAACCTGCGCCCACCAAGCAATTTTTACCAATGCGCACCCCATTGAGCACGATGGCACCGATGCCAATCAGGCTTTCGTCTCCGATGGTGCAACCGTGCAGCATCACTTTGTGGCCCACCGTGACATGCTTGCCCACCAACACCGGCATGCCGTTGTCCGCATGGATGACGGCCAAATCCTGCACATTGCTGCCCTCGCCAATCGTGATGGTTTCGGTGTCACCGCGTATCACCGCACCGAACCAGACACTGGTTTGGGCTGCCAAGCTGACCGCGCCCATGACATCGGCGCTCTCGGCCAACCAGGCGCTGTCGTCGATCTGGGGCGTGTGTTCATCGAGTTGGTAAATGGGCATGGGGGTCTCAGGGTTGTGCTTTCTACAATTGTAGGGATGGAACTGCGTTCATCTGCCCTCAAGGTCTTGTGTCTCAGCGACCCTCAGGCCAAGGTGCAAGAGGTGCAAGCGCTGTGGCATGGGCGCGCCACGTTGTCTCTGGACACCTGCATGGCATTGAACGCGGCAGGTCAGATGGTCCCTGGCCGCCCGGCCCAACCCTTGCTGTGCCCACCTCAACAAGTCCCCAACCGCTCGGTGCACACCGAGGCCGGTTTGGCAGCCATGGTGCACGCGATTTGCCACATCGAATTCAATGCGATCAACCTGGCACTCGACGCCATCTGGCGTTACCCCGGTCTGCCCGATGCCTATTACCAAGACTGGTTCCAAGTGGCCTTCGAGGAGTCGACCCACTTCGCCATGCTGCGCCCGTTATTGACGGACATGGGACACGAATATGGCGACTTTGAAGCACATGATGGTCTGTGGGCCATGTGCGAGAAAACCGCTGGCGATGTGCTGGCCCGCATGGCTTTGGTGCCCCGCACCTTGGAAGCGCGCGGTCTGGATGCCACCCCGCTGATTCAAGCCAAGTTGCACCTGTCCTCATCCGCACATGCCGCCCGTTTGCGGCCTATTTTGGACATCATCTTGCGCGACGAAGTGGGTCATGTGGCGGTGGGCAACCACTGGTTCCGCTGGTTGTGCGACCAGCAAGGCCTGGATCCCTTGCAACACTACCCCTTGTTGGTGGCGCAACACGCCTCGCCGCGATTGAAGCCGCCGTTCAACCACGAAGCGCGGTTGAAAGCGGGCTTCACCCCCGCTGAAATTGATTGGTTGTTGGCCCAACGCGTGGGCGCTTAACCACGCGGATGGTGCTGCGCATGCAGCGTCTTGAGGCGCTCACGGGCCACGTGGGTGTAGATGGTGGTGGTGGAAATATCGGCGTGACCCAGCAACATTTGCACCGCCCGCAAATCAGCCCCGTGGTTGAGCAAATGCGTGGCAAACGCATGGCGCAAGGTGTGGGGCGACAGCGGCACATGGATGTCCGCCAACAAGGCGTATTTTTTGATCAGCATCCAAAACATGACGCGGCTCATGGCGCTGCCGCGCTGGGTGACAAACACCGACGGGCTGCTTTGCGCCCCCAAAAGAACACCGCGTGCTTGCCCCAGGTAGCGCTGCAACCAATCCCCAGCTTCTTCGCCAAATGGCACCAGGCGCTCTTTGTCGCCCTTGCCAGTGACCCGCAACACACCTTCACGCAAATTGAGCGAGAGCATGGGCAAATTCACCAACTCGCTCACCCGCAACCCACTGGCATAGAGCAGTTCGAGCATGGCGCGGTCGCGCAGTCCCAAGGGGGTGTCGACGTCGGGCGCTTGCAGCAAAGCCTCCACTTGGGGCTCGGTGAGCGACTTGGGCAAGCGCTGGCCTTGCTTGGCCGACAACAGCTTCAAAGTAGGGTCGGCCAACAGGCGGTTGTCGCGCAGCGCCCAAGCGTAAAAGCGTCTGAACACGGTCATGCGTCGATTGGCGCTGCTGGCTTTGGTTTCGTGGTGGCGGTGCGCGAAATAAGATTGAATATCGGCGTCTGTGGCGCTGGACAAACCGCTGCTTTGCTCGATCAGCCAGTGGGACAGACCATTCAAATCGCGCCTGTAGGCGGCCAAGGTCAGCTTGGACAAGCCGTCTTCCAGCCAGAGCGCATCGATGAACGCATCGATCAGCGGGTCCAGGGTGTCAGTCGAGTTTGAGCTTTTGGCCATCGACCACCTTTTTGTAAACCAGGTATTCCTCTTTCAATTGCGCAGCAAATTGCGCCGGGCTGTTGGCCACCACTTTGTAACCACTGGCCTCGATGCGCTTGACCACTGCAGGGTCTTGCAGCACTTGGCGCAAGGCCTGGTTGAGGCGGGTCACCAAGACAGGCGGCATGCCTTTGGGACCCCAGATGCCGTAAAGCGCAGCCCGATTGACAGGCTCCAAGCCCAGTTCTTTGAAGGTGGGCACCTGGGGCAGCTCTGCCACGCGCTGCGGCCATGCCACCGCCATGGCCACCAGACGGCCATCCTTGATGTGGGGCAAGGCCGAGGGCAAGTTGTCAAAAATGATGGGGACTTGCCCACCCACGGTGTCGCGCAGTGCGGGGCCCGCGCCGCTGTAAGAGATGTGCACCACCTGGGTTTGGGTCAGGTTTTTGAACAACTCCATTTGCAAATGCCCCAAGCCACCCACGCCAGATGAGGCGTAATCGAACTGCCCTGGTTTGGCGCGCAAGACCTTGAGAAATGTCGCCATGTCTTTGGCGGGAAACGAAGGGTGGACCGCCAACACATTGGCGGTGGCGACCATGTTGATGATGGGTGTGAAATCGGTGAGGGGTTGATAGGGCACGCGGGGGTTGATGGCCGGGTTGGTGGCAGCGCTGGAAGCCGTGGCCAAGCCCAAGGTGTAACCGTCAGGAGCCGCACGCGCGAGCTCGGCGGCACCCACCACACCCCCGCCACCCGGCTTGTTGTCCACCACCACGTTCTGCCCCAACAGCTTGCCCAAGGGCTCGGCCACCAGTCGGGCCACGATGTCGGTGCTGCCCCCCGCCGCGAAGGGCACGATCAATCGAATGGGTTTTTGCGGAAAGCTTTGCGCCAGGTTGGATGAACTGCAAACCAGCAAAGACGCGGCCAGCCACCAGGCTCGGCGCACAGATTCAAGAGGGGTGGTGAAAGCGTTCACACCACCACGGGCTCGGGCTCGAGCCGAATGCCAAAACGCTCATAAACGCTGGTTTGAATCGCCTTGGCCAGGGTCATCACCTCGCCACCTGTGCAAGGGTTGGCGCGCCCGCCTTTGTTGACGATGACCAAGGCCTGACGCTCGTACACCGCGGCATTGCCCACAGATTTGCCGCGCCAGCCACAGGCATCGATCAACCAACCGGCTGCGAGCTTGATGCGGCCATCGACCAAGTGGTAATGCACCACCTTGGGCTCGCGGGCGATGATGTCGGCGCACTGCTCTGCGCTCACTGTCGGATTCTTGAAAAAACTGCCGGCACTGCCCAAGTGCTCGGGATCGGGCAACTTGGCACGTCGAATTTCACACACCCAATCGAACACCTGCTGAGGCGTGGGCTGGGCCACCCCATGTTGGGCTTGTTTTTTGGTCAGGTCGAGATAGCTCACATCACATTGCCATTTTTTGGGCAAGCGAAAACGCACTTGCGTGATCAGCGCTCGGCCCAACAAACCCAAATCACGGTTGTCTGCTGCGGCATGTTTGAACACTGAGTCGCGGTAACCAAAGGCGCATTGCGCCGCGTTCAAGGTGAAGCTTTGGCCTGTTTGCAAGTCCACCGCGTCCAAAGACTCGAAGCGGTCTTGCAGCTCGACGCCATAGGCCCCGACGTTTTGAACCGGCGAGGCACCCACCGACCCCGGAATCATGGCGAGGTTTTCCAAACCCGGCCAGCCTTGGTCCAAGGTCCAAGCCACAAAGTCATGCCAGTTTTCACCTGCGGCCGCTTGCACAACCCAGGCCTTGTCGTCCTCGGCGATGAGTTGCCGACCCAAGAGTTCGATCTTGATGACCAAGGGTTTGATGTCACCCGTGATGACGATGTTGCTGCCACCACCCAATACAAAATGGGGCTCCAAGCGCAACGGGCTTTGCAAAAAAGCTTGCAGGTCTTCGGGGCTGCGCAAACGCAGCAATCGTTCGGCTTTGGCCGCGATGCCAAAACTGTTGTGCGGCTGCAGTGCGACGTTGGTCTCGATAATCATGTGAGAATTGTCGCACCCTGAACTTGCAAAGCACCGACCATGCCCTCTTTTGATACCGTTTGTGAAGCCGACGTGGTGGAAGTGAAAAACGCGGTGGAAAACACCGCCAAAGAAATCACCACCCGATTCGATTTCAAAGGCACCTCCGCGGCCATCGAACTCAAAGAAAAAGACATCACGCTGATTGGCGACAGCGATTTTCAGTTGCAGCAAATCGATGACATCTTGCGCAACAAACTGGCCAAGCGCAATGTCGACATCCGCTTTTTGGACAAAGGCGATGTGCAAAAAATGGGTGGTGACAAGGTCAAACAAGTGGTGAAAGTGCGCAACGGCATCGCCACGGAAGACGCCAAAAAAATCCAGCGCATCATCAAAGACAGCAAACTCAAGGTGCAGGCCGCGATACAAGGCGAATCGGTCCGGGTCACGGGTGCCAAGCGCGATGACTTGCAAGCGGCCATGGCGCTGATTCGCAAAGACATGACCGATTTGCCGCTGAGTTTCGACAATTTCCGCGACTGACGACGCCCGTCATCGCCGCCCCATCAAACCAGGTTTATTTGCTGGTCTGGGCCTGACGGATGGCCGAGTTGGCGGCGTCACCAGCCGAGTTGCCGCCAGCGGGGTTTTGAATCACCAAGCCCAATAAACGGGCACCGTGTTCCACCGCGATGGAGCCATAAGAAATATCGCCGTGTACCACCGAGTCTTTGTGGAACTCCACACGTTCCGAGGCGTAAATATTGCCTTCCACCTTGCCCGCCACCATCACACGGTGCGCTGTCACATCGCCGGACACTTCGCCACTGGCACCGATGGCCACGGTGACTTTGTTTTCTTTGCTGGTTTCAATATTGCCCACCACTTTGCCGTCGATGCGCACACTGTCGACCAAGACCAAGCGCCCGTAAATTTGGGTGGTGCGGCCGATCAGGGTTTCAAAACGCTCCTGTGAACTGGCCAATGGTTTGTCGCGCAATTTTTCAAACATGGTGTGAGCCCAGGTAGGTGATCAGTTGGAGCTGATATGGAGAACATTGGCAGGGTTGATCACCCGGTCTTTGCTGAAAACTTCGTAATGCAAATGCGGGCCCGTGGAACGACCCGTGCTACCCACTTCGCCCAAGATGCTGCCCCGCTCCACCAGGTCACCAGGTTGCACCAGACGCTTGCTGAGGTGGGCATAACGGGTGGAGAAACCCTCTGCATGCTGGACTTCCACGACATTGCCGTATCCCATGTCCCAACCTGAGCGAACCACCGTGCCTTTGGCTGTGGCCACCACAGGGGTGCCACTGCTGGCGGTGAAGTCGAGGCCTTCATGCATGGCCAAACCACCGGTGAAAGGGTCGTTGCGAATGCCAAACCCACTGCTCACACGGAAATCACCCTGCACCGGGATGCCAGTAGGCAAGGTGGTGAGCCATTCGAGTTGTTTTTCCCAGCGGGCGTTGAGCTCGGCCACAGCGGTTTGGGTTTGCACAAACTCTTGCAATGTTTGGTCAAACTCGATGCCCAGGGGCTGTCTGAAAATGGATGAAAAAGGACGAGGGGCCACCAATGGACCACCCTTGTTGTCGTCCTTGCGGTTGATCTTGTCGCGCACCACCGTGGGCGTGGCCATTTCCATGAAGCGGTTTTTTTGCGCCTCCAGCTGGCGAATTTCATTGACCGTGGAGTGCATGGACTCGCGCAGTTGGGACAAATGGTCGCGGTAGACCGACTCCATGCGCTTTTGCTCGGCTTCGGTGGTCACACCGCCGATGCTGCGGGCCAGGTCGGGGTTGTATTCCACCGCGATCTTGAAGCCCACGAAATGCAGCAAAAAGCCAGAAGACACCAAAAACAAAGCCACCACCACGGCAGCCGAGAGCACGGTGCGGGTGGTGATAGAGATGGTTTTGACGTTCCCAGTGGGCCCTGATAGCCACATCAACTGCATGCGCGAAATTCCTTTGATTGAGAGAGCCCTGTGTCACAACAGGGATCGACATTCTATGCACAGTCCTGAAGGGTGCAAGCAAAAAAAACCGGCTTTTTGCGGCATTCAAAACAAAAAAGGATTCACAAATTCAATGAAATGCGTATCTATGAATTACCAAGCAAATTGGCCAGAAAGAAAAGACTGCTTAAGTTGGCAGCCCAAGCCCAAAAAAACCGGTTCAATCCAAAAAACCAAAACACCAAAAAGTGAAAAATCAAGGCCACACTGCCAAAAACCCAGACCCAATCGGGCTTGAACAGCACCAGCGGGAACACGCCTTCCCACAAAATAAAGGCCCAACTGCAGACCAGCGCCAGCCAGGATTTTCTGAAAACACTGTCTGCTGACAAGGGGCCAAACAGGCCACTGTTGAGAAAAACGGTGAGCGCCCGCCCACTTCTCCACTCAGAACGCTTCACTTTCACCCAACCCGAGACAAAGTAAGAGCTCAAGGTGTGAATGGCGATGTAGCCCAAGCCCGCCGCCCAAGCCATGGCTGTTTCGAGGAACAAGGCCAGCACTTGGGCCAACAAAATGCCGGTCAAGGACACCAAGGTCATGAAGTCGCTGCCACCGTTGAAGGCACCACGCCAGCGGACCAACAAGAGCAATTGACCCAGGAACAAGACCAAAGCCACCGACAATTGGGCTCCCCACAGGGCCAAACCGATGGCGGCCAGACCCCGAATCAGCAACTGTGCACGGTACATCGAGGGTTGGTAAACCCAGTCCAGGAATTTTTTGACCCCGCCTGGGGTGTCCGGAATGTCCGCCCGCTGAACCGGCCAAGACCAGACGCCCGTAGGGTCCACGCTGTCGGCGATGCGCCAATACTCCACGGTTTGCAGCAGCACACTCCATGCGCAGAGCAGGGTCAACCATTGAATCGCGGCTTCCCCGCTCACAGCGCCATCTCCGGGCTGCGCAGCACCGTGTCACTGCTGACAAAACCGTTGGCGTCGGGTCTTTCCAGACGAATCTCCAACTGGTAGTGACCATCCCTGAGTTCCGGGTGCAACCTGTGCAAAGCGGTCGCGGCCAAGCGGCAAACCAATTGGTAGGACACCAGACGGCTGGCATCCTGCCCTTCCCCCAGGTCTTTGATGTCGCTGGACAGATGGTCAACCAGGTTTTGCTCGGCCAAGGCGCGGTTGCCCTCGGGGTTGTGAAAGACACGCCAAAAGCGGCGCTCGCGCCGCGGGTAAATCCAATGCCATTCGCTCCAAGCCTGGTTGGCGGTTTGGTGGCGCACATACAAATGAGGCACCGGCCCCACCTGGTGATAAAACTGCCAATTGGGGAAAAAAGCCCTGAACAGAAAAAACCAAGGGCCTCGCACGGTTTTGCTTTGCCAAACCAACCCCAACGCCAGCCAAGCGAAATAAATCAACAACAACCCATAGATGGTCTGCATGGACAAAACCCCCCGTCAGATGAATCGATTGTGACGAATTTCATGTTTGGTTTGGCAAACAGCCAAGCGTGTAAAGTCACAGCCTGACGATTCGGGCGCTCCGCCTGAACGATTCGGACACTCTATGAACGCGCGGTCTTCCTCTTCTACCCTGTCTTTCGAAATCAAAAGCGCCACCCTGCCCCTGGTGTCAGTGCTCATCAAATCAACCGATTTGCAAATCCTCAGTACTGATATGCAACACCGTTTTGGCGACACCCCCGGTTTTTTCGACAACGACCCTGTCTTGATCGACCTGCACGCACTGGACGAGGCCATTGACTTGAATGGACTGTTGCAATTGCTGCGCCGCTACCAAATGAACCCCGTGGCATTGCGCGCGGGCAACCCCGCGCAAGAAGCCGCGGCCACCTTGGCTGGTTTGTTTGTCACGGCGGAGGCCCGTGTGTTGCCGCCCCTCAAAGACGACAGTGCGCCGCAAGAGGTGGTGCGAGAAGTGTTTCGGGAAGTGGAAGTGGTGCGCGAAGTGGCCTCTGCGGGGCAAAGCGCCATGGTGGTGGACAAGCCTTTGCGCTCGGGGCAACAGGTCTATGCGCGTGGCCGTGATTTGGTGGTCCTGGCCATGGTCAACCCCGGTGCGGAAGTGATGGCCGATGGTCATATCCACGTTTATGCGCCCCTGCGTGGCAAAGCCATCGCGGGTGCCAAAGGCGACAGCTCGGCGCGTATTTTTGCGGCCAGCTTGGAGGCCGAATTGGTGTCCATCGCTGGCGTGTACCGCACCAGCGACACCCCGCTACCGAAAGACGTCGCGGGCAAGGCCGCTCAAGTTTGGTTGTCAGACGACAAACTGCAAATGCGAGCCTTGTAAACTCTCGGATTTGCAAAATTCACAAGGATTTTTTTCGATGACAAAAATAGTCGTGGTGACCTCGGGCAAGGGTGGCGTTGGCAAGACCACCACCAGCGCCAGTTTTGCGTCAGGTCTGGCTTTGCGCGGCCACAAAACCGTGGTGATCGACTT
>JBDKLR010000058.1:0-3532 GCA_039795515.1 Pseudomonadota bacterium | reverse complement strand
GGGCTTCAACACCACGGTACAGCCGGCAGCCAAGGCTGGCGCGACTTTCAAGGTGATCTGGTTCAAGGGGAAATTCCAGGGCGTGATGCATCCCACCACGCCAATGGGTTCACGCACCACGAGCGAATGACCCACTTGCTCCTCGTAATGGTAGGCCCGGGCCACTTTGGCGGCATTGCCCCAGTTGAAGACAGGACCACCCACTTGGATCATCTTGGCCAACTTGACAGGCATGCCCACTTCGCGGGCAATGGCGGTCGCCATCTCATCGGTTCGGGCCTTGAGCCCCGCCACGATTTTGTCGATGTACACACAGCGTTCCTCGACACTGAGGGCAGCCCAAGCGGGAAATGCCGCGCGGGCCGCCAACACCGCTTGTTGGGCTTCTTGGGCTGTGCCTTGCGGCACGGTGGCCATCACTTCTTCGGTGCTGGCGTCATGCACCTCGAAAACGGCTGAATCTTGGGCTTTTTGCCAAGCACCGTTGATGTAATGGCTGTCGTATGGGGTCATGGTGTGTCCGTCGCAATCAAATTGAAAACATTGTAGGCAGGGTCAATGTGCGGGATGGGCCCAAAGCAAAAAGGCTTCGCGCCCCTCGCGCAACAGCGTGACTTCTTGACCCACCGGCAGGCACACTTTGGTGGGCACATGGCCAAAGGGCAAGCCGGTCAGGACAGGTGTTTTCACTTGACTGCGCAACCAATCCACCACGGATGGCAGCTTGAAACCTTTGTCATGAGGGCTCAGCTTGTAGTCGGTGAAACGGCCCAACACAATGGCTTTTTGCTGCGACAACACCCCGGCATGCAGGAGTTGGCTGAGCATGCGCTCGATGCGGTAGGGATGCTCAGCGACATCCTCCAAAAACAGAACGCCGCCTGGCACGTTGGGTAAATAGGGGGTTCCCACCAAACTGCTGAGCACCGCCAAATTGCCACCCCACAGCGTGGCGTGCTCGGCCAGCACAGCTTTTTTGGGCAAAAAATCCAGGTCAGAAGAGGGCAAACGCCAGCCAGCCCCTTCCCCCCTGCCCTGCGCCATGTCATCAAAACAGGCCAAGGTGATGTCATCGAGGTCCTCGGCGCCAAAGTCCACCGCCGCATGTGGCCCCGCCCAGGTCACGGCCTTGGTTTTGGCCAGCAAGCCCATTTGCAAGGCTGTGAAATCGCTGTGACCCACCCAGCGGCTGCCCGATTTGATGGACGCTGCCATCGCTTTGTACGGCAGACGTGCCAGCAATCGCGTCAGGCCATAGCCACCGCGTGTCGGCATCACGATGTCGGCAGCGCTGGCTGCCGCACGACTGATGGCCAGCAAGCGGGTGTCGTCGTCGCCAGCAAACCGCTGATCAGCGCTCAGGGCATCGGGGTCGAGTTCGACATCGTGACCGAGTTTGGCGAGACGTTTCAAGGCCTTGCGCAGAGCAGCTTTGTCACGCAGAGCGCCAGACGGGGAGTAAATGTAAATGTGCATGGTGTTTTTTCTTTGAAGGCTGGATTGTCAGGGCAACTGGGACTGAAACCGAGACCCCAACGCGGAAGCGAACTCATCTGGCCAAGGCTTGCAGGGCCAGGGACGCCACTTGTTCACCGTGTTCTTGAACAAAATGCCCAGCCGTTGGCAGAACCACGGGCTCAGGGCAGCCACGGATATGCCGATGCAGATGTCGCATGACCGCCTCGCCCAGCACGGGATCTTGCTGCCCAATCACCATCAAGCTTTTACCGTTCCACTGCGATTGCCAAAAGGCTTGAGCTTGACGCGAAATTTCCGCCCCATCACTGTCACTGAACTCGGGCACCATGGCTGGAAATGCACGCAACGCCGCGCGGTGACCCGCATCAGGGAAGGGTGCGTTGTAGGCGGCACATTCGGCTTCGCTCAAATGGGGATTGCCCCTGGCCATCAACTTGGCCACATCGAACAAGGGTTTGTCGGCGCACATTTGCCGCCAGGCCAAAAAGCCCGGACTCAAGGGCTGCTCACCCGTTGCCAAGGTGGTGTTCATCACCAACAAGCCCTGATAACGATGCGGTGCGGCCATGGGCAAGGTCAGACCCAACAAACCTCCCCAGTCTTGCACCACCAGGTGGACGTTTTGCAAATCCATCGCTTCCACCCATTCCAGCAAGACTCGGCGGTGCAGATCAAAACGGTGGAAGTTGTCTTTCTTGGGCTTGTCACTTTTGCCAAAACCAATCATGTCTGGCGCTACCACCCGATGACCTGCTTGCAACAGCACTGGCATCATCTTTCGGTACAAATAGCTCCAAGCGGGGTTGCCATGCAAACACAACCACGTGATGGGCGCATCCACAGGACCTTCATCCAAGTAATGCATGCGCAAGCCATTCAAGCTGGGCAAATCGCTGATGTACTTTGGCGGCCAAGGGTAGTCCGGCAAATCATCAAAACAATGCGCAGGCGTGCGAAGGGCGTCATCTCGCAAGCGGGTGTTCAGCGCTTGCGATTGGTGTTGCAGGCGTTGCGCCCGGAAAAAATCTTGCAGCAAGGCGCTGGCTTCACCCGCCCTCACCCCTGCGCTTGTCGTTGTTTGGTGGTTCAAGGCGGTGTGCGCAAAGACATTGAGCACCGACCCGCCCGCACCTGTTTTGGGTTCGGCAGCACCCCATACCACCCGCTTCAAACGCGCATTCAACAAGGCCCCCGCACACATGGCACAAGGCTCCAAGGTCACATACAGGGTGCAATCATCCAAGCGGTAATTGCCCAATTGGGCGGCCGCTTCTCGCAAAGCCAACACCTCGGCATGGGCGCAGGGATCGTTCAGTGCAACAGGTGCGTTGTGTGCTTGGGCCAGCACTTGACCTTCGCGGACGACAACAGCGCCAACAGGCACCTCGCCTTTGTCTCGTGCGAGCCTGGCCTGATCCAGCGCCAGTTGCATGAAGGCGTCGTCGTGGTTCATGGTTGTTTGAATCAACACCAGAGCAGCTTCAACCCATGGTTGTGCTCGGTGTGTTTGGCCTGAGAGGTCAGAAACATGTGTGGGATGTTACCCAAGGCCGGTACTCTATCGCTGAGAGCGACAGTCAGAGATACAAAAAACAGCCCAGTCCGATGTCGGACGGGCTGGTAATCAAAACCGGCGCTTGCGAGGTCCGCTTGGACCTTTGCCTTCGATGTGACGAAAGGTGATGCGACCTTTGGTCATGTCGTATGGAGAGAGTTCCAGCGTGACCTTGTCGCCGGCCAAGATGCGGATGTGGTGCATGCGCATCTTGCCTGCGGTGTAGGCCACGAGTTCGTGGCCGTTGTCCAAAGTGACTCGGTAGCGTGAGTCGGGAAGCACCTCACGCACCAAGCCGGACATTTCCAGCATTTCTTCTTTGGACATCTGACTGCCTGAAGCGTTGAGCGCTTAGTCGGCGGTTTTGATGTTGGACGCTTGCAGGCCTTTGGGGCCGGTGGTCACTTCAAAGCTAACGCGTTGACCTTCTGCCAGGGTTTTGAAACCTTGGTTCTGGATCGCGGAAAAATGAGCGAACAAATCTTTGCCGCCGTCTTC
>JBDKLR010000057.1:0-5199 GCA_039795515.1 Pseudomonadota bacterium | reverse complement strand
ATTTGGCTTTGCCTTCGGGTTTCAACACCGATTTGTCGAAATCAAAGAAAGCGTCAGCGGCGTAAGTGACTTTGGTTGAAACCGCAACAGGCACAGGAGCTGGCGCTGGGGCCACAGCGGGTTGAGCTGCAGGAGCGGGCTCGACTTTGGGTTCTGGCGTGGGTGCAGGCGCTGGGGCGGGTGTAGGAGCGGGCGCAGGTGTTGGAGCGGCTTTGGGTTCTTCAACGATGGCACCGTCGCAACCGGGTGCGGCAGTGGCAGGCGTCCAAGAACTGTTGCGCCAGCATTCGCCGGGTGTGTTTTTCCAAACTTCACCAGAAGAGGACAGCCAGTTGTTGATTTCGCCTGCGGTGGTGGCTGCAGCAAAGCCCATGAAGGACAGTGCGATCGCGATGTTTTTGATGTTTTTCATGAGTTTCCTTTGTGAATCAGTGCAACTGAACGTTAAGATGTCTTGCCAGCGGGCGGGAAAACCCCCTAGTACATTTGAATTATGGCACAGGAAGGCAACAAAGACGGCATGGTTCTTACCCCTAAAATAGCCTGTTTTCCTGTCCTCTAACGGCTGCCTCCATGACCCAGTTTGCCAAAGAAACACTGCCCACCAGCCTAGAAGAGGAAATGCGCCGAAGTTACCTCGATTACGCCATGAGCGTGATTGTGGGTCGCGCCCTCCCCGACGCCCGAGACGGTTTGAAGCCGGTGCACCGCCGTGTGTTGTTCGCCATGCACGAACTCAACAACGACTGGAACCGTCCCTACAAAAAATCGGCGCGTATCGTGGGTGACGTCATCGGTAAATACCACCCCCACGGCGACAGCGCGGTCTACGACACCATCGTGCGCATGGCGCAAGACTTCTCCCTGCGCCACATGTTGGTGGACGGCCAAGGCAACTTCGGCTCGGTGGACGGCGACAACGCCGCTGCCATGCGTTACACCGAAATCCGCTTGTCCAAAATCGCCCATGAGTTGCTTGACGACCTGGACAAGGAAACCGTCAACTTTGGTCCCAACTACGACGGCAGCGAAAAAGAGCCGCTGGTCATGCCGGCCAAGTTCCCCAATTTGCTGGTCAACGGCTCGGCTGGTATCGCCGTGGGCATGGCCACCAACATACCGCCGCACAACCTGAACGAGGTGGTCGACGCCTGTTTGCACCTGCTGCGCCACCCCGACGCGTCCATTGACGACCTGATGGACATCGTGCCTGCGCCCGACTTCCCCACCGCCGGCATCATCTACGGCATCAGCGGCGTCAAAGAGGGCTACCGCACCGGCCGTGGCCGCGTGGTCATGCGCGCCAAGTGCCATTTCGAGGACATCGACCGGGGTCAGCGCCAGGCCATCATCGTGGACGAGTTGCCCTACCAGGTGAACAAAAAGACGCTGCAAGAGCGCATGGCCGAGTTGGTCCACGAAAAGAAAATTGAAGACATCAGCCACATCCAAGACGAGTCCGACAAGTCGGGCATGCGCTTGGTGATCGAACTCAAGCGCGGCGCGGTACCCGAGGTGGTGCTGAACAACCTCTACAAACAAACCCAGCTGCAAGACACCTTCGGCATGAACATGGTGGCGCTGATTGACGGCCAACCCCGTTTGTGCAACCTGAAAGACCTGATCACGGTATTCCTGTCGCACCGCCGCGAAGTGGTGACACGCCGCACCATTTTCAACCTGCGCAAAGCCCGCGAGCGCGGCCATGTGCTGGAAGGTTTGGCCGTGGCGCTGGCCAACATCGACGAGTTCATCGCCATCATCCGCAACGCACCCACGCCGCCCGTGGCCAAGGCGGAATTGATGAGCAAGCCTTGGGACAGCGAGCTGGTGCGCACCATGCTGACCCGCGCCAAAGCCGACGGCAGTGTGATCAATGCCGACGACTACCGCCCAGATGGCCTGGAAAAGCAATACGGCATGGGCGGCGACGGCTTGTACCGCCTGAGTGACACCCAAGCCCACGAGATTTTGCAAATGCGTTTGCAACGCCTGACCGGCCTGGAGCAAGACAAGATCGTCAATGAGTACAAAGAAGTCATGGCCGAGATCGACGACTTGCTCGACATCTTGGCCCGAGCCGAGCGTGTCTCCACCATCATTGCCGACGAGTTGACCGCGATTCGCCAAGAGTTTGGCCAAAGCAAGGTGGGCATGCGCCGCAGCCACATCGAGCACAACGCGCAAGACTTGGCGACTGAAGACTTGATCACGCCCACCGACATGGTGGTCACGCTCAGCCACAGCGGCTACATCAAGAGCCAACCACTGTCCGAGTACCGCGCCCAAAAACGCGGCGGTCGTGGCAAGCAAGCCACCGCCACCAAAGAAGACGACTGGATCGAGCAGCTGTTCATCGGCAACACGCACGACTACATCCTGTGCTTCTCCAACCGTGGCCGTTTGTACTGGCTGAAAGTGTGGGAAGTGCCCGAGGGCTCGCGCGGCTCACGCGGTCGCCCCATCGTCAACATGTTCCCCTTGGCTGAGGGCGAAAAAATCAACGTGGTGTTGCCCCTCACTGGCACCGCCCGCAGCTTTCCGGCCGACCAATACGTGTTCATGGCCACCTCCATGGGCACGGTCAAAAAGACGTCGCTCGACGAGTTCAACAACCCGCGCAAGGGCGGCATCATCGCGGTCAATTTGGACGAGGGCGACTACCTGATTGGCGCGGCGCTGACCGACGGCCAACACGACGTCATGCTGTTCTCCGACGGCGGCAAAGCGGTGCGCTTCGATGAAAACGATGTGCGTCCCTTGGGTCGGAGCGCCCGTGGTGTGCGCGGCATGATGCTGGACGACACCCAAAGCGTGATCGCCATGCTGGTCGCCGCGCAAGACGTGCCCGCCCTTCCCGACGGCAGCGCCACGCCTGACATGGCACGCACCAGCGTCCTGACCGCCACCGAAAACGGCTACGGCAAACGCACGCCCATCGATGAATACACCCGCCACGGCCGTGGCACCAAGGGCATGATCGCCATCCAGCAATCCGAGCGCAACGGCAAAGTGGTCGCAGCCACCTTGGTACACGCGGATGACGACATCATGCTGATCACCGACAGGGGCGTGCTGGTGCGCACCCGCGTGAGTGAAATCCGTGAAATGGGCCGTGCCACCCAAGGCGTGACCCTGATTGGTCTGGACGAAGGTGCCAAGCTCTCCGGCATGCAACGCATCGTGGAAAACGACGCTCAAGCCGGTGCCGATGAAGCCAGCGAGGACGGTGCCAGCGACGCTGTACCCGATGACGCCGCATGACCACCGGCGACAAACCCGCCCATAGCTTGGCCGATTTGCGTGTGCAGATCGACCAACTCGACAGCCAGTTGCTCACGCTCCTCAACCAGCGGGCGCATTTGGCCGAAGCGGTGGGCGACATCAAACGCGCCGAGGGTTCGCCATTTTTCCGTCCGGATCGTGTGGCGCAGGTGTTGGAAAAAATCCAGTCCCACAACCCTGGCCCCCTGAAAAACCAGCATGTGACTGCTATTTGGCGCGAAATCATGTCGGCCTGTTTGGCCTTGGAAGCGCCGCAGCGCGTGGCGGTGCTGGGCCCGGTGGGTACGTTTTGCGAGCAAGCGGCCATCGAGTTTTTCGGCTCTGCAGCCGAACTCATTTATTGCAACAACTTTGACGAGGTGTTCCACGCCACCAGCGCGGGCACCGCGCAATACGGCGTGGTCGGCGTGGAAAACTCGACCGAAGGCGCGGTGGCGCGCTCGCTCGATTTGTTCTTGCGCACCCCGGTGCATGTGATTGGCGAAGTCAGCCTCTTGGTGCGACACAACCTGCTGCGCCAATCGGCGTCGCTCGAGGGCATCGAGGTGGTGTTGGCGCATCCGCAGGCCTTGGGTCAGTGTCAAGAATGGCTGAGCAAACACCTGCCCCATGTGGAGCGCCGCGCTGTCTCCAGCAATGCCGAAGGCGCACGCCTGGCCACCACCAACCCCGCTTGGGCGGGTTTGGCCAGTGAACGTGCCGCTTCTGAGTTTGGCCTGCATGTCGCAGCCCACGCCATCCAAGACGAGGCCTACAACCGCACCCGTTTTGCCATCATCGCCTTGCCACAAACCCTGGCCACACCGCCCGCTTCCGGCAAAGACTGCACCTCCTTGGTGGTCTCGGTGCCCAACAAACCCGGCGCGGTGCACGACCTGCTGATGCCCCTCAAGGCCAACGGCGTGTCCATGACCCGTTTCGAGTCGCGCCCCGCCAAATCAGGCCAGTGGGAGTACTACTTCTACATCGACCTGGACGGTCACATCAGCCAACCCCATGTGGCCCAAGCACTCCAAGAGCTGCAAGGGCTGTGCGCCTTTTACAAAGTGATTGGCTCCTACCCGGTTGGCGCATGAGGTTCCAACAACTTGGCTTGGTGGGCTGCGGCCTGATGGGCGCCTCGTTTGCCCTGGCCCTGCAAGACAAAGGCTTGGTGCAACGCGTGGTCGGCTTCAGCCCGTCTGAAGGTACACGCCAAAAAGCGCTGCAGCGAGGCGTCATTCATCAAGCCGCTTCAAGTGCCGTTGAAGCTGTTCAAGGCGCGGACCTGGTGCTGATTGCCGTGCCCGTCAGCCACACCGCCGACTGTCTGCGTGACATCGCCCCCCATTTGCAGCCGGGCTGCTTGCTGATGGATGTGGGTTCGACCAAAACCGATGTGGTCACTGCCGCGCGTGCCGCTTTGGGTTCCCACATTGGCTTGTTTTTACCTGCCCACCCGATCGCGGGCAAAGCCCAGGCGGGTGTGGACCATGCTGAAAGCAAGCTGTACCAAGACCGCGCGCTCATCCTCACGCCATTGCCCAGCAACACAGCGTCGCAAATCGAGCAGGCCACGGCGCTTTGGCAAGCCATTGGCTCACGCGTGCACCTGATGACGCCCGAGGCGCACGACCAAACCTTTGCCGCCGTCAGCCATGTGCCACATTTGCTGGCCTTTGCCCAAATCAACGGCTTGCTGCGGCAGCCCGAGGGCGAGGCTTTTTTGAAACTGGCAGGGCCTGGTTTTCGGGATTTTTCCCGCATTGCAGCGGGCGACCCCACCATTTGGCGTGACATCTTGAGCGCCAACCGACAAGAGGTATTGGCCCAGCTGGCGCATTTTCAATCCGCCCTTTCAGAGCTTGAAAAATCCATTGAAAACAACGAGTTAGAAGCCCTGCAGCAGTTGATCAGCCAGGCCAGCCAGGCGCG
>JBDKLR010000056.1:0-3784 GCA_039795515.1 Pseudomonadota bacterium | reverse complement strand
TGGTCCATCGTCTCCGGGGTGTTGGTGGACGCCAGCACCATGGTGTATGCCAAGCTGGGAACGGCTCAGGCCCGTTCGGACTCGACCAACGACAACGGCTCTGCCGCTCAAAACTTTGATTTTTCCGGCTGGGCTTGGGGCTTGGGTGCCAAAAGGTTTGTGTCCCAGCACCAATTCGCTTTTGCCGAATACAACCAAGTGCGCATGAGTGATACATTGCGCACCAGTGCCACTGACGCCACGGCCACACTCCAAACGAGTTCCAAAGGGTCTGTTTTATTGGTGGGCATGGGCTGGCAATTCTGACAAGACCTGGATGCTGGCTCGCCTCGATTGATAGGGAGCTTTATTCTTTGGCAAGTCTGGACGGCAAATTGGTGGTGGCGATTTCCTCGCGCGCCTTGTTCAATTTCGAGGAAGAAAACCAGGTCTTCGAGCAAAACGACGACCGTGCCTACATGGACTTGCAGTTGCAACGCTTGGAGCAACCTGCCAAACCGGGCGTGGCGTTTTCCCTGGTGAAAAAACTGCTGGCTTTCAACCAAGCCGATGCCGCCCGCGTGGAAGTGGTCATCCTCTCGCGCAACGATCCGGTCAGCGGCATGCGGGTGTTTCGCTCGGCCCAGCACTATGGCTTGGACATCCAACGCGGTTCGTTCACCCGTGGCCAGCCGCCCTGGCGTTACCTGAAGCCTTTGCACGCCAATTTGTTTTTGTCGGCCCACTTGAGCGATGTGCGTGCCGCGCTTGACGCCGGCGTGCCCGCCGCGCAGGTGTATCCACACTCGGCCCACGCCTCAGAAGCCCATCCCAACGAGGTGCGCATCGCGTTTGACGGCGATGCGGTGCTGTTTTCAGACGAGGCCGAGCGGGTGTTTCAAGCCCAAGGCCTGAACGCTTTTCAGCAACACGAGAAAGACCGCGCCAGCCAACCCCTGTCAGCCGGGCCTTTCAAGCCCTTGTTGGTGGCCTTGCACCGCTTGCAAGCCGAGGGCACACCCGACATGCGCATCCGCACCGCCTTGGTCACCGCACGCAGTGCCCCGGCGCACGAACGCGCCATCCGCACCCTGATGCAGTGGAACATCCAGGTGGACGAAGCGCTGTTTTTGGGCGGCTTGCCCAAGGGCGAGTTTTTGCGTGAGTTTGAGCCTGATTTCTTCTTTGACGACCAAACCGGACACATCGAATCAGCGGCCCGCCATGTCCCCGCAGGACATGTGGCCAGCGGGGTGCAAAATACCCCCTCTGGCCACTGATTTCGCCCCTCTTCGACTGACTGTTCATGCGCTCGTTCAACCCTTTTCGTTCCATGTGGCAAAAAACTCGTGTGCACCTGCGCAACGTCTGGTTTTTGTCTCTGCCTTATTTCCGCTCGGAAGAACGCTGGTCTGCCAGGTTGCTGCTGTTGGCTTGTGTGGCCTTGAATTTGGGCATGGTCTATGTGCTGGTGCTGCTCAACGACTGGAACCGGGTCTTTTACGATGCCCTGCAAAACAGGGATGCTCCTGTGTTTTGGGAGCAGTTGAAAGTCTTCGCCATGTTGGCGGGTGCTTTCATTGTGGTGGCGGTTTACCGGTTTTATTTGACGCAGTTGTTGCAAGTGCGCTGGCGTGCTTGGATGACCAAGGATTTTTTGAACCGCTGGACCACCAACCAAATTTTTTACCAACTGGAACTGCGCCAAAACACCCAAAACCACGATGCCCTGTCCGGCAGCGACAACCCCGATCAGCGGATTCAAGAAGACATCCAGATGTTCACGAGCGACACCGTGGGCCTGAGCCTGGGTTTGCTCGACGCCTTGGTCACCTTGGGCAGCTTTGTCGGTATTTTGTGGATGTTGTCGGGCGGCTTCAGCTTTGTGGCCCAGGGTTACGAATACACGATCCCAGGTTTCATGGTCTGGATGGCCCTGCTTTACGCGTTCTTGGGCAGCATCTTGGGCCATTTCATTGGGCGCAGCATGGCACCACTGAACTTCACGCAGCAGCGCTTGGAAGCGCATTTCCGGCACCACCTGATGCGGGTGCGCGAATACAGCGAAGCCATTGCCATGGACCGAGGCGCCGAGTTTGAAAACGTCTCGCTGCAACACCGTTTCAAGCAAGTGGTCGGCAATTTCATGAACCTGTTGAAAGTGCAAAAGCGCTACACCTGGTTCAGCTCGGCCTATGGCCAAGCGGCGGTGGTGTTCCCGATTTTGGTGGCTGCGCCGCGCTACTTTGCGGGCACGATCCAATTGGGTGAGTTGATGCAAATTTCCTCGGCCTTTGGCCAGGTGCAAGAGTCCCTCAGTTGGATCGTCAGCAATTACAGCCGCCTGGCTTCTTGGTCGGCCACCACGCATCGTTTGAGCGTGTTCCTGACCCAGATGGAGACCTTGCGCGCGATTTCATTCGCCGTGGTGCAACCCCAAGACACCGACAGCCCTGCACCCAGCGAGCTGAAAACCGCCGCCCTCACCGTCACCCTGCCCGACCGCACCGTGTTGCTGGACGAGGTGGTGTTGCAGGTGCGCGCTGGCGATTCGGTGTTGATCCGCGGCCCTTCGGGCAGCGGCAAATCCACCTTGCTGCGGGTGTTGGCGGGCATTTGGCCCTATGTGCGCGGCTGGGATGCGCAACACCAGCCCTTGGCCATTTCTGAAGCCATTCAATTGCCGCCCAACGCGGTGTTCATTCCACAGCGGCCTTATTTCCCAGAGGGCACGCTGCGCAATGCCTTGTGTTATCCCAATGCGGCCCAAGAATTCACCGATGATCAAATGCACTTGGCCTTGTCGCACGCCTTGTTGCCCCATTTGATCACCAAACTCGACCAGGTGGGCCAATGGAGTCAGCAGTTGTCAGGCGGTGAGGCGCAGCGCTTGGCCATGGCTCGGGTGTTTTTGAAGCAACCCAGTTGGGTGTTTGCCGACGAGGCCACCAGTGCCTTGGACGAAGCGACGGAAAAAGTGATTTACGAGCGACTGCTGCAAATGGTGATGCGCCAAGGCGGTGCCTTGGTGTCGGTGGCGCACCGCCCCAGCGTGGCCGCCTACCACCAGCGTTTGTGGCAATTGGTGAATGTCTCCGAGGGCAGCATCAAGAGCCATGTGCTGCAGGTCAGCCACTGATCAACAGCTTTTTCAGCGAGCGACTCAAGAAACCAAAACTGCGCCCGATTCTTGTTGGGCAGGGGAACACAGTTTTGAGTTTCAGACCGTCCTCGCTCATAGCCCCGGTTTGAGGGGCGCGCCTTAGCTGCGCCGGGGACGGTCGCCTTTTTTCCCGATTACTTTTGTGAAGTAACGCTAGAGCCACCCATTTGGTGGTGCTGCTCTTGCTGAGCAGTCGCTTTTTGGCAAATCGTTTGTGGTGAAGTCACGCTAGAGCCACCCGCCATGGGGGCCCATTTTGCTGCTCTTTCGCTCACAAAATGGCCCCCAAGCCGTGCGGCTTTGAAATGCATCTTTCACGATCGAAAAACTGCATCACTGTCGAAAGTGATTGGCAAGCCAGCATCACCACTTCAACTTGCCGAACAGGGTGGGTCGGACCGCGCGAACATTGCCCCTTGCGGCGGTGAGCGGCGGCCGAGCCACCGTGGTTGGCAAGTCAACGTGACTTCAGAGAACAACCAAGCCGAATTAATTGGAATCTGACCCCAATTTGATATCAGCGCGGTTTGAGCCGCATTTCCGCCGCCCTTGCATGGGCTTGCAAGCCCTCGCCATGCGCCAGCACCGAGGCGATTTGGCCCAGCACTTGGGCACCAGCCTCGGACACCTCGATCAAGCTGC
>JBDKLR010000055.1:0-9182 GCA_039795515.1 Pseudomonadota bacterium | reverse complement strand
ACCCAGAGCATGTCGACAGTTTAGTGCCTGCATCTTGGTGCACAATTTCCGCATGACCATCCCCACCTCATTCCCTGCCACGCGTTTGCGCCGCTTGCGCCGCGACGATTTCACCCGCCGCTTGGTGCGCGAAAACAGCCTGAGTGCCAACGATCTGATTTACCCGGTGTTTGTACTGGACGGCGAGAAAAAACGCGAAACCATCGCGTCCATGCCCGGTGTCGAGCGCCTGAGCTTGGACCTGTTGCTGCCGGTGGCCGAGCAATGCGTGAAGTTGGGCATCCCTGTCATGGCCCTGTTTCCGGTCATTGACCCGGCGCTGAAAACACCGGATGGCCGCGAAGCCCTGAACGACAAGGGCTTGGTACCCCGGGTGGTGAAAAGCCTGAAGTCACACTTCCCCGAACTGGGTGTGATGACCGACGTGGCCCTGGACCCCTTCACCAGCCACGGCCAAGACGGTTTGCTGGATGACAGCGGCTACATCTTGAACGACCCCACGGTCGAGGTCTTGGTGCAACAAGCCCTGACCCAGGCCAACGCCGGCGTGGACATCGTGGCACCCAGTGACATGATGGACGGACGCATCGGCGCGATTCGTCAATTGCTCGAAGCGCAAGGCCATGTGCACACCCGCATCATGGCTTACAGCGCCAAGTACGCCAGCGCGTTTTACGGCCCGTTTCGCGATGCCGTGGGCTCTGCCGCCAACCTGGGCAAGAGCAACAAGAAGGTGTATCAAATGGACGCGGGCAACTCGGACGAAGCCCTGCGCGAGGTGGCCATGGACATCGCCGAGGGCGCGGACATGGTGATGGTCAAGCCCGGCATGCCTTATCTGGACATCGTGCGCCGGGTCAAAGACGCGTTCAAGGTGCCCACCTTCGCTTACCAGGTCTCTGGTGAATACGCCATGCTCAAAGCCGCTGCGCAAAACGGTTGGCTGGACCATGACGCGGTGATGTTGGAAAGCTTGTTGGCCTTCAAACGGGCAGGGGCTGATGGGGTGCTGACTTATTTCGCCATCGCAGCGGCCGAGCAACTTCAGCAAGCCCGTTGAGGCTCAAACACCCAGGTGCTGAATGAAAAAGCCCAGGGTACGCTCCAATGCCAGATCGGCGGCCTCGGCGTTGTAAGAAGCACGGTGATCGCAGTTGAAGCCATGGTCGGCGGCGTACACCGCCACCTGCACATCGGGCTGGGCCTGGCGAAACGCCTCCACCGTGTCCATGGGAATGATGGGGTCTCGATCGCCAAAGTGCGCGAGCACCGGACACAAAGGCTTTTTGTCCCGTTCTCCAGGCGCAGTCATGCCACCACCGTAATAAGCCACTGCTGCACTCAAGCCAGTTAGTTGCGTGGCCGCACGCCAAGTCAACAGACCACCCCAGCAGTAACCCACCACACCGACGCGACCGCCTGAGACTTGTGCCGCGTGATCGATGGCCGCTTGTACTTCAGCCAAAGGGCCCGGCGCGGGCAAAGCCTCTGCGCGGTTTTTGAAATCGCGTCCTTTGGCAACCTCCTCGGGGGTGTAGCCCAGCACCACGTCTGGGTGCACTCTGGCAAAAGTGGACGGAGCAATGGCGTAAAAGCCCGCCATGGCAAAACCATCTGCCACCGCCGTGATGTGTTTGTTGACGCCGAATATTTCTTGCAAGATGACAATGGCGGCCCTGGGCTTGATCTTGGGTTGGGCGACATAGGCCTCGCTGACAAAGCCATCGTGCGCGCGAATGTCGATCAGGTGTCCCATGGCCAGCCCTTTCAGCCTTGTTGCAATCGACGTTCCAAGAAATCCAAGCGGTCTTGGCCCCAAAACAATTCACCGTTCACCACATAGGTGGGTGCGCCAAACACGCCCAAGGCCAAGGCCTCCTCGGTGTGCTGTTGGTACAGCGCTTGCGTCGATGGTTCCAGGGACTGTGTCAATCGCTCAGCAGCCAAACCCTGTTCGCTCAGCACCTCGCTCAAGACCGCATGATCGGCCAAGTTGCGCTCTTGCACCCAGACCAGCACCAACAATGCGCCGCACAAACGCATGGCGGCATCGGCACCATCATGCTGGTTGACCGCAATGATCAAACGTGAAGCATCGTCACCGGCCACTGGGAAAAAACGGGGGTGGAGGTTCAAGGGCAGTTGCAAATGCTGGGCAAAGCGCTGCAACTCCACCAATCGGTATGCCTGCCTTTGCGGCGCCCGTTGTCCCACCGGCAAACCGCCACTCGCTGGAAATATCTGGCCACCAATGTCCACCGGTTTCACCCTGATGGAAGCGCCATGGGTTTGAGCGATGGCTTGCAGGCGCGCGTGGCCCAAATAAGTCCAGGGACTTTGGGGCGCCAGGTAGTAATCAATGGTGAGGGACATGGTGTCTTTCAGTCGTGTTATCTTTTTCGCTCGGCCACCAAGGCGGGCAGTGGTGGCGGCATCCTACTATTTTGTGCAGATCAGAACAGCACGTTGGAGACACTGTGAGCCATCCCAAACAACCCGTTTTACTCGTCACCGGTGGTGGACGCGGCATTGGTGCTGCGACCGCGAAGCTGGCCGCGGCCCAAGGATGGGCGGTCGCCGTCAATTACGCCCAAGATGCCAGATCCGCCGAACAAGTGGTGTCGCAGATCACCCAAGCTGGTGGACATGCCCAGGCTTTCCAGGCCAATGTGGCTGACGAAGACCAGGTGCTGGCCATGTTCAAGGCGATCGACGCAGGCATGGGTCGCCTCTCAGGCCTGGTCAACAACGCGGGGGTGGTGGATGTCTACGCCCGCGTGGACCAAATGAGCGTGGCACGCCTTCGGCGCATGTTCGATGTCAACGTGTTGGGCAGTTTCATTTGCGCCCGTGAAGCGGTGCAACGCATGAGCACCAAGCACGGCGGCCATGGGGGTGCCATCGTCAATGTGTCAAGCGCGGCTGCGCGCATTGGTTCGCCCGGTCAATATGTGGACTACGCTTCGGCCAAGGGTGCCATCGACACCTTCACACTGGGCTTGGCCAAAGAGGTGGCTGCTGAAGGCATCCGGGTGAACGCGGTGCGCCCGGGCTTGATCGACACCGAGATACACGCCTCAGGCGGCCTGCCCAACCGGGTGAAAGACTTGCAACATTTGATCCCCGCGCAACGCGGCGGCACAGCCGAAGAAGTGGCCCAAGCCATCGTCTGGCTGCTGAGCGATGCGGCCAGCTACACCACCATGAGCTTGCTCGATGTGTCGGGAGGGCGTTGATGGCTGAGATTCAGTTTTACTGGGAAGACTTCGAGGTGGGTCAGGTGCGCGACCTGGGCACCATCAGTCCGACCCGCGAAGAAATCATCCAATTTGCCAGCCAGTTTGACCCTCAGCCTTTTCACTTGGACGATGACGCGGCCAAGGCGTCGGTGTTTGGCGGCTTGTGTGCCAGCGGATGGCACACCTGTTCGATGGCCATGCGCCTCATGGTCACCCATTTTTTGCAGCAAACCTCCAGCCTGGGCTCGCCGGGTTTGGAACACATCAAATGGCCCAAACCCGTGTTCCCAGGTGATGTGCTGCGCCTGCAGACCACGGTGCTGGAGACCAAACCCATGGGGCGTCGGCCCGATGTCGGCATGACGCGCAATTTGTGGGAGATGTTCAACCAGCATGGCGACAAGGTGTTGTTGATGGAAGGCTGGGGCATGTTCAGACGTCGCCATCCAGCCAAGGTGGAGAACGCCTGATGGCCCTGGAATTCAAACCCCTGATCACCTTGCTCGCGGTGGTCAATCCATTGGCTTGCGTGCCTTTTTTCATCCATTACACCCAAGGTTTTTCGCGGGCACAGCGTCAGCGCACCATTTTGGTGTCGTCATTCACCGCATTTGCTGTGATCGCGGCCAGCGCATTGCTGGGTCTGCAAATCTTGGAATTTTTCGGCATTTCCTTGGCCAGCTTTCAGGTGGGTGGTGGCATGTTGTTGCTCACCTCTGCGTTGTCAATGCTGAACGCCCAACCGGCCGAAGCACGTGCCAATGCGGACGAGGTGCATGACGCCGAAACCCGTGCCACCATGGGCGCGAGCATCGCGGTGGTGCCCTTGGCCATTCCTTTGCTCACGGGCCCAGCCACCATGTCGACCGTGGTGATTTACGCCGAGAAAGCCAAAACCCTGCTGCAACTGGGCACCTTGGTGGGCTATGGCGTGGTGATTGGTTTGGCCACTGCGCTGTGCTTCACCATGGCCCCACCCATCGCCCGGGTGATGGGCAAAACAGGCATCAATGTCATGACCCGTTTGATGGGTCTGATCTTGGCCGCGCTGGCGGTCGAAGTCATGGCGGACGGCTTTCACAAATTGTTCCCCGTGTTGGCACAAGGGCTTTGACCCAACCGAACATGGCGGCCCTGCATGGTCTTGACCCAGTAGCATTGACGCCGCAACCAAGGAGACAGCCCCATGGGTTTCATCATCGTGCTCGCCGCACCCGTTTTTTTCTTGTTGATCGGCTTGGAGTTTTGGTGGGGCAGGCGCTTGGCACGCGCAGGTCATGCAGCGGCTCAAAACTACCGCCTGGACGACACCATCAGCAGCATTTCGCTGGGCATGATCAGCCAAATCAGCGCCATCTTCACCCGCTTGCTGCGCATTGGCATCTACACCTTGGTGTTCGAACAAGTGGCCTTGTTCCCAGACACAGCCTGGTGGAGCACTTGGTATGGCGTGGTCTTGGCGTTGGTGTTTTACGATTTTTGCTATTACTGGTTTCACCGCGCCAGCCACGAAGTGGCTGTGTTTTGGGCCGGCCATGTGGTGCACCACCAAAGCCAGCATTACAACCTGTCCACCGCATTGCGCCAGTCCACCTCGGGGGCGCTGACCAGTTGGATTTTTTACATCCCGATGGCTGTGGTCGGTGTGCCGCCTGTCATTTTTGGCATCGTCGCCCTGATCGATTTGCTCTACCAATTTTGGGTGCACACCGAGCATGTGGGCCGTCTGGGTTGGTTTGACCGCTGGTTTTGTTCGCCCTCGAATCACCGTGTCCACCATGCGGTGAACGACGGCTATGTGGACCGCAATTACGGCGGCATTTGGGTGTTTTGGGACCGCCTGTTCGGCTCCTTCAAAGCCGAAGATCCTGCTGTTCCTTGTGTTTACGGCACCCGCACACCCTTGAACAGTTGGGACCCTGCTTGGGCCAATTTGCAGGTCTATGCCGAGTTGATGCGCAGCAGTTGGACGGCCAGGCGTTGGTCTGACAAGCTGATGGTTTGGTTGCGTCCACCAGGTTGGCAAAGCGCCGACATGGCTTTGCATGCACCCAAAGCGCCTTTCAACCTGTCGACTCACGAACCCTTTCAGCCCTCGCAGCGCACCAGTGTGTTGGCCATTGCAGGCGTTTGGTTTTTGGGGTTGTTGGGCGCCACCATGTTGGTGCTGTGGCACATGGACAGCATGCCGTGGGGGCAAGCCGCGACCTGTGTCTTGGCTGTGAGTGCTGGTTTGTGGGGCGTGAACGCTTTGCTGCAAAACCGCATCAGCGCCATGATGTGTGCCTATGTGCAACTCGCCGCATTGGCCACGGCCACCCAAGTGCTGGGTTGGGTGGAGCCCTACCAAATGTTCAAACCACTGGCCATGCTGAGCTTGATGTTTGTGGCTTGGTCGTCCATCGACCTGACCAAACCCGCCAAAGACTGGTTGGTGCGGGCTTTGGGGTTGTCATGGTTGGGCGATGTGCTGCTGCTCTACCCCAGCATGTTTTTACCCGGCTTGGTGGCCTTTTTGGCGGCCCATGTTTGTTACATCCTCATGCTGAGCAAAGACGCCCCTTGGCTGCACAGTCGCCGTGCCTTGGCCATGAGTTTCTCTGCTGCGGCCTTGGTGTTTGTGGTGCTGGACCAAAACGGCTTGCCGTCTGCGCTTCGCTTGCCTGTGGCCGCTTATGTCTTGGTGATTGCCACCATGGCCGCGCAAGCCTGGGGGCGCGCCAAACACCTGGGGCATGGCGCCAGCCGATTGGTGGGCTGGGGCAGTGTGTTGTTCATGTTGTCCGACAGCTTGTTGGCGTTGGACAAATTTGTCAGCCCCTTGCCTGAGGCCGGCTTGTGGGTGTTGGGCAGTTACTACCTGGCACAAGGGTTCATCGTGCAAGGGCGGTTGGCAGCGAAAGTTTGATCAACCCAGCTTTTTCAACAACAACGCATTCACCTGCGCCGGATTGGCCTTGCCCTTGCTGGCTTTCATGATCGGACCGACCAAGCCGTTCAAGGCTTTGGCATTGCCCGCCTTGAACTCTTCCACGTTCTTCGGGTTGGCGGCCAACACCTCGTCGATGATGGCCTCCAACGCGCCGGTGTCGTTCATCTGCTTGAGGCCTTTGGCTTCGATGATGGCGTCCACTTCGCCTTCCTTGTTCCACAGACCTTCAAGCACTTGACGCGCTGCACTGTTGCTGATGGTGTTGTCGTGGATGCGTGCAATCAACCCAGCCAGTTGCCCGGCACTGACCGGTGTTTGTTCGATGCTGCGTTCGCTGGCGTTCAAGCGACGCGACAACTCGCCCATGATCCAGTTGCTGGCCAACTTGGCTTGGCCACAGGCCTGCGCCACCGCTTCAAAGTAGGCGGCCATGGCCTTGCTTTGGGTCAATTGCGTGGCATCGTAGACGGGCAATGCGTAATCGCGCATGAAGCGCTCGGCCATGACACGGGGCAATTCGGCCATCTCGTTTTTCACGCGCTCCACCCAATCGCGGCCAATCACCAAGGGCGGCAAATCGGGGTCGGGGAAATAGCGGTAATCGGCAGCGTCTTCCTTGGTGCGCATGGCACGGGTCTCGCCGGTGTCGGGGTCGAACAACACCGTGGCTTGTTGAATCGCGTGGCCGTCTTCGAGTTGTTCAATTTGCCAACGCACCTCGAAGTCGATGGCTTGTTGCATGAACTTGAAGCTGTTCAAGTTTTTGATTTCTCGGCGTGTGCCCAAGGGCGCGCCTGGTTTTCTCACCGACACATTGGCGTCGCAACGGAAGGAGCCTTCTTGCATGTTGCCGTCGCAAATGCCAATCCAGGTGACGATCTTGTGCAGCTCTTTGGCGTAGGCCACAGCTTCAGCACTGCTGCGCATGTCGGGCTCGGTGACGATTTCCAACAAGGGTGTGCCCGCGCGGTTCAGGTCGATGCCTGACTGACCGATGAAGTCTTCGTGCAATGACTTGCCTGCATCCTCTTCCAAATGGGCGCGAACCAAGCGCACGGTTTTGTGCAGCGTCTCTTGGCCTTGTTCCAAGAAGAACGACACTTCGCCGCCTTGCACCACGGGAATTTCAAACTGGCTGATTTGGTAGCCCTTGGGCAGGTCGGGATAGAAATAATTTTTACGGGCAAAGATGCTGCGCTCGGCGATGTGCGAGCCCAGCGCCAAGCCGAGCTGGATCGCACGCTCGACCGCGCCCTTGTTCATCACCGGTAAGGTGCCTGGCAAGGCCAAGTCGACAGCGCAAGCCTGGGTGTTGGGTTCGGCACCGAAAGCAGTGGAAGCGCGGCTGAAAATCTTGCTTTGCGTGGAGAGTTGGGCGTGGGTTTCGAAACCAATGACGACTTCATAACCGTGAACGAGAGGGGCGTTCATGCGACACCTCCTGGCGTTTGGTGGTGGTGATCGGTGAGCGTTTGGAACTGGTGCGCCACATTCAACAAGCGGGCTTCTTGCAAATAATTGCCGATGAGTTGCATGCCCACGGGCATGCCGCCTTCACCAAAGCCCACGGGAATGCTCATGCCGGGCAGGCCTGCAAGCGAGGCGGGCAACGTGAAGATGTCGGCCAAGTAATTGGCCAGCGGGTCATTCGACTTGTCACCCAGCTTCCAAGCGACCGTGGGTGCCACGGGGCCAGCAATCACATCGCACTGCTGAAACGCAGCTTGAAAATCGTCGGCAATCATGCGGCGTATTTTTTGCGCTTGCAAATAGTAAGCGTCGTAATAACCGTGTGACAGCACATAGCTGCCAATCATGATGCGCCGCTTGACCTCGTCACCAAAGCCCTCGCTGCGTGTTTTTTCATACATGTCCGCCAAGTCGCTGAACTGTTTGGCGCGGTGTCCAAACTTCACACCGTCAAAGCGCGACAGGTTGCTCGACGCTTCGGCCGGGGCAATGATGTAGTACACCGGGATGGACAACTCGGTGCGTGGCAAAGCGATCGGCACCAGCGTGGCGCCTTGCGATTGCAAAGTGGCCAACGCCGTGTCGACGCCCTGGCGCACATCGGCCGACAAACCCTCTGCAAAGAATTCATGCGGCACACCCACGCGCAAACCCTTCAGGGGCTGGTGCAAATCGCGGGAAAAATCTTCAGCCGGCAAGTCCAGCGAGGTCGAATCGCGGTCCAGGTCTGCACCGCACATGGCGCTCAAGAGCAAAGCGCAATCTTCGGCCGAGCGCGCCATGGGGCCGGCTTGGTCCAAGCTGGACGCAAAAGCCACCATGCCGTAGCGCGAAGCACGACCATAGGTCGGTTTGATGCCGGTGATGCCGCAAAACGCAGCAGGTTGACGGATCGAGCCGCCGGTGTCGGTGCCCGTCGCGGCGGGCGTCAAGCCCGCGGCCACGGCAGCGGCGCTGCCACCGGAAGAGCCGCCTGGAATGCGGGTGGTGTCCCAAGGATTGGTGACCGCTTGTGGTTGCACAGACGGCACGGCCACGTTTTCGTTCGCCGAGCCCATGGCGAACTCGTCGCAACTGAGCTTGCCCAAACTGACCATGCCGGCCGCGCCCAAGCGCTGGACCACGGTGGCATCAAACGGTGAGCGGTAGCCCTCCAAGATGCGCGAACCGGCGGTGGTGGGGAAATCGCGGGTCACGAAAATGTCTTTGTGTGCAATCGGCAAACCCAGCAATGGCGAGGCGTCGCCTTGGGCCAAACGCGCATCGGCGGCTTGGGCTTGGGCCAAGCTGATTTCTTCATTGATCGTCAAAAACGCATGGTGGCCATCGGCTTTGGCGCGCGCCAAAAAATGCGTGGCCAACTCGGTGGCGCTGGCCTGTTTGGTCGCCAAAGTGGCGCGCAACTCGACCAAACTTTGCAGGTGCAAGGCTTTGTGGCTCATTCGATCACCTTGGGCACCAAGAACAATCCGTTTTCAACAGCGGGGGCGCTTTGCTGATTGGCCTCACGCTGATTGGGCTCACTCACCCGGTCCTCGCGC
>JBDKLR010000054.1:0-9445 GCA_039795515.1 Pseudomonadota bacterium | reverse complement strand
AAACAGCCTGAAGGAATCCAAGAAATCGGCATCTTCTTGGTGGTAGCCAGGACGGCGGTCGCGGGTGCGCGCTTCTTGCTTCCATAGCGCCACCACGTTCAAACACACGGTGATGACCGCTGCCGCCTGGATGGTTCGTATCAGCACACCAGGAGAAAAATCTTGCAATACATAGCCAAACACCACCGAACTCAGGATGATGCCCACCAACAGCATGACGTACATGAGGCCGACCACTTTCGGACGGTCTTCGGGTGGGGCCAAATCGGTGGCCAAGGCCAGGCCCACGGTTTGGGTGGTGTGCAAACCGGCACCCACCAGCAAAAATGCCATGCCTGCGCCCAAGTGGCCCACCCATGGCGGGGCATTGGCTGCCTGACCCATGCCACCCAAGACCAACAAGGCAAAGGGCATGATGGCAAAGCCACCAAACTGCATCAAGGTGCCCATCCAGATGTAAGGCACACGGCGCCAGCCCAACTCGGAGCGGTGGTTGTCCGAGCGAAAGCCGATGATGGCGCGAAAAGGCGCAAACAACAAAGGCAGGGAGACCATGAGGGCGACCAAGGCGGCAGGCACCTTCAACTCGACGATCATGACCCGGTTGAGCGTGCCAATCAACATGGCGAGCGCCATGCCGACAGAAATTTGAAACAAGGACAGGCGCAACAGCCTGCTCAGAGGCAGTTCATCCGAAGCCGCATCCGCAAATGGCAAAAACCGCATACCAATGCGCGTCCAGCTGCGCGAGATTTTTTCGGTGTGGGTGCTCATTCTGAAAAATGGACCGGAATTGAAAAACCCCGGCCCATTCGGTAGAAATGCTTTGAGCGGTTAGGCCGTCGGCGTCGAAACAGTCTGTGTGACTGCTGCGGTTGCCGCGCTTCCGTTCAAAAATTTCTTGACCCATGTGGTGTTCAGGGTCAGAGCCAGGTGCACCGAAAACGATGCAATGGCCACTGCTGCGATGAAAACAGGAATACCAACGGTGGGTTTGACCACTGTCCAAATTTTTCCGTAGATCATGTGGTTCTCCTGTTATTTCAACCAAGGGGAATAGATGTACGCCAGCAAATGTGCCAGCGCGGCGATCATTCCAAAGATTTGAGTTCCTTGGATGAGGTGCCGATGAATCTCTTCCGACTCGGCTTCTGAGAGGCCTGTTGGGCCGACTTTATCTGACATGGTGTTATCTCCTTGAAAGATCTCACGTCCGTGCAAAACCCGCACGAGGGTTATTCATGGCCCCCATGGCCACAAATTCCTAAAAACCTAATTACCTAGGTGTTATTCTAAATTGACATGTAATGCTGTCAATCATTATTTACATTATTTCTTGGACAAAACCAAGTTACCATGCGTCAGACGCAAGCCCTTGAATTCATTGCACTATTTACTGTGACCGCACTTTTTTCAGCCTATACAGGGCGTTTTGCCCCCTCCCCAACCGGCGTTTTGCATGCCGGATCTCTGGTGGCGGCCCTGGCCAGTTGGCTGGATGCCCGCATCCATGGCGGGCGCTGGTTGGTGCGCATGGAGGATGTGGACGGGCCGCGCTGTGTGCCTGGCGCTGGAGAAAAAATCCTGCAGCAATTGGCGCAATGCGGGCTCAAGCCCCATGACACAGTGCTTTGGCAGTCAACCCGCAGCCACGCTTATCAATCTGCGTTGGATGCGCTGGTGGCCAAAGGGTGGGTCTATCCCTGCGCTTGCTCGCGCAAAGAAATTGAAGAACAACAATCGATGGCGGGGGTGAACCGCAGTCGCCACAGCGCCCCGATTTACCCGGGCACCTGTCGCGAGGGTTTGCATGGAAAAACACCCAGAGCGTGGCGATTGAATGTGCAACTCGTCTTGGACGATTTACACCTGCCCCAACAATGGGTATGGCAAGACAGACGCCTGGGCGAGCAGCAACAAGACCTGCGGCAAGAAGTGGGCGACTTCGTATTGAAACGTGCCGATGGCCTGTGGGCTTACCAGTTGGCGGTGGTGGTGGACGATGCGGCACAGGGCGTGACCCATGTGGTGCGTGGCCAAGACCTGGCGGACAACACGCCTCGCCAAATGCTTTTGCAACAGGCATTAGGGTTGCCCAGCCCTGTTTATTTGCACACGCCATTGGTGCTGGGCGCCGATGGGGACAAGCTGAGCAAGCAAAACGGGGCTCAGGCGCTGGATTTGACCGACCCGATGGTGGCATTGAACGCGGCTGCGGCGGTGTTGGGCTTGCAAGCAGCAGAAACGTCCCTGGAGGAATGGGTGGTGCAGTGGCAGCATTTCGCGACCTGTCATGTTTGACCCGCCATGGGCCAAGTGGGTGTGAAAGTCCAGCCGATAATCCCCGCTGACCATCTGCCCCGCCGCCATGACCGCCCCACCCGCCCACATCACCCACCCCAAAACCATCAAAAGCTTTGTCACTCGCGCTGGCCGCACCACCACCGGTCAGGCCAAAGCATTGCAAGAACTGGGACCACGTTTTGTGTTGCCGTTCCAGCAGGCAGCATTGAACACCGAGGAAGCCTTCGGCCGCAGCGCCCCGTTGATCTTGGAAATTGGCTTTGGCATGGGTGACGCCACGGCGCACATCGCCGAAGTGCGTCCGACCGACAACTTTTTGTGCTGCGAGGTGCATGAACCCGGCGTTGGTGCCTTGCTCAAACGCATGGGTGAGCGAGGACTGGACAACATCCGCATCCTGCAACACGACGCGGTCGAGGTGCTGGAACACATGCTCAGACCGCACAGCCTGGATGGGGTGCACATTTTTTTTCCAGACCCTTGGCACAAGAGTCGCCACCACAAACGACGCTTGATTCAAGCGCCATTCGTGCAACAACTGTTGGGCCGCATGAAGCCAGGCGCTTACCTGCACCTGGCCACCGACTGGCAGCCTTACGCCGAGCACATCTTGGCGGTGCTGCAGGCCGAGAGCGGACTGGTCAACACCAGCCCGCGCGCCGATGGATATGCCGATCAACCCGCCTATCGCCCCTTGACCAAGTTTGAAAACAGGGGCCTTCGCCTGGGCCACGGCGTCTGGGATCTGGTGTTTCAGCGCCCCTAGCCATGCCACGTCCGCCCATGGTCAATGGGGTCAGCGCCAGCATGGTGGCGGTCCCACACGGTTCATGGCCCCATGTGTTGGCTTTTTTGGTGGAGCGGTTTCCAGCCATTCACCCCTCGGTCTGGAGCGCGCGTTTGGAACAGGGGCTGGTGATCAGCACGCAAGGCATTGCGTTGCAGGCCCAATCGCCCTGCCCCGTGGGCGAACGCCTCTATTACTACCGCCAAGTCCCCGATGAACCCGATCTGCCCGAATGGGAAACCGTGTTGTTCGAGGACGAGCACCTGCTGGTGGTCGACAAACCGCATTTCATGCCGGTCACGCCATCGGGGCGCTTTTTGAACAGCAGTTTGCTGGTTCGACTCAAACAGCAAATCAGTTGTGACAACCTCACCCCCTTGCACCGCCTGGACCGTGAAACCGCGGGTCTGGTGATGCTGAGCAAGCGTCCGCAAGACCGCGCGGCCTACCATGCCTTGTTCAGCGAGCGGCGGGTGCACAAGGTGTATGAAGCAGTGGCTGCTTATTCAACCGATGTTCAACTGCCCGCAGTCAGACGCAGTCGCTTGGAGTCAGATGTGGTGTTTTTCAGGTCCCGCGAGGTCCCAGGAGAACCCAACAGTGAAACCCAGATCAGCTTGTTGAGGCGCTTGAGCGAAGGCGCCCTTTACCAACTGGAGCCAAGCACTGGACAACGGCACCAATTGCGCATTCACATGATGGGCTTGGGTTTGCCGATTTGGGGCGATCAGTTTTACCCGCAGGTGCTGCGCGGTCCCCATGAGCCCGAGGACTTTGCCGAGCCTTTGCAATTGCTGGCCAAACGCATCCGCTTCACCGACCCGGTGACGGGGGAAGCGAGGGATTGGACCAGTCAGCGCGTTTTGGTCAAAGCCGCTCACTGACCCAGGCCTGCACACTCGCCAAGGCTTTGTCCAAGCCCTTGGGATCGGTGCCACCCGCCATCGCCATGTCGGGCTTGCCGCCACCTTTGCCGCCCACCTGCTGGGCCACAAAATTGACCAACTCACCCGCTTTCACCCGAGCGAGGGTGTCGGCAGTCACACCAGCAGCGAGTTGCACCTTGTCGCCATCCACGCTGGCCAGCACCACCACCGCGGTTTTGAGTTTGTTTTTCAGCTGGTCCAAGGTGTCGCGCAAGGACTTGGCATCGGCCCCTGGCAGCATGGCGGCCAACAGCTTCACGCCTTTGACATCGATGGCCTGGCTGAGCATGTCGTCGCCCTGGGACGCCGCCAACTTGCCTTTCAAGGCGGTCATGTCTTTTTCCAGACTGCGCACCTGCTCGAGCACTTGCGCCAAACGGGTGTTGAGTTCTTGCGGCGTGGCTTTCAAAGCGCCAGCCGCTTGCGCCACGGTGTCCTCGAGCGACTGCAAATAAGCCAGCGCGTGGGTGCCGGTCACGGCCTCGATGCGGCGCACACCCGCAGCCACACCACTCTCGGCCACCACCTTGAACAAACCAATGTCACCACTGCGCTGCACATGGGTGCCGCCGCACAGTTCGCGGCTGGAACCGATGTCGAGCACCCGCACTGTGTCGCCGTACTTCTCGCCAAACAGCATCATCGCGCCCGTTTTTTGGGCGGACTCGATGTCCATCAGCCGTGCCTGCGTCTGGGCGTTGGCCAAAATTTCAGCGTTCACTTTGGCCTCGATTTGACGAATCTCGTCATCGGTCACAGGGGCGTTGTGGGCGAAGTCAAAACGGGTGCGCTGGTCGTTGACCAAAGAACCCTTTTGCTGCACATGGACGCCCAACACCTCGCGCAAGGCCTTGTGCATCAAGTGGGTGGCGCTGTGGTTGCGCACCGTGGCGGCGCGCAGGTCTGCATCGACGCGGGCCGTGAGCGTGTCACCGACTTTGAGGCTGCCCTGCGCCAAATGGCCGTGGTGACCAAACACATCGGCCTTGATCTTCAAGGTGTCTTCCACCACAAATTTTGCAGATTTGGCAGATTCACCCGCCAGCAACCAACCCTGATCGCCCACCTGCCCGCCGCTTTCGGCATAAAACGGGGTGGTGTCCAACACCACAACCCCGCTTTGCTCGGCTTGAAGTTCAGTCACAGACACGCCGTCCAAGTAAAGCGCCGTCACCTGGGCTTGCGCTTGCAAGTGTTCATAGCCCACGAATGCATTGGCCTGGCCGGCGTATTCGAGGGCGCGGTCCATCTTGAATTTGCCCGCCGCACGGGCCTGGGCTTTTTGCTTTTCCATGGCGGCGGCAAACCCGGCTTCGTCCACCGACAGGCCGCGCTCGCGGCAGACATCGCCGGACAAGTCCAGCGGAAAACCATAGGTGTCATGCAACTTGAAGGCCACTTCACCAGGCAGCACTTTCACCCCACCCGCCAAAGACGCGTCCAGAATCTCCATGCCGTTTTCCAGCGTCTCGTAAAAACGCTCTTCCTCGGCTTTCAACACGGCCATGATGCGATCGGCCTGTTGCGCCAAGCTGGGATAAGCCTCGCCCATCAGGGCCACCAAGTCGGGCACCAGCTTGTGGAAAAACGGGGTTTTTTGACCCAGTTTGTAACCATGGCGAATGGCCCGTCGGATGATGCGCCGCTGCACATAGCCACGCCCCTCGTTGCTGGGGATGACGCCGTCGCTCACCAAAAAAGCGGTGGCGCGGATGTGGTCGGCGATGACCCGCAGCGAGCTGTTGTGCAGGTCTTGGCAGCCTGTTTCGCGGGCCGCTGCTTTGATCAAGGTGTCAAACAGGTCGATCTCATAGTTGCTGTGCACATGCTGCAAGATCGCCGCCAAACGCTCCAAGCCCATGCCGGTGTCCACGCAGGGTGCGGGCAGTTTCTTGAGCGAACCATCGGGCTGCATGTCGAACTGCATGAACACGTGGTTCCAAATTTCGATGTAACGGTCGCCGTCTTCGTCGGGGCTGCCGGGTGGGCCACCGGCCACTTCCGGGCCGTGGTCGTAAAAAATCTCAGAGCAAGGGCCGCAGGGCCCTGTATCGGCCATCATCCAAAAGTTGTCTGAGGCGTACTTGGCGCCTTTGTTATCGCCAATGCGCACGATGCGCTCGGCGGGTATGCCAATCTCTTGGTGCCAGATGTCATAAGCCTCGTCGTCATCGATGTAGACCGTGACCCAGAGCTTTTCAGCCGGCAATTTGTAGACCTGGGTCAGCAATTCCCAGCCCCATTTCAGGCTGTCGCGTTTGAAGTAGTCGCCAAACGACCAATTGCCCAGCATCTCAAAAAAAGTATGGTGCCGCGCGGTGTAACCCACGTTCTCCAAATCGTTGTGCTTGCCGCCCGCCCGCAAACAGGCTTGCACCGAGGCCGCGCGTACATAAGAGCGCTTGTCCTCGCCCAAAAACACGTCCTTGAACTGCACCATGCCCGAGTTGGTGAACATGAGCGTGGGGTCGTTGCCGGGCACCAGTGGGCTGGAGGCCACCACGGTGTGGGCACGGGCCGCGTAAAAGTCCAAAAAGCTTTGCCGAATGTCGGCGACTGAGAAACGGGGAGTGGTCATGAAAATATGCAATCCAGGTGGGCGGCGGGCGAGTCAAATTATAGGTTTGCGACTGCTCACTGCGTGCGGCAAGACACATCGGCTGTTTTTGATTTGTGCCATCATGGTGTCCGTTTGACTTGAACGTCTGCTGACGACCTCTTTCATGGACATGAAGACCTCTCCCCTGGCACTGCTGAACGACCCCAGCCTGCTCAAAACCGATGCGCTGATCAACGGCCAGTGGGTGGCTGGTGATGCCCGCTTTGAGGTGCACGACCCGAGCAACGGCCAACTGTTGGCCAGCGTGGCCAACCTGGGCCCGGTCCATGCCACCCAAGCCATTCATGCGGCCAATGCCGCTTGGCCTGCATGGCGCGGCAAGACCGCCAAAGAACGCAGCATCATCTTGCGCCGTTGGTTTGATTTGCTCACAGCCAACCTGGACGATCTGGCGCGGATCTTGACCGCCGAGCAAGGCAAGCCCTACGCCGAAGCCAAGGGCGAAGTGGCATATGGCGCGAGCTTTGTCGAGTGGTATGCCGAAGAAGCCAAGCGGGTCAATGGCGAAACCCTGCCCCAGTTTGACAACAACCGCCGCCTGCTGGTGTTGCAACAGCCCATCGGCGTGTGCGCCGCGATCACGCCATGGAACTTCCCATTGGCCATGATCACCCGCAAGGTGGCCCCGGCTTTGGCGGCGGGCTGCCCGGTGGTCATCAAACCCGCTGAACTCACGCCACTGACCGCACTCGCTGCCGCCGAATTGGCGGTGCGCGCAGGCATCCCGGCAGGCGTGCTCAATGTGCTGAGCGCGGACAGCGCCAACAGCATCGCCATAGGCCACGTCATTTGCGACAGCGATGTGGTGCGTCACCTGAGCTTCACCGGCTCGACCGAGGTGGGGCGCATTCTCATGGCGCAATCAGCACCCACGGTGAAAAAACTGTCCTTGGAGTTGGGTGGCAACGCCCCTTTCATCGTGTTTGACGACGCCGACATCGACTCGGCTGTGGAAGGCGCCATGGCCAGCAAATTCCGCAACGCGGGTCAAACCTGCGTTTGTGCCAACCGCATCTATGTGCAAGACGCGGTCTACGACGCCTTTGTCAGTCGATTCGCCGCCAAAGTCAAAGCACTTCAAGTGGGCAATGGCTTCGAGGCCGGTGTCACACAAGGCCCGCTGATTGAAGATGCCGCGGTGGAAAAAGTGAAACGCCATGTGGCGGACGCCGTGGCCAAAGGAGGCCAGGTTTTGGCGGGTGGTCATGCGCTGCAAGGTCAATTTTTCGAACCCACGGTGATCGCCGAAGCCACCGCCGACATGCTGTGCGCCAAGGAAGAAACCTTTGGTCCGTTTGCCCCGGTGTTTCGCTTCAAAACAGAACAAGAAGCGATCGACGCTGCCAACAACACCGAATTTGGCTTGGCCAGTTATTTCTACAGCCGTGACATCGGCCGCATTTACCGGGTCGGCGAGGCTTTGGAATACGGCATGGTGGGCGTGAATGTGGGCATCATCGCCACCGAACACGTGCCTTTTGGCGGGGTCAAACAATCGGGATTGGGCCGCGAAGGTTCCAGACACGGCATGGCAGAATATTTGGAAATGAAATACCTCTGTATCGGCGACGTTTCTGCCAAAGTGCATAATTCACAAAACTGACACCAACACCATGACCAATCAACTGATTTATTTGCGCTTCTTGAGTTTGTTGCACGCCATCGAAGGCAAAGGTGAATTGCCTGCTCTGGACTTGGACGCCAAAAAACTGCTGGAAGTCATTGCGGTTCGTCACAGCCAAGGTCAATCGCTGACCGTGAGTGATGCCATGGCCCTGACCCAAATTGCCTCGCCTGCCACCATTCACCGCAAACTCGACATGTTGCGCGAAATAGGCATGATCGAAACCCACTTCGAAGGCAGCAACCGCCGCACCAAGTATTTGCGTCCAACCCCCCAAGCCGAAAAATATTTCGCCGCTGTGGGTGACGTGATGCTCAAGGCCAACGTCACGGCCTGAACCAGGCGCAACCACCACTGCACCACCAAAAAAGCACCTCAAGAGGTGCTTTTTTCATGGGCCTTGCAACAGGTCAGCGGATCAAATCAGAGTCACGCCTGTTTTGCTTTGGATGAAGTCGCGGCTGACACCGTCGGCCAATTCGATCAATTTCAAGCCCTCGGGCGTCACGTCCATCACACCCAGGTCGGTGATGATGCGGTCGACCACTCCCACGCCGGTCAAAGGCAAGGTGCATTGAGGCAGGATTTTCATGTCCTCGCTGCCGTCTTTTTTCTTGGCCACATGCTCCATCAAGATGATGACCCGTTTGACCCCAGCCACCAAATCCATGGCGCCGCCCATGCCTTTGATCATCTTGCCGGGAATCATCCAGTTGGCCAAATCGCCTTGTTCGCTCACTTGCATGGCACCCAGGATGGACAGATTGATCTTGCCGCCACGGATCATGGCGAAAGACTGGTCGCTGCCAAAAATGGCCGAACCTTTGATGGTGGTCACGGTTTGCTTGCCAGCGTTGATCAAGTCCGCATTGACCTCGCCTTCCTCAGGGAAAGGGCCGATGCCCAACATGCCGTTTTCGCTTTGCAGCCAAACCTCAAGGTGATCGGGCACGTGGTTGGCCACCAAGGTGGGAATGCCAATGCCCAGATTCACATAAAAACCATCTTGCAGTTCGTGGGCTGCGCGGGCAGCCATTTGGTCATGAGTCCATGCCATTTCAAATCCTTTGTGGTCAGACCGTTTGGTCGCGGGTGGTGCGCTTTTCAATGCGCTTCTCGGGACTGGGGTTGTGCACGATGCGGTGCACATAAATACCAGGCAGGTGGATGTCATCAGGGGCCAG
>JBDKLR010000053.1:0-8157 GCA_039795515.1 Pseudomonadota bacterium | reverse complement strand
TCGGGCATGGCCGAGTTGCTGCCCACGGTGCGGGTGGTCATTTTTGACGAAGCCCATCAACTGAATGAAACAGGCATCCAGTTTTTGGGCAAGCAACTGGGCACCGGTCAGTTGCTGGATTTGGCCCGCGACACCTTGGCGGCGGGCTTGCAACTCGCCAGGGGCTTGGTGGACTGGCAGGCGGTGGTCGCCGACTTCGAGCGGAGTTTGCGCGAATGGCGCTTGGTTGTGGGCAAACACCCGTCCAACACCAAGCTCAAATGGAACGACCCCGAACCGCAAGGCGTGCATCCATTGGCCTGGGCCCAAGCCCTGCAAGATGTGAGCGACAGCGCCACACGTTTGCAAGCGGCATTGGAGATGGTGGTGGATGCCGCACCTGATTTTCAACGCCTGCACGAGCGCGTCAGCGACGTGTTGAGCACGATCGTGCATTTCGAACAGGACTGCGCCAGCGGTTCGGTGCGTTGGTTGGAAGTGGGCAGTCAGATGCGTTGCTTTGAAGCGCCTTTGGACATTGCCGATGTGGTGCAAAGCAAGCTCTTGGATTCGCCCCAAGCCGATGCCGACCGTGCGCCGTTGCCACGCAGTTGGATTTTCACCTCGGCCACCTTGGGTGACGATGACCGCTTGTCTTGGTTCACCGAGCCCTGCGGACTGGCCAATGCCCAGGTGCTGCGGGTGCAAAGTCCGTTCAACTACGAAGAACAGGCCTGGGTGCATGTGCCGCGTTTGATGGTGCCCCCGAAAGACCCGAACCACAGCACCGAGGTCGGTGACACCGCGATTCAAATCGCCCGTGCAATGGGTGGACGGACCTTGGTGTTGACCACCACGGTGCGCGCCTTGCGATCGATTGGCGCGCAAATGCAAGCCGCTGTTGGCGACAGTGGTGAACTGCATGTGTTGGTGCAGGGCGAAAGCCCCAAGCGCGAATTGATGCAACGTTTTCGACAAGCCATTGAACCTGGCGCTAAAGGTTGTGTGTTGGTGGCGACCGCGAGTTTTTGGGAGGGCTTTGACGTGCCCGGCGAGGCCTTGCAAGCGGTGGTCATTGACAAACTGCCGTTTCCACCGCCGAACGACCCTTTGGTTGAAGCGCGCAGCCAGCGTTTGGAAGCCCAAGGACGCAGCGCATTCAATGATTATTTTTTGCCCGAGGCGGCGGTGTCGTTGAAACAAGGGGCGGGGCGTTTGATCAGACGCGAAACCGACCGTGGGGCTTTGGTGATTTGCGACAACCGCTTGGTCAACACGGCTTATGGCCGTCGTTTATTGGCAGGTTTGCCACCCATGAAACGCATCGAGCAACTCCCCGCATTGCTGGACGAGTTGCGTTCAATCACCAAAATTTGAACCAGCTTTTTTCAGCTTCTTTGGGGGCCACGGGTTTGGGGAAAAACTTGCTGTCAGGGTAGGACTGCTTCAACACCCGGATGGTGTCTTCTTGAAGTTGTGTCAAACCCAAGGCTTGGTAAGACTCGATCAAGATGATCAGCGCGTCTTCCACAGCGGCGATGTTGGGATAGTCGTTGATCGTGGTTTGGGCGCGGTTGATGGCCGCCACATAAGCACCCTTTTTGTAATAGTGCCGGGCCACTTTCACTTCCGAGCGCGCCAGCAAATTGACGATGTGACGCATGCGCAAAGTGGCGTCTTCGGCGTATTTGGATTGCGGGAAGCGGGTCACCAGTTCTTTGTAAGCCTCGAAGGACTCGCGCGCGGCCAACTGGTCGCGTTCGGCCAGGTCTTGCTTGAACCACTTGGACATGAGCCCCAAGTCGTCGTTGAAATTGATCGTGCCCTTGAGGTACATGGCGTAGTCCATGGCGGGGCTGGCGGGGTTGAGCTTCATGAACCGCTCAAGCGTGATGATGGCCGACACGCGGTCGCCGTTTTTGTATTGAGCGTAGGCTTTGTCCAGTTGCGCTTGCTGGGCCAGCGGGGTGCCTGCTGCGCGACCTTCCAATTTGTCGAGCAAGCCTATGGCTTTGTCGTACAAATTGCCGCGCATATTGTCTTTGGCCTCTTCGTAAATCTCTTCGGGCTTCATGCTGGCGGTTCTGTCTTTTTCTTCGGTGGCACATCCGACCAAAAAAGCCATTGACAATAGAACCGATAATGAAATAAATCTCAACACATTGAACCTTCAGGCTTTGAACTGATCTCATTATCAACGATGCGTCCAACCTCTACCGAACCTCTTGTGCCTGCCGGGCTGATGGAGGTTGAGCCAGATGACTTGGACACCGATGTCGAACTGCGTGACATCCTGATTCCCACCGAACTGCACCGCGAGCGTCTGGACCGGGCCTTGGTTCATTTGTTGCCTGCGTTTTCACGCAACCACTTGAAACATCTGATTGAAGACGGCTGTGTCGGCCTCTTGGGTCATGACACGGCAATCACCAAGGTGGCGCATTTGGTCAAAGCGGCCGAGGCTTACCGTGTGCGGTTGCAACCCACCGAGATGTCGCAGGCCTACATGCCGCAAGCCATGGATTTGGATCTGGTGTTTGAGGATGAACACCTGCGCGTCATTCACAAACCCGTCGGTCTGGTGGTGCATCCGGCACCTGGCAACTGGAGCGGCACCTTGCTCAATGGCTTGTTGGCCTTGGACCCGGGCCTGAAGCAAGTGCCCCGTGCCGGCATTGTTCACCGCCTGGACAAGGACACCAGCGGATTGATGGTGACTGCGCGCAGCAGAGCCTGCATGGATGCTTTGGTGGCGATGATCGCGGCCCGCGAGGTGCACCGCGAATACCTGGCCATTTCACAGCGCCCTTGGCGTGGCGACCCGGACCGTGAAGTGGACATGGCGATTGGCCGTGACCCGCGCAACCGGCTGCGCATGGCCGCCATCGACCTGAACCACCAATCGGGCAAGCCGGCGCAGACCAGTTTGCATTGCCAAGACAGCAACGACCAGGGTTGTTTGGTGCATTGCACCTTGCACACCGGGCGCACCCACCAAATCAGGGTGCACATGGCCGCCATCGGGCTGCCGCTGTTGGCTGACGGTCTGTATGGCGGCAGTGCCAGCCCGCAAATAGAACGCCAGGCCTTGCACGCCTTTCGACTGGGCTTTGTGCATCCTTTCACAGGCGACAACTTGCAGTTTGAAACCCCTTTGCCGGCCGACATGCAAGCGGCCTTGGCGGCCATAGGACTGCATGCCCCTCGGCTAGAATGAGCGCCCCTCACCCCCCGGATCACACACGATGAACAGCTTGGATGCCAAGCGTGTCCTAGAGACTGCACTGCTATGCGCCACCCAACCTTTGCAGGTCCGGGAGTTGCGTCAGCTTTTCCACGACGCCTTGGGGGCCGACACCATCAAAACCTTGTTGACCGACATCCAGCAAGACTGGACCCAGCGGGGTTTGGAATTGGTCCAGGTGGCCAGTGGTTGGCGCATGCAAAGCCGCCCCGAAATGCGCGATTTTTTGGACCGTTTGCACCCTGAGAAGCCTCCCAAGTACTCGCGTGCCGCCATGGAAACCCTGGCCATCATCGCGTACCGCCAGCCAGTCACCCGGGGTGACATGGAAGACATCCGCAGCGTCACGGTCAACTCCTTGGTCATCAAGCAACTTGAAGACCGTGGTTGGGTCGAGGTGATTGGCCACCGCGAAACCGTGGGTCGACCCATGCTGTACGCCACCACACGTCAGTTTTTGGACGATTTGGGCATTGCATCGCTGGATCAACTGCCCCCGCTCGAAGCCCAAAGCGCGGGCGAAAGCTTTTTCGAGCAACTGGCCCAGCCCAGCGAAGAGGCCGACCCGTCCCAACTCACCATGGCACTCGACACCGAGGCGCTGGAAGACACCCATGACACCCCATCTGCCCAAGAAGAACACGACCAGCCAGGCGGCCAGGCGTGAGTAAAAAAGGCATTCAATTCAACGAGGTGGTCTCGGGCGCGTTTGACGCCGATCCGGATCTGGACAGCCCCTCAGAAGCGCCCAAACGGGTGCTGAGCCCCCAGCCTGAAACCCCGAAATTGCACAAAGTCCTGGCCCAATCAGGCTTGGGCTCGCGTTTGGAAATGGAAGCGCTCATCGCGCAGGGACGCGTTTTGGTCAATGACCAACCCGCGCACGTGGGTCAGCGCATCCAGTATGGCGACCATGTCAAAGTGAATGGCCGCCCCTTGCATCTGCGCATCGAGGCGCCCCCGCCACGCATCATCGCGTACCACAAGCCGACGGGTGAAATCGTCAGCCACGACGACCCGCAAAGCCGCCCCACAGTATTTCGCAAACTGCCCCGCCTGCAACAGGGCAAATGGCAATCGGTTGGGCGCTTGGACCTGAACACCGAAGGGCTCTTGCTGTTCACCAACTCTGGCGAGTTGGCCAACAAACTCATGCACCCTCGCTTTGGCTTGGAGCGCGAATACGCGGTGCGGGTGTTGGGCCGGTTGAGCAACATCGAAAAAGCCAAATTGCTGGCCGGTGTGCAACTCGAAGACGGCGAAGCCCGTTTCGGCACGTTGGAAGATGGCGGCGGCGAGGGTGCCAATTGCTGGTACCGCGTCACCATCCAAGAGGGCCGCAACCGCGAGGTGCGTCGCATGTTCGAGGCCGTGGGTCACGCGGTCAGCCGCCTGATCCGCATCCGCTACGGCAAGATGTTGTTGCCTCGCGGCTTGAAGCGCGGGGACTGGATGGAGCTGGACGCCTTGGACACCGAGCAGTTGGTGCGCAGTGCTGGTTTGGGTCGCGTGTCGGCCAAAACCGCACCCGTTCGCCAATCAGCTCCTCTGAAAACCACCTCGCCAGCAGGTCACAAAGCCCGCTCTGGAGGTGCCGCGGGCAATGGTTTCATCGGTGGTGAAAGCCTGAGCCGCCAGCGCCAAGACCTCAAAGCCAATGCCGCCCGCAAAAAAGGTCTGCCTCGCAGGGCTAAAATGGGCGGTTGATGGGCAATCCCCCTTATTTTTGACAACTTTTTGGAAACTTTCTCATGGCTACTGAACGCACCCTCTCCATCATCAAACCCGACGCTGTTGCGAAAAACGTGATCGGTCAAATCTACGCCCGTTTCGAAGGCGCTGGCCTCAAAGTCATCGCTGCCCGCATGGCGCACCTGAGCCGTGGCGAAGCCGAGGCTTTTTACGCGGTGCACAAAGCACGTCCTTTCTTCAAAGACCTGGTCGACTTCATGATCTCCGGCCCCGTCATGATCCAAGTGTTGGAAGGCGAGAACGCCATCCTGAAAAACCGCGATTTGATGGGCGCCACCGACCCCAAGAAGGCCGACAAAGGCACCATCCGCGCCGATTTCGCCGACAGCATCGACGCCAATGCCGTGCACGGCTCTGATGGCCCCGACACTGCCGCCCAAGAAATCGCTTTCTTCTTTGCAGGCATGAACGTTTACGGCCACTGAAAGCGGTTGTCGCCGCATCGCCATGAAGACCAACCTGCTTGATTTCGATCTGGACGGGTTGGTCGCATGGTGTTTGACACAAGGCGAAAAAAAATTCCGTGCGGTCCAGTTGTTTCGCTGGATTCACCATAAAGGCGTCGCTGACTTTGCGCAGATGACCGACCTGGCCCAAAGCCTGCGCAGCAAGTTGCAGGACAGCGCCGACATTGTTCCCTTGCCCGTGGTCAGTCGCCACGATTCCGCCGATGGCACCATCAAATGGATGTTGGATGTGGGGCAGGGCAATGCCATCGAAACCGTGTTCATCCCCGAGACCGACCGTGGCACTTTGTGTGTGTCCTCGCAAGCGGGTTGCGCGGTGGGCTGTCCGTTTTGTTCAACCGGCGCGCAAGGCTTCAGCCGCAACCTGAGCACGGCGGAAATCATCGCCCAGCTTTGGTTTGCTGAACGCACCCTGCGCCAAGAGCGCGGTTTGGACGAGCGGGTGATTTCCAACGTGGTGATGATGGGCATGGGTGAACCCCTGCAAAACTACGCGGCCTTGGTGCCTGCGCTCAAAACCATGCTCGACGACCATGGCTATGGCTTGTCGCGCCGCCGGGTCACCGTGTCCACCTCCGGTGTGGTGCCCATGATCGAGCGCTTGGGCCAAGACTGTCCGGTGGCCTTGGCGGTCTCTTTGCACGCCCCCAATGACGCCTTGCGTGACGAACTGGTGCCTCTGAACCGCAAATACCCATTGGCCGAATTGCTGCAGACCTGCCGCGATTACCTGGCCCATGCGCCGCGCGACTTCATCACTTTCGAATACTGCATGCTCGACGGCGTCAATGACAGCGACGCGCATGCCCAGCAATTGATTGACTTGGTGCGCCCTGTCCATGGCGAGAGCACGCCTTGCAAATTCAACCTGATTCCCTTCAACCCGTTTCCTGCGTCTGGTTTGTTGCGTTCCAAGCCCGAACGTGTCAAGGCGTTCGCCGCCTTGCTCAGCGAGGCGGGCATCGTTACCACGGTGCGCAAAACCCGTGGCGATGACATTGCCGCGGCCTGCGGCCAATTGGCGGGCGATATTCAAGACCGCACGGACGTGTCAGGCAGATGCGCCAAAACCATCCGCATCCACGCTTGATACGGCAAAATAAACCATGTCCACAGAGCAAGCCATTCCTTTTTCCATCCCCGCGCGGCACAAGAGTTTGCAAGCCCAGGTGCGCTGGGGCGACCATGTGGTAACGGTGGGTGGCGACGCGCCGGTGCGGGTGCAGTCCATGACCAACACCGACACGGGCGACGCCATTGGCACCGCCATTCAGGTGAAAGAACTGGCCTTGGCAGGCTCGGAGTTGGTGCGCATCACGGTGGACACGCCCGAGTCCGCCAAAGCCGTGCCCTACATCCGCGAGCAACTCGACAAGATGGGCGTGAATGTCCCTTTGGTCGGCGACTTTCATTACAACGGCCACCGACTGCTGACCGAATTCCCCGATTGCGCCCAAGCGCTGTCCAAGTACCGCATCAACCCCGGCAATGTGGGCAAGGGCGACAAACACGACAAGCAGTTCGCGCAAATGATCGAGGCCGCGATCAAATACGACAAAGCCGTTCGCATTGGTGTCAACTGGGGCAGTTTGGACCAAGAACTGCTGGCCAAGTTGATGGACGAAAACGCGTTGCGAGCCAGTCCCTGGGACGCCAAACAGGTGATGTACCAAGCCTTGGTGACCTCGGCACTCGAGTCCGCCGATCTGGCCGAGCGTTTGGGTTTGCCACGCCACCAAATCATCCTCAGTTGCAAGATGAGCGGCGTGCAAGACCTGGTGGCGGTCTACCGCGAACTCGCCAAATGCACCAACCATTCGCTGCACCTGGGTCTCACCGAGGCGGGCATGGGCGTCAAAGGGACAGCGGCATCCAGCGTGGCGCTGGGCCTGCTGCTGCAAGAAGGCATCGGTGACACCATCCGCGTGTCGCTCACCCCCCAACCCGGCGAAGCCCGCACCCAAGAGGTGTTGATCGCCACCGAAATTTTGCAAGCCTTGGGGCTGCGCACCTTTGTGCCCAGTGTCACCGCCTGTCCCGGTTGCGGCCGCACCACCAGCACCACATTCCAAGAATTGGCGCAAGAAATCGACGATTTTTTGCGCCAGCAAATGCCCGTTTGGCGCAAACAGTACCCCGGTGTCGAAGGTCTGAAAGTGGCGGTCATGGGTTGCATCGTCAACGGGCCTGGCGAGAGCAAGCACGCCGACATCGGCATCAGCTTGCCCGGCACGGGTGAAGCGCCGGCAGCGCCTGTGTTCATCGACGGCGAAAAAGCGCTCACCTTGCGCGGTGACAATATCGCCAAAGAATTTCACGGCATCGTCGAAAAATACATCCATCAAAAATTCGCGGCCAGCGCCTGACGCGCCCCGTTTTCAAACCACATGGCAGACAAATTAACCGCCGTCAAAGGCATGAACGACATATTGCCGCCCGATTCAGCGCGTTGGGAGGCCTTGGAAACGGCTGTGCGTGAGGTCATGCGTTTGCACGCCTACCGCAACATCCGCACGCCCATCGTCGAGCCCACTGCGTTGTTCATTCGCGGCTTGGGCGAAGTGACCGACATCGTTGAAAAAGAGATGTACTCGTTTGAAGACCGCTTGAATGGCGAGCAGCTCACCTTGCGTCCCGAGTCCACCGCAGGCGTGGTGCGCGCCGTGGTCGAGCACAACATGCTCTACGAAGGGGGCAAGCGCCTTTATTACATGG
>JBDKLR010000052.1:0-8853 GCA_039795515.1 Pseudomonadota bacterium | reverse complement strand
TCTTCGATCGTCAGGTGGGCAAAGCAGTGACGGCCTTCCATCACCTGCACCACACCGCGCTGCACCAGGTCTGCTGGCGACAGGTTTTCAATCCGTTCGCCACGCAGCTCGATGCTGCCCTTGGTCACTTCCCCGCGCTCGCCTTTGAGCAAATTGGAGATGGCACGCAAGGTGGTGGTCTTGCCTGCGCCATTGCCGCCCAAGAGCGCGACGATGCCGCGCTCGGGCACTTGCAAGGACACACCCTTCAACACCAAGATCACATGGTTGTAGATGACCTCGATGCCGTTGACATTCAAAACCATGTTGGGCGTGCTCATGCGTGTGTCCGGTTCAGTGCATCAAGACTGGCAGTCTTGGCCAGTGCGGCGGGTGAGTTTTTTCTCGGCGGCGTATTTGTCAGCCGTGGCTTTCACCAAAGGCTTCAAAATTTGCTCATCGGCTTGCATCCAATCGGAGGTGAAGTCCCATGCTTTGCCGTTCCAGGTGTGGATGCGTGTCCAAGCCGCACCCATGTGGTCCATGCAAGAGGTGCTGATCGGGCGCATCACGCCTTTGAAGCCGAGCGCGTCGAGTTTGGCTTGGGTGAGGTTCAGGTTTTCCAGGCCCCAGCGCACTTGCTCGCCAGTCATGACCTTGCCTTTGCCAAAACGCTCTTGCGCAGAGCGGATGCCCTCGATGCCGATCATGGCGCTCATCACGCCACGCAAATACAGCACCTGACCCACTTCTTCTTTGGGACCGGTGCCTTGGCCTTTGCCATGGACTTGGGTCAAGAGGGTTTTGACGATGTCTGCGTTGGGTTCGGCGCCGTGTTGGATGGTCACCGCGTTGTAGCCCTTGGCGCCATCAGCCACGTCTTTCACGTCAGGCTCGGCACCAGCCCACCACACCCCGTACATTTTTTCGCGGGCGTAACCCGTGGCTTGCGCTTCTTTGATCGCGGTGGAGTTCATCACACCCCAACCCCACAAGACCACGTAATCAGGTTTGGATTGGCGCACTTGCAACCAAGTGGCTTTTTGCTCGACGCCTGGGGGCGTCACGGGCAGCAGTTGCAACTCGAAACCATGGTTGCGGGCGCGCTCTTGCAACAAAGGAATGGGCTCTTTGCCAAACGGGCTATCGTGGTAGACCAGCGCCACTTTTTTGCCCTTGAGTTTGTCCAAGCCGCCTTCTTTTTTGCCTATGGCTTGGATGATGGTGTCGGCCGCCACCCAATAGGTGCCCGCAATCGGGAAGTTCCACTTGAACACCGCGCCGTCCGCGCTTTCGCTGCGGCCATAGCCCACGGTCAGCACTGGTATTTTGTCGCCAGGGGCTTTCTCGGTGATGGCGAAAGTCGCGCCCGTGGAGAGGGTTTGCACAAAGCTGGGGTTCTTGCTTTTCAAGCGCTCGTAGCACTCGACGCTGCGCGCGGTGTCATAGCCAGTTTCGCATTCTTCATAGGCGATCTTGACGTTGTTGATACCGCCTTTGAGGTTGACCAGTTTCAAGTAATCGACAAAGCCGTTGGCCCAAGGCGTGCCATTGGGGGCATAGGGCCCGGTGCGGTAGGACAACACGGGAATGAACTGGTCTTTGGACTGCGCCAGCACCGGTGCGGTGGAGGACAGCATGACAGCGCCCAACAGCGCGGACAACAACATCACTGGTTTTTTCATCTTCGTCTCCTTCTTGAGAATGGCTCTGCCACGGGGTTCAATACGGGAAGGGCCAGACACGCATTTTTTGCTTGCCAATCGACCACAACTTGGCCAAGCCATGCGGTTCCACAATCAGGAACCACACAATCAAGGCACCAAAAATCATCAACTCGGTGTGCGACACCACGGTGGTGGACATCTCAAAACCCACCATGCCTGCCAACAAAGGCAAAAACTGGTTCAAAAAGATGGGCAGGACCACGATGAAGGCCGCACCCAAAAAGCCGCCCATGATCGAACCCATGCCGCCAATGATCACCATGAACAACAGGCGAAACGACTGGTCCACAGAAAACGCACTCGGCTCCCAAGCGCCCAAATAGACAAAGGCCCACAACGCGCCAGCCATGCCGATGATGAACGAGCTGACCGCAAACGCAGACAGCTTGGCGTACATGGGGCGAATGCCAATGACGGCGGCCGCCACGTCCATGTCGCGAATCGCCATCCACTCGCGGCCAATCGCACCGCGCACCAGGTTTTTCGCCAGCAGCGCCACCACGCTCAAGAGCAACAAACAAAACAGGTATTTGCTGGCCGCGCTTTCAATCGGCATGCCAAACACTTGCAAATTGGACACCGACACCGAACCCGAGGGTGTGTCCAAGGTGAACCACTTGATGCGCAAGAACATCCAGTCGGCGAAAAACTGCGCCGCCAAAGTGGCCACGGCCAAGTACAAACCGCGCACCCGCAAACTCGGCAAGCCAAACAAAATGCCAAACACCGTGGCACACAAACCGCCCAAGACGATGGCGGGGATGAGGGGCATGTCGGGGATGCGGGCGAAGAAGTTGTAAGCGCCATAAGCACCCACCGCCATGAACGCGCCCGAGCCCAGCGAAATTTGGCCGCAGTAACCGACCAAGATGTTCACGCCCAGCGCAGCCATGGCCATGATGACAAAGGGAATCAGGATGGCGCGAAACACATAGTCGGTCGCCAACAAGGGCACCGCCACAAAGGCGACCGCTAACAGCAAAGCGATGAACCAGCGGTCTTGCAGGATCGGGAAGATCTGCTGATCCGCTTGGTAGCTGGTTTTGAATTGACCGTTTTCTCTGTAGAACATATTTACACCCGGTCAATGATCTTTTCACCAAACAATCCTTGTGGGCGCACCAACAAGAAGAGCAAGGCCAACACATACGCAAACCAAATCTCGATGCCGCCACCGACATATGGCCCCAAGAACACCTCGGACAGCTTTTCGCCCACACCGATGATCAAGCCGCCAATGATGGCGCCGGGCACGGACGTCAGGCCGCCCAAAATCACCACGGGCAAGGCGCGCAAGGCCACGGTGGCCAGCGAAAACTGCACGCCGAGTTTGCTGCCCCAAATCATGCCGGCCACCAAGGCGACGACACCCGCCACACACCAGACAATGACCCAGATGCGGTTGAGCGGAATGCCGATGGACTGGGCGGCTTGGTGGTCATCGGCCACGGCGCGCAAGGCCCGGCCTGTGCCAGTTTTTTGGAAAAACAAGGACAGCAATGCCACCAGCAAGGCGGCGATGAGCGCCGCGATCAGGTCTTCTTGGTTGATCAATATGCCGCCTTCAAACACCGATTCGAACGCGATCACCGGTTCTTTGGGCATGCCGATGTCGATCTTGTAAATGTCGCTGCCAAACAAAGTCTGGCCCAAACCTTCCAAGAAATAAGTGATGCCCAGCGTGGCCATCAGCAAGGTGGTGCCTTCTTGGTTGACCAATTGGCGCAGCACCAGGCGCTCGATCAACCAGGCCACGATGAACATGACGCCTGCCGCCAAGGCAAAGGCCATGAGGTTGACCAGCATTTTGTTGTCGATGCCCGTGGCCGCAGGCAGCCATTCGGCCAATCGCGCCATGGCGAGGGCGGCAAACAAGACCATCGCGCCTTGGGCGAAATTGAACACGCCCGAGGCTTTGAAGATGAGCACAAAACCAAGTGCGACCAAGGAATACAGCATGCCCGCCATGAGGCCGCCGAGCAGGGTTTCAAGAAAGAATGCCATGTCAGTCAATGCCCTGTGCCGAGGTAGGCGCTGATCACCTCGGGGTTGCGGCGCACCTCGTCAGGCGTGCCATCGCCAATTTTTTTGCCGTAATCGAGCACCACCACGCGGTCGGAGATGTCCATCACCACGCCCATGTCATGTTCGATCAAGACCACCGTGGTGCCGAATTCATCGTTCACATCCAAGATGAATCGGCACATGTCCTGTTTTTCTTCCACGTTCATACCGGCCATGGGTTCGTCCAGCAGCAGCACCTGCGGCTCCAAGGCCAAGGCGCGGCCCAGGTCGACCCGCTTTTGCAAGCCATAGGGCAGTTGCCCCACCGGGGTTTTGCGATAAGGCTGAATCTCCAAGAAATCGATGATTTCTTCCACCCGTTTGCGGTGCTCGATTTCTTCGCGCTCGGCTGGTCCCAAGCGTATGGCTTGCATGAGCAAATTGCTTTTCATGCGCAGGTTGCGCCCGGTCATGATGTTGTCGAGCACGCTCATGCCCTTGAACAAAGCCAGGTTTTGAAACGTGCGCGCCACGCCCATGACCGCCACCTGGTGGCTGTCCATGTGGCTGAAGGTTTGGCCACGGAATGTGATTTGACCTTGTTGCGGTGTGTAAACACCGTTGATGCAATTGAGCATCGAGCTTTTGCCCGCGCCGTTGGGGCCGATGATGGCGCGGATCTCGTGCTCGCGCACATTGAAGCTGATGTCGGACAAGGCCTTGACGCCACCGAAACTCAGCGAGATGTTTTTCACGTCGAGGATGACGTCACCAATGCGCTTGCTCATGCGGCCTGTCCCACAGGTGCAAAGGTTTTGGCGTCCATCAGCGTGAGGGTGGCGCTGACGCTGCCGCTGCGACCGTCCTCGAACTTGACCGCGGTTTCGATGTACTGGCTGGTTTTGCCCTCGTACAACGCGCCCACCAAGGCGGCGTATTTCTCGGCGATGAATCCGCGCCGAACCTTGTTGGTGCGGGTGAGTTCACCGTCGTCGGCGTCGAGTTCTTTGTGCAGCACCAAGAAGCGGCTGATTTGGCTGCCGGCCAGCAACTGGTCGGCGGCCAGGTCGGCATTGACCTTCTCCACGCAGTCGAGCACCAGTTGATAGACCTCGGCTTTTTGCGCCAAGTCGGTGTAGCCTGCATACGGCAGGTTGCGCCGCTCGGCCCAGTTGCCCACCGCGTCAAAGTCGATGTTGACCATCACGCACACCTTGTCGCGGCCATCGCCATAAGCCACGGCTTCTTTGATGAACTGGAAAAATTTGAGTTTGTTTTCCACGTACTTGGGCGCAAACATCGCGCCGTCGTTGGCACCGCCTTGGATGCGCCCCACGTCTTTGACGCGGTCGATGATTTTCAAATGGCCGTGCGCGTCGATGAAACCCGCGTCACTGGTTTTGTACCAACCGTCGGCGTTGAGCACCTCGGCCGTGGCCTCGGGGTTTTTGTAATAGCCCTTGAGCAAGCCCGGCGACTTGACCAAGATTTCGCCATCATCAGCCACCTTGATTTCCACCCCCGCACAAGGCACGCCCACGGTGTCGGCGCGCGCTTGGTGGTCGGGCTGCAAACACACAAACACCGCGGTTTCGGTGGAGCCGTACAGCTGCTTGAGGTTGATGCCAATCGAGCGGTAGAAGCTGAACAAATCGGGGCCGATGGCCTCACCGGCGGTGTAGCCCACGCGCACCCGCGAGAAACCCAGGTTGTTGCGCAAAGGGCCGTAAATCAGCAGGTCGCCGATGGCGTACAACACCCGGCCCACCCATCCGATGGACTCACCGTCCATGCGCTTGGGGCCATGGGTGCGGGCCACGTCCATGAAAAACTTGAACAAGCTGCGCTTGATCGGGCTGGCGTCTTCCATGCGAATCATCACGTTTGTGAGCAATCCCTCGAACACACGCGGTGGCGCGAAGTAATAGGTGGGGCCGATTTCTTTCAGGTCGATGGTGACCGTCTCGGCCGATTCGGGGCAATTGACCACATAGCCGCAGCACAACCATTGGGCGTAGCTGAAGATGTTTTGGCCAATCCAGGCCAGGGGCATGTAGGCCAACACTTCTTCGCGGTGGGTCAGGCGGTCGAAGTCGGCGCCGGCCTTGGCGCGGTCCAACAAACTGCGGTGGGTGTGCACCACCCCTTTGGGGTTGCCGGTGGTGCCCGAGGTGAAGAACATGGCGGCCACGTCATCGGCACGGCCTTGGGCGATCTGCGTCTTCAAAAAATCGGGTTGTTGTGCGGCCATGCGCGCGCCTTCTTGGCACAACTGGTCCAGGCTGAACAGACCGGCTTGTTTGTAATTGCGCAAGCCGCGTGGGTCGTCGTAATACACATGGGTGAGGCTGGCGCAATCGGGCTGGATGTCCAGCAATTTATCGACCTGCTCTTGGTTTTCCACCACCGCGAAACGCACCTCGGCATTGTTGATCGGGAACACATACTCGGTGGCCACTGCGTCTTGGTAGAGCGGAATGGGAATGGCACCGAGCGACTGGCCCGCCAACATGGCGGCGTACAAACGCGGGCGGTTGGCACCGACCACCACCATGTGGTCGCCCCGTTGCAAACCGGCTTGGTGAAAGCCATTTGCCATCTGCGACACCATGGTTTGCAACGCAGCCCAAGACAAGCTTTGCCAAATGCCGTATTCCTTCTCACGCAGCGCGGTGTCATTCGGCCGCTGCTGGGCGTGGTCTTGCATCAATCGGGGGAAAGTGGTGTCCATCTCTCACTCAAGCCTGAAACCGGTCCCACAAGCGCGAAAAAGTTCGGCCTGCTGACCAGCGGTGGGCTATCCTAGGGCTGAGTTTGACGTTTTTTTGTCTTTTGGACGACAATTCAGGGAAGACCCCTAGAAGCAAACCCGCGCATGACCCAAGAACTCACCCTGTACCAACGCCGCCGTGCGCCCACGGCCGCCGAATTGGCCAGCATTCCTTGGTTGGACCTGCTCACCCCGACGGAGCGCGACACCATGGTGCCGCAAATCGTGGTGGGCGACGCCTTGGCCGGCGACGTGGTTTGCCGCGTCGGACGCGCACCCACGTACTGGTTTGGGGTGATCGAGGGCTTGTTGAAAATGAGCATCGACACCGACCGTGGCGACAGCCTCACGTTCACCGGCGTGTCCTCGGGCGGCTGGTTTGGCGAGGGCACGGCCTTGAAACAAGAGCCCTATCGTTACAACGTGCAGGCCTTGCGCGCCAGCGTCGTGGCGGGTTTCCCGATTGCCAGTTTTCACACCCTGCTGGGCGAATCGATTGGCTTCAACCGCTTCATCATGAACCAACTCAACGAACGCTTGGGCCAGTTCATCGCCGCGCGGGAAATCGACCGCTTGAACAACCCCGATGTGCGGGTGGCGCGCAGCCTGGCCGCATTGTTCAACCCGGTGCTGTTCCCCGGCGTCGGCCAGGTGCTGCAAATCACCCAGCAAGAGCTGGCGTACTTGGTGGGCTTGTCACGCCAGCGGGTCAACATGGCCTTGCAGCGCCTTGAAAAGGCCCAATGGATCCAAGTGGTTTATGGCGGCGTGAAAGTGTTGAACCTGGACGCCTTGCGCCGCCATACACTGACCGCGAATGACTGAACACATCCGACTCAACAAACGCATGGCCGAGCTGGGTCTTTGCTCACGCCGCGAAGCCGACGACTGGATCGCCAAAGGCTGGGTGAAGGTCAACGGTGAAACCGCTGTTTTGGGCAAGCCCGTGAGCCCCATGGACCGCATTGAAGTCGACAAGCTGGCCCGTGGTCAACAAGACAAGCAGGTCACCATCTTGTTGCACAAGCCCATGGGCTATGTGAGCGGCCAAGCGGAAGATGGTCACACCCCTGCGATCAACCTGATTGAAGCGCGCAACCACTGGCGCGACGACCGTTCCCCCATTCGTTTCATGCCCAAACAGCGCATGGGGCTGGCCCCCGCAGGCCGACTCGACATCGATTCGGTGGGATTGCTGGTGCTCACCCAAGACGGTCGGGTCGCGCGGCAACTGATTGGCGAGCACTCGGAGGTGGAAAAAGAATATTTGGTGCGGGTGCAGTACGGCCGTTTACCTGCTGGCGAGGTGCAAACCGATGTGCAATCGCTGTTCCCTGCCGAGCAACTGGCGCGGCTTTGTCACGGCTTGCACCTCGACGGCCAAGCCCTCAAACCCGCCAAGGTGGATTGGCAAAACCCCGAGCAACTGCGCTTTGTGTTGAAAGAAGGCCGCAAACGTCAAATACGCCGCATGTGTGAACTCGTGGGCCTGACCGTGGTCGGGTTGAAGCGGGTGCGCATCGGCCGCATCCAGTTGGGCCAGTTGCCCGTGGGACAGTGGCGTTACCTGGGGTCGACCGAAAGGTTTTGATGCCCCCAGCAGGACTTGAAATTCAGTCCGATTCCCCCAGTTAAGCTCACTTCTGTCTTTCTTTTGCGATCCGTCATGACAAAACACACCCACGCCTTCCAAGCCGAAGTGGCCCAGCTGCTGCACCTGGTCACCCACTCGCTGTATTCCAACAAAGAAATCTTTTTGCGCGAGCTGATCTCCAACGCCTCGGACGCTTGCGACAAACTGCGCTACGAAGCCCTGAACAACGCCGGTTTGTATGAAGACGCGCCCAACCTGGAAATCCGCGTGGCCTTTGACAAGAAGGCCAAAACCATCACCATCTCCGACAACGGCATTGGCATGAGCCAGCAAGAAGCCATCGACCACTTGGGCACGATTGCCAAAAGCGGCACGCGCGACTTCATGAGCAAGCTCAGCGGTGATCAACAAAGCGACGCCAAAGACCAAGGCGCGCTCATCGGCCAGTTTGGCGTGGGCTTTTACTCGGGCTTCATCGTGGCCGACAAAATCGTGGTGGAAACCCGCCGTGCCGGTGCACCCGCCGGTGAGGGCGTGCGCTGGAGCAGCGGCGGCAGCGGCGACTTCGAGGTGGAAACCATCACCCAAGCCCAACGTGGCACCCACATCATCTTGCATTTGCGCGACGACGCCGAAGAGTTTTTGAGCAACTGGAAGATCAAAAGCATCATTGGCAAGTACGCCGACCACATCGCCCTGCCCATCCTGATGCGCAAGGAAGAGTGGAAAGAAGGCGAAAAAGACCAGCCCGGTGAAATGGTGGTCACCGATGAATGGGA